>DASPKD010000089.1:0-15369 GCA_035628275.1 Caulobacteraceae bacterium | reverse complement strand
ACGGTCGGTCTTGGCGAACTGCAGCTGCTGGGCGTCGGTGTTCGCGACCACGAACTCCACGCCTTCGAGGCCCGCCTCGATCATGTTGTTGACGGCGTTGCCGCCCGCGCCGCCGACCCCGAACACCACGATGCGGGGTTTCAGTTCCGTCGCGCTCGGCGCGGACAAATGAATAGCCATCGACCCTGACCTCTCGACCCTTCCCGACCGTCGCGAACGCCTTATGCGCCACGCCTTCCGGGCAGGGTTAATTGGAAACCAACCATCCTTAAGAGACTCTTACCCGAATAGGCTGAGTCGGCGTTTCGGCGAGCGGTTTGTTAACCTTGGCCGTGGGCGTTCTGTGGATGTTCTCAAGCTTTGCTATTGACGACAGCATAAGCGTTCGCCGCCGCTGAGCAGGCGTGCGCGGAAGGGTTAGGGGCAAGCAGTCGTTGATCGCAGGCGCTTCGGTCGTGCTATGGTGACGCCAAGACCGCCCGTGAGAGCGGCGCGCCAGGGGGTGTTTTCGAGATGAGCAAGTCCTTCACCGCGTTCGCGGCGCTGTGCGCCGCCGTGCTGGCCGCGAGCGCCGGATCGGCGCAGGAGCCGCGGAGCAAGGCGCCGCTGGCGGAGCCGTCGCTGTCGCCCGACGGCAGCGAGATCGCCTTCGCGTCCGGCGGGGACATCTGGACCGTGCCGGCGCAGGGCGGCGTCGCGCGGCTGCTGGTCACCGACCCGGCGACCGAGTCGCGGCCCCTGTGGTCGCCCGACGGAAGCCGGCTGGCCTTCGCCTCCAACCGGGGCGGCACCACCAACATCTACGTCCTGACCCTGGCGACCGGCCGGGTGGAGCGCCTGACCTGGGGCGACGTGAACGAGCAGCTGGACGGGTGGTCCCGCGACGGCAAGTGGATTTACTTCACCTCGGGGATCAACGACGTCACGCGCCTGGGCGACGTGTTCCGCGTGTCGTCTTCGGGCGGAACGCCGCTGGAGGTCAGCCGCGAGCGCTATCTGAACGAATTCCAGAGCGCGCCCTCGCCGGACGGCAAGACGGTGGCTCTGGCGGCCAAGGGCATCAGCAGCGGCCAGTGGTGGCGCAACGGCTCCAGCCATATCGACCAGTCCGAGCTGTGGCTGAAGCCGATCGCCGACGGCGCGCCGCACAAGCGGCTCATGGCCTCGGGCGCCCGTCACGCCTGGCCGATGTGGTCGAAGGACGGCGGCGCGCTCTTCTTCATGAGCGACCGCGGCGGGAGCGAGAACCTGTGGCGGCTGCCGCTGAACGGCGGCGAGCCGCAGCAGCTGACGAAGTTCGACAGCGGCCGGGTGCTGTGGCCCTCCATCGGCGGGCCGTCCGACGAGATCGTGTTCGAGCGCGGCTTCGGCATCTGGCGCTTCGATCCGAAGACCGGGCGGGCGAGCGAGGTGCCGATCACGCTGCGCGGATCGCCCGCCGGGGCCGGAGAGCGGCGGCTGAGCGAGACCAGCTTCCAGGAGCTGGGCTTGTCGCCGGACGGCAAGAAGGTGGCGGTGACCGCGCGCGGCGAGGTGTTCGCCGCCTCCGCCGAGGACGGCGGCACGGCCCAGCGGGTCAGCCGCACGCCCACCGCCGAAGCCCAGCCGGTCTGGTCGCCGGACTCGCGGCGGCTGCTGTACGTGGCCGAACGCGGGCTGGACTCGCAGCTGGTCGAGTACGACGTGGCGACCGAGACCGAGCGGACCCTGACCAGCGGCCAGGGCCGGGTCGAGGCGCCGTCCTGGTCGCCCGACGGCAAGATGATCGCCTACTTCCGCGCCCCGCGGGAGATGCGGGTGATCACGCTGGGCGACGACCGCAAGGTGCTGAGCGACACGGTCGTGTTCACCGGCGCCTACGGGAGCACCGAGCCGTCGTGGTCGCCTGACGGGCGCTGGATCGCGTTCTCGGTGATCGATCGCAAGTCGTTCACCAACATCCACGTCGTGCCCGCGACAGGCGGCGAGGCGCGGCCGATCAGCTTCCTGGCCAACGGCGACACCGGGCGGCGCGTCGCCTGGTCGCCGGACGGCAAGTACGTGCTGTTCTCCAGCGCCCACCGCAGCGAGCCGTCGCAGATGATCCGCGTCGACCTGCTGCCCAACGTGCCGAAGTTCCGCGAGGACGCCTTCCGCGAGATGTTCAAGGCGACCGAGAGCACGCCGGACAAGCCGAACCCGTCGCCGACCACGCCTCCGGGCGAGACCAAGGCCGAGGACGAGGCCGCCGCGCCGGCCGAGCTGCCCGCCGCCGCGCCCGCCAAGGGCAAGGCCGCCGCCGGCGCCAAGGCCAAGACGACGTCGGTGAAGATCGTGTTCGAAGGCATCCGCGAGCGCGCCACCATCCTGCCGCTCGGCATGTCGGCGGACGATCCGGCGATCAGCCCCGACGGCAAGACCCTGGTGTTCAGCGGCTCGAGCGGCAGCGGGCCGGCGAACCTGTATTCCTACAATCTGGACGAGCTGGCCAAGGAGCCGCCGTTCCCGCAAGCCCTGACCTCCAGCCGCCGGCCAAAGGGCGACTACGCCTTCACCCCGGACTCCAAGAAGATCTTCTTCCTGGAGGCAGGCGCGGTGACCTCGACCCCGATCGAGTCGCCCAAGGCCAAGGTCACCGCGGTGACCGCCGAGATGGAGGTCGATTTCGACGTCGAGAAGCGGGTGGTGTTCGACCAGGCCTGGGGGACGCTGAACCGGCGCTTCTACGACCCGAACTTCCACGGCCGCGACTGGAACGCCGCGCGCGGGGCGACCGCTCCCTACGTCGAGGGCGCGCGCACGCCCGACGAGATGCGGCGGGTGATCAATTTGATGATCGGCGAGCTGAACGCCTCGCACTCGGGGCTGAACCGGTCGCCGGAGCTGAACCCCGCGCCGCGGGTCGGCGACCTGGGCCTGCGCTTCGACCGGGAAGCCTACGAGGCCGGCCGCGGCCTGGCGGTGCGCGAGGTGATCCGGCTCGGGCCCGCGGACCTGGAGGGCTCGATCAAGGTCGGCGACGTGCTGCTGGCGGTGGACGGAACGGCGATCGGCCGCACCGCCAACCTGGACCAGCTGCTGCAGGGCAAGATCGGCCGGCGCACGGTGCTGCGCGTGGCCCCCGGCGGCGATGCGGCGAAGGCCCGCAACGTGGTGGTGCGCCCGATCGGCGGGGCGGTGGCCACCGGCCTGCTGTACCGCCAGTGGGTCAACGACCGCCGCGCCTATGTGAACCGCATCAGCGGCGGCAAGCTGGGCTACGTCCACATCCCCGACATGGGCGACCAGTCGCTGGCCCAGCTCTACGTCGACCTCGACGCGGAGAACCAGGGCAAGCAGGGCGTGGTCATCGACATCCGCAACAACAACGGCGGCTATGTCCACGGCCGGGTGCTGGACGTGTTCAGCCGCAAGACCATCCTGACCATGACCCCGCGCGACCTGTTCGGCCTGCCGAGCCGCCAGGCGCTGGGCCAGCGGGCGTTCGACTCCCCCACGGTGCTGGTGACCAACGAGTCGTCGCTGTCGGATGCAGAGGACTTCACCGAAGGCTACAAGCTGCTGGGCCTGGGCCAGGTGGTCGGCACGCCGACCTCGGGGTGGATCATCTACACCTCGGGCCAGCCGCTGATCGACGGCTCGATCCTGCGCGTGCCTTTCATCAAGATCGAGGACACCAAGGGGCAGAACATGGAGCTGAACCCCCGCCCGGTCGACATCCGGGTGGAGCGGCCCTTGGGCGAAACCCTGACCGGCCGCGACGCCCAGCTGGAAGCCGCGGTGCAGGAGCTGCTGAAGCGGGTGCAGTGACGGCGGTCCGGCGCCCTAGCGCCGGAACACGCCCACCGCCTCGACGTGGGCCGACCACAGGAACTGGTCCACGGGCGTAACCCGCTCCAGGCGGAAACCGGCGTCGACCAGGGTGCGGGCGTCGCGGGCGAAGGTGGCGGGGTTGCAGGAAATCCCGACCACGGTCGCAGCCCCGCTGCGGGCGATCTCGGGCGCCTGCGCGGCGGCGCCGGCGCGCGGCGGGTCGAACACGATCGCGTCGATCTTCTTCATCTCCTCGGCCGAGACCGGGCGGCGGAACAGGTCGCGGGCCTCGGCGGTGATCGCCTTCAGGCCCGGCGCGGTCCCGACCGCGGCCTTCAGCGCCCGGAGCGCCGGCTCCGCCCCGTCGGCGGCCAGCACCGGCGCGACCTCGGCCAGGCGGAAGGTGAAGGTGCCGACGCCGCAGAACAGGTCCGCCAGCCGCCGCGCGTCCGCCACCGCCTCCAGCGCCAGGTCGGCCATGGCCTGCTCCGCCTGCGGCACGGCCTGCAGGAAGGCGCCGGGCGGCAGGGCGACGGTCGCGGGCCCCAGCCGAACCACCGGCTGGCGGGCTTGGTACAGGATCTCGCCGCCCATGGTCACGCGCGCCAGGTCGGCGGCCGAGGCGGCTTCGGCCGCGCGCATGCGGCTGTCGGCCGACAGCCCGCCGCTCCGGCGCTCCACGCCGGTTACCTCGACATCCAGCCCCGACAGGGTGGCGGTGACGTGCAGGGTGGGCGCCGACTTCGGGTGCTCGAAGAAGGCGGCCGCCAGGGTCCGCAGCGCCGGAAAGGCGCGCACCAGGGCGGGGTCGGCGATCGGGCATTCGGCGACCTCGACCAGCCGCCAGGACCGCCGCGCCTTGAAGCCCAGGATCGCCCCTCCCCGCGCGGGTCGGGCGTGCAGGGCGAGCCGTCTGCGCGACGCGGGCGGACAGGCGACCGTGGGGGCGATCTCGGTCTCGATCCGCTCCCGCGCCAAGGCCAGACGCACCTGCTCGCGCTTCCATTCCAGGTACGGCGCGCTCGCCCAGTGCTGCAGCGAGCAGCCCCCGCACTCGCCGTAGTGCGGCGACACGGGCGCGACCCTGTCCGGGCTCGGCCTCAGCAGCTCGAGCACCTCGCCCCGGTCGCCGTCGACGCGCGCGCGCACCCGCTCGCCCGGCAGGGTCAGGGGTACGAACAGCGGTCCCGGCGCCAGGCCGTCGCCCTGGGCCCCGACGGCTCCGATCTCCAGTTCCTCGACGCGTTCGGCCATGGCCGGGGCTTGTGCCCGAGCCCGCGCGCGCGCGAAAGGCCGCAGTCCGTGAACGAACATGAACGGGCCGCTCAAAATCCGTTCAGGTTGGTTCAGCCTATATGGCGGCGTCGGGTGGCGCATTCGCACGGTTTTCGCCGGGGGGCCGCTCGCACCAGTTTCTGTGTTGGAGCTTGACCCGATGAAATTCCGCCCCGTCTCCCTGGCCCTCGCCGCCTCGCTCGCCGCGGGCGCCCTGGCCGTTCCCACCTTCGCTTCGGCCCAGAGCTACGGCTCCAACGGCTACGGCTATTCCGACCCGTGCCGAAACACCAAGGGCAACCAGACCGCCGGCGCGGTGCTGGGCGCCATCGCCGGCGCGGCGCTGGGCTCCAACGTCGCGGGCCGCGGCGCCAAGTCCGAAGGCGGCGCCATCGGCGCGGTCGCCGGCGCGGTGATCGGCGCCCAGGCCGCCAAGGGCGGCAGCCGCTGCGGCGCCGGCTACGGCTACAACAATGGGTACGGTCAGTACGGCTACGGCCAGACCTCGAACCCCTACGGCTACGGTCAGACCTATCCGCAGCAGCCCTACGGCTACGGCCAGAGCTATCCCTACGGTTACGACAACCGCCGGTACGACGATCGTCGCTACGACGACCGCCGTTACGACGACCGCCGCGACTACGGCTACGGGTACGGCGAAGACTACGGCTACAGCACGCCGGTCGCGGACAGCAATTCGGTCGACGGCTGCCGCCTGGCCGAGAGCCCGATCTACCTGCCCGACGGCCGCACCGAGAAGCGCTACGTGCGGGTCTGCCCGGACGCCCAGGGCCGCTACCGCGTCGTCGACTGACTTCAGCCCCCCGTCGGTCGACGTGAAGGAAAGCCGCTCGGACCCCGGTCCGGGCGGCTTTTTCCTGTCGCAAGCGCCGCCGCAGATGAACGGAGATGAACGCTCCGGTTCGATCCCCGTTCAGGTTCGGCCTGCTTTAATGCCCGTCATTCGGAGGCGTGGAACCCCTCGCCCCCGGCCAAGTTGAAACCACGCCGGTTGGAGGTATTCGCAAATGAAGTTCGCCCCCGTCACTCTCGCTCTCACCGCCGCCGTCGCCGCGGGTTCTCTGGCCACGCCGTCGTTCGCCGACCACGACCGTGCGGGCCGGTACTACGACAGCCGTAACGATCGCTCGTCCAGCTACGGCTACAACAACCGCTATTATCAGCCGGCCGGCGACTACGGGTATTACGAGGACGCCTGCCGCGACGAGAAGAAGAAGCGCCGCAACACCGGCGCGGCCGTGGGCGCGGTCGCCGGCGCGGTGGTCGGCTCGCAGGTCGCTGGCCGCGGCAACAAGACCGAAGGCGCGATCCTGGGCGGCGTGCTCGGCGCGGTCGCCGGCGCCGAGCTCGGCCGCAAGTCGGCCAAGGGCTCCTACGCCTGCGACAACCAGGGCGCCTACTGGCAGTCGAACCAAACCTACGCTTACCGCGGCTATTCGGAGCGCGGCCAGTACGGGGACGACTACTACGTGCAGCGCAACTGCCGCTGGGCCCGCGACTACAACGGCGAGTACATCCGGGTTTGCCCGGACCGCAACGGCCGCTACCGCCCGACCTACTGATCAGGGCCGCGTCTGATCCGGGAGAGCCGCTCGCCGCAAACGGGCGGCTCTTTCCGTTAAAGCCGCAACCCCGATCCACCGACAGCGTTGTTTTCGTTCGGCTTCGGCCGGACCAGTCAAGGAGTATCCCGATGAAGACCCTCTCCGCCCTGACCCTGTCGGCGGCTCTGGCCTTCGGCACGGTCGCCGCCATTCCCTCCTACGCCGACGCCGCGACCAGCACCGCGTGCAAGCGCTCGCCCGGCAACAAGGGCACCGTGGTCGGCGGCATCCTGGGCGCCGTCGTCGGCTCGCAGGTCGCCGCGCGCGGCGTGCGCACCGAAGGCGCGGTGCTGGGCGGCGCGGTCGGCGCGGTCGCCGGCCACCAGATCGCCAAGAAGAACGCCAAGTGCCGGACCTACAGCAGCAGCAACAGCCAATACCGCCGCCGCTGATCCGTCCTGAAAACCGAAGCGCCGAGGGGCCGTCCGCAGGATCTGCGGGCGGCCTTTTCGCATCAGGCCTTGCGCGCCCGCAGCAGGAACTCGCGGTTTCCGTCGCCGCCTTCGACGGGGCTGTCGGCGGTCGTCAGGACGGGCCAGCCCGAGGCTTCCAGCCAGGCCGCGACCTCGGCCAGCACGCGGGCGTGGAGGTCCGGGTCGCGGACAAGGCCGCCCTTGCCGACATGGCCGGGGCCCGCCTCGAACTGGGGCTTGACCAGGGCGATCAGTTCCGCGTCCGGGGCGGCCAGACTCAGGGGGACGGGCAGCACCTTGGCCAGGCCGATGAAGCTGGCGTCGCAGACGACCAGCCGCGGCGGCTCCGGGATCAGGGTCGCGTCGAGCGTGCGGGCGTCGACGCCCTCCAGGTTCACCACGCGCGGATCGGCGGCGACCCTGGGGTGCAGCTGCCCGCGGCCGACGTCGACGGCGTAGACCCGCGCCGCGCCGCGGCTCAGCAGCACCTCGGTGAAGCCGCCCGTGGAGGCGCCGACGTCCAGCGCCGCCCTGCCCTCGACCGCCACGGGCCACAGGGTCAGGGCGTGGTCGAGCTTAAGCGCGCCGCGTCCGACCCACGGGTGGGCCGCTTCGGCGTCGATAGACGCGGCGAAGGACACCTCCTGCGACGCCTTGCGCGCCACCTGGCCGTCGACGCTGACCCGTCCCGCCTCGATCGCGGCGCGCGCTTTGGCCCGGCTGTCGAACAGGCCGCGTTCGACGAGGAGCTGGTCGAGGCGTTTGCCCATGAACTTGCTCGCGGGGAGCTTAGGCCACCGCCTCCAGCCGCCCCAGCGCCTGTTCCAGCTTGGCCTTGGCGGCTTCGGCTTCGGCCAGGCGTTCGCGGTTCTCCTCGATCACCTCCTCCGGCGCGCGGGCGACGAAGTCGGGGTTGGAGAGCTTGCGGGCGGCCTTGTCGATCTCGCCGTTCAGGGCGCCGATCTCCTTGGTCAGGCGTGCGCGCTCCGCGGCGAAATCGATGAACTCGGCGATCGACAGGGCGCCGGTCGCCTCCCCCACCACGAAGGGCACGGCGCCGGCCGGGGCGGCCTCGGCCTCGCGCAGGTCGGAAAGGCGCCCCATGGTCAGGATCAGGTCGCGGTGGCTGGCCAGGCGCTCGCGCGTCGCGGCCTGCGCCCCGACCACGGCCAGGGGCGCGCGGGCCGAGGGCGGCACGTTCATCTCCGAGCGGATCGAGCGGACCTCGCCGATCAGGGCGATCAGCCAGCCGATCTCGGCCTCGGCCTCGGGGTCGACCCAGGCGTCCGGAAGCGCCGGCCAGTCGGCGGTGATCAGCATGCCGTCGCGGGCCCGGCCGAACGAGGCGGTCTTGTCCCACAGCTCCTCGGTCAGGAACGGCATCACCGGGTGCAGCAGCTTCAGGCACTGGTCCAGCACCCAGGCGGCGGTGGCGCGGGTCTCGGCCTTGGCCGCCTCGTCGTCGCCGTTCAGGATCGGCTTGGCGAGCTCCAGATACCAGTCGCAGAACACGTTCCAGATGAAGCGGTAGAGCGCGTTGGCCACGTCGTCGAAGGCGCAGGCCTCCAGCCCCTGGGTGACCGCGCGGGCGGTCTTCACCGTCTCGCCGCGGATCCAGCGGTTCAGCGTCTCTTTCGCCTGGGCCGGATCGAAGGTCTCGTCGCGGACGCACTCGTTCATCTGGCAGAAGCGCGCGGCGTTCCACAGCTTGGTGCCGAAGTTGCGGTAGCCCTCGATGCGCTGTTCCGAGAGCTTGATGTCCCGCGCCTGGCCGGACATGGCGGTCAGGGTGAAGCGCAGGGCGTCGGCGCCGTACTGGTCGATCAGGCCCAGGGGGTCCATCACGTTGCCCTTGGACTTGGACATCTTCTGACCCGAGGCGTCGCGGACCAGGGCGTTGATGAACACGCGCCGGAACGGAACCTCGCCCATGAAGTGCAGGCCGGTCATCATCATCCGGGCGACCCAGAAGAAGATGATGTCGAACCCGGTGACCAGGGTGTGGGTCGGGTAGAACCGCTTCAGGTCCTCGGTCTCGTCGGGCCAGCCCATGGTCGAGAACGGCCACAGGGCCGAGGAGAACCAGGTGTCGAGCACGTCCTCGTCCTGGGTCAGAGGCCGGTCGTCCCCGTAACGAGCCCGGGCGGCGGCGCGGGCCGCCTCCTCGCTCTCTTCCACGAACACCGCGCCGTCCGGCCCGTACCAAGCCGGGATGCGGTGGCCCCACCAGAGTTGGCGCGAGACGCACCAGGGCTCGATGTTGCGCATCCATTCGAAGTAGGTCTTGTCCCAGTTGCGCGGCTCGAACACCGTGCGGCCGTCCTCGACCGCCTTGATCGCCGGCTGGGCCAGGGTTTTGGCGTCGACGTACCACTGGTCGGTCAGGTACGGCTCGATCACCACGCCCGAGCGGTCGCCGTGCGGGACCATGTGGCGGACCTTCTCGATCCCGCGCAGCAGGCCGAGTTCCTCCATCTTCGCCACGATCGCCTTGCGGGCGTCGAAGCGGTCCATGCCGGCGTATTCGGCCGGGATCGGGCCCGCCATGCGCGCCCAGGCGTCCATGACGTTGATCATCTCCAGGCCGTGGCGCTTGCCGACCTGGAAGTCGTTGAAGTCGTGGGCGGGGGTGATCTTCACCGCGCCGGAGCCCTTCTCCGGGTCGGCGTAGTCGTCGGCCACCACCGGAATGCGGCGGCCGGTGATCGGATGGGCCAGCATCTTGCCGACCATGGCCTGATAGCGCTCGTCGTCGGGATGCACGGCGACCGCGGTGTCGCCCAGCATGGTCTCCGGCCGGGTGGTGGCGACCACCACCTCGCCGGAGCCGTCCTCCAACGGATAGGCGAAGTGCCAGTAGGCGCCGTCGACCTCCTTCTGCTGGACCTCCAGGTCCGAAATCGCGGTCTGGAACTGCGGATCCCAGTTCACCAGCCGCTTGTCGCGGTAGATCAGCCCCTGCTTGTGCAGGGTGACGAACACCTTGCGCACCGCCGCCGACAGGCCCTCGTCGAGGGTGAAGCGCTCACGGCTCCAGTCGCAGGAGGCGCCCAGGCGGCGCAGCTGTCCCTGGATCGTGCCGGAGGACTCCGCCTTCCACTTCCACACCCGCTCGACGAAGGCCTCGCGGCCCATGTCCCTGCGGCTGATGTTGGTCCCTTCGGCCGCCAGCTGGCGCTCCACCACCATCTGGGTGGCGATACCGGCATGGTCGGTGCCGGGCAGCCACAGCGCCGCCTTGCCGCGCATCCGCTCGAAGCGGGTCAGCACGTCCTGGAGCGTGTTGTTCAGCGCGTGGCCGATGTGCAGCGAGCCGGTCACGTTGGGCGGCGGGATGACGATGGAGAAGCCCTCGGCGTCGGGGTTTCTCGCCAGGGCGTGCTCGGGCGAGAAGGCGCCGGACGCCTCCCACCGCTCGTAGAGACGCGGTTCGACGGTCTTGGGATCGAAGGTTTTTTCGAGCATCGGGAAATGAAAAGGGCGGCGCCAGGTCCGGCGCCGCCCTCCTTATCAGGGGTTTCGGATGAAGGGCTAGCGGGCGCCGCGGCGGGCGATGCGTTCGACCTCCGCCCGTACCTGGGCCTCGACGATGGCGGGCAGGTTCTGGTCCAGCCAGCTCTTCAGCATCGGCTTCATCAGTTCCTTGACCACGTCCTCGAGCGAGCGGCCCTCGCGCGGCATCATCAGGCTCTGCGCGAGCTGGCCGAAGGCGGCGGCGGCGGTGTCGGCGGCGGGGTCGGAGACCAGCATGTCCTCCTGAGGCTCCGGCTCGGCGCGCGGGGCTTCATAACGGGGGGCGGGACGCTCCACCGGACGCGGCGCGACCTCGATGTCGCCGACGGTCTCGATCGGGCGCGGGGCGACGAAGGCGGCGGGCTCGTCGTAGCGCTGGGTCAGCTCCAGCACCTCTTCCGGCTCGTCGTCCTGAACCGACACCGGCTCGTCCATCAGGGCCGAGGACAGCTCCGCGGGCGCGGGCTCGGGGGCGGCCGCGGCCTGCGGCGCCGCAGGCGCGTCGTCTTCGGAGATGATCCGGCGGATGGAGGCCAGGATCTCCTCCATCGTCGGCTCTTGAGCGGTCTGTTCGGACATGGCGCTTCGGTCTCGATGATGAGGTGGCGTGGTCGCGCTACAGCCTATCGGCGGCGGCGCGCGGCCGCAAACGGTGTCGCATTCAAACCCGCCGGTATCAACGAAGGGTTTACCGGCGCGGCGTCGTGTCCTTGGCCAGATCGGCGTCGATCGGCGCGTCCAGGTCGGGCTTCGGCTGGCGCACCGGCGGGGCGGCGACGCGGTCGACGCCGGCCACCAGCGGCTCCCACGGCACCCAACCCTTGTTCTTCACGCGGTTGAAGTTGCGGGCCGGATCGTAGGCCTCGACGTCGGCCACGAGGTGCTCGGCCTCCAGCCGACCCATGGCCGACAGCAGGTTGGCCTGGGCCACGTACTGGTCGCGGCGGGTGCGCACCAGGTTCAACTCCGCCTCGCGCAGCTCCGATTCGGCGTTCAGCACGTCCAGGGTGGTGCGCAGGCCGACCTGGGCCTCCTGGCGCACGCCCTCGGCGGCGATGCGCGCGGCGCGCACCTGCTCCTCGTTGGCGGTCAGGGCGGCGCGGGCCGAGATCACCTGGGCCCAGGCCTGGGAGACCCGTTGCAGCACCTCGCGGCGGGCGCCCTCCACGGCGACCAGGGCGGCGTTGTTGTTCTCCAGCGCCTGGCGCACGCGCGAGCCGTTCAGCCCGCCGGTGAACAGGGGCACCGAGACGTTGGCGGTGGCGCTGGCGGCGTCCTGGTCCGTGAAGCGGCCGCTCGGGCCGTTGTCGGCCTGGAAGGTGGTGGTGGCGCCGTAGTTGGCGCGCAGCGACAGCTCCGGCCGGTACTCGGCGCGGGCCTGGGCGACGCGGGCGCGGGCGGCGGCCTCGGCGAATTCGGAGGCGCGCAGGGTGGGGTTCTCGTCCTGGGCGACGTCCATCGCCTGGTCGAAGCTGCCGGGCATGCCCGGCAGCGCGGGCTCGGGCTCCAGCGTGCCCGGGGTCTGGCCGACCACCGCGGCGTAGGCCGCGCGGCTGACCGACAGCTGGGCCTGGGCGGCGGACAGGTTGGCTTGCGACGCGGCCAGGCGGGCCTCGGCCTGGGCCACGTCGGTGCGGGTGATCTCGCCGACCTCGAAGCGGGCGCTGGCTTCTTCCAGCTGGCGTTGCAGGACCTGGACGTTCTCCTGGCGGATGCGCAGGGCCTCCTGGTCGCGGCGCACGTCGACGTACGCCTGGATCACCCCGGCTAGGACCTGAGCCTCGACCGCGCGCAGGTTCTCGCGCCCGCGCAGCACGTCGGCCTCGGCCGCCTGGACGCCGCGGGTGACGCGGCCGCCGGTGTACAGCGGCTGAGACGCGCCGACGCCCGCGGTGGCGGTGAAGTTGTCGGGATCGGGATTGAACAGGCCGCCGTTCACCGGGTCCTGGTACTGCACCGAACCGGTCACGCTGACCTGCGGACGGTAGCCGACCCGGGCCTGGACCACGCTCTCGTCCAGCGCGCGCTGCTGGGCGCGCTGCTGCTGGAGGGTCGGGTTGGTCTGATAGGCCAGGCCGATCGCCTCGGCCAGGGTCTCGGCCGAGGCGTTCGCACCGCCCGAAAGGGCCAGGCCCAGGGCCGCGGCGGTGAGAAGCGCGCGACGGCTGTTCGACATGAGACTATCCCCGATAAGCGCGCGTTCGACCGCGCGTGTGATCTAGCATCCCCTCTGGCCGAGGGGCCAGCGGCTTACCAGTTAAGCTTTTTTCATGGGCGAAGGTTTCAACCGCCGCCGTTTCAGAACTGGAAGGTAGGGACGCGCTCGAAGCCCGGCAACATCGGCGGCGTGGCGTCGAACACTTCGCGCGAGGAGGCGCCGGACGCGGTGCGCACGTAGAGCCGCGCCTTTCCGACCGGCCCGTCGCGTTCCACCACCGCCAGCCGGCCGCCCGGCTTCAGCGCGTCGAC
The DNA here is from genome assembly GCA_035628275.1 of Caulobacteraceae bacterium. Taxonomy (GTDB): domain Bacteria; phylum Pseudomonadota; class Alphaproteobacteria; order Caulobacterales; family Caulobacteraceae; genus DASPKD01. The sequence continues at coordinate 2,282 of DASPKD010000089.1, read as the reverse complement.
CCACGATTGCGGGACCTCGGCGACCGCGCCCTCGCAGACGATCAGGTCGTAGTCCTGACCGACGGGATGGGTCAGCTCGCCGGATTTCAACGGCACGCCGGCCTCGGCCAAGCCGCCCTCCAGCACCGCCGCGGCGCGGCCGTCGGCCTCCTGGGCGACGACGTCCAGGCCCATGCGCGCCAGCAGCGCCGCCGCGTAGGGCGCGGCCAGGGCCAAGGCCCGCTCGCCGGCACGAGGCTTGGCCGCCTGAAGCAGCTTGGAGACGTCGCGCGCCTTCATCAGCCAGCGGCCGGGGCAGATCTCAGGCTCCACCTCGGCGTAGGCGGCGAACGCCCGCGCCGGCGCGCAGAACCGCTCGCGCGGCACGCTCAGCATCGCCTGCTGGATGTCGACGTCGGTGACGTCGTTGGTCCTGACCTGGGAATCCAGCATGTGCCGGCGCGCGGTCTGGAAATCCATGGCTTCGACTCCTCGCCGATGAACGCGCGCCGCTTATAGGCGCACGGCGGGGAAAGGCAATTCGGGGCGAGGCCGTCGCGGGTTAACCGGATTCACACGGGCCGTCGGGCAGTATGGGCGCGGGGGAACTCCGAACAGGACACGCGATGGCGGCCGCCGCAGCTCTGCGCAAAGCTTCACCGGCTACGAAGCCGCCGCTGGACGCGGCCGGGCTGCAGGCGCTCGCCGCCGAGGCGGTGGCGGCCATGCCGTCGTCGGCGGCGGACGACGACGCCGACCGGCGCGGACCGTTCCGGCCTGAGAAGCTGGTCTCCGCGCGCAAGCGGCGGAGCGGCGCGCTGGCCGTCGGCCTGTTCCGCCGCGCCGACGCCCTCGCCCTGCTGGCGCTGGGAGCGGTGGTCGCCGAGATCGCCGCCCCGGGGCCGTTGCTGGCGGCGCCGCTGGGGGCGGTGCTGCCGTTCGCGGTCGCGTCGCTGACCGCCTGTTGGGCGCTGCGGAGCTTCGACCTCTACCGCTTCGGCCGCGACGAGCCGCTGGGCCGCCGGTTCGCCCGGCTGGCCGGCGCGGTGGCCGCGGCGGCCGGGGTGGGCGCGGCGACAGGGGCCCTGACCGGCGCGCAGTCCGCCTCTGGCCTGCTGGCGTGGTCGGGCCTGGCGCTCGCCGCCCTGCTGTCGGCCCACGCCTGGTGGTGGTCGACGGTGCGGCGCTGGCGGCGGACGGGCAAGCTGACCCCCAACGTGCTGGTGGTGGGCGCCACGCGCCACGCCGAGCGGCTGATCCAGGCCGCGCTGGAGCGGCGCGACGTCAACATCCTGGGCGTGTTCGACGACCGGCTGGCGCGCGCGCCCCGTTCGATCGGCGGCGTGCCGGTGCTGGGGACCACCGACGCCCTGCTGGAGCACCGGATCACCCCCTACGTCGACCGCATCGTCGTCGCCGTGGACCCGTCGGCCAAGACGCGCGTTCGCGAGCTGATGCAGCGGCTGAAGGTGCTGCCGAACGAGGTCACCCTGCTGGTCGACGCCGACGAGGAGGCCGGCCGCGACGCCGCCTTGGCGCGCCTGGCGGACTCGGCGCTGGACGGCGGCGCTGGCGCCGACGACCGCCGCGCCTTCGCCAAGCGGGTGCAGGACCTTCTGATCGGCGCGCTGGCGCTGGTTCTGCTGTCGCCCCTGCTGGCGGCGATCGCGCTGGCGGTGCGGCTGGACAGCCCCGGGCCCGTGTTCTTCCGCCAGCGCCGCCACGGCTTCAACAACGAGGCGATCACGGTGTGGAAGTTCCGCACCATGCGCCACGAGGCGGCGGACGCGAAGGCCGAGCGGCAGGTGACGGTGAACGACGAGCGGGTGACCCGCATCGGGCGCGTCCTGCGCAAGACCAGCCTCGACGAGCTGCCGCAGCTGCTGAACGTGCTGAAGGGCGAGATGTCCCTGGTCGGTCCGCGCCCGCACGCGATCGGCATGAAGACCGGCGAGATCGAGTCCTCGCGCCTGGTCGCCGAGTACGCCTGGCGCCACCGGATCAAGCCGGGCATGACCGGCTGGGCGGCGATCAAGGGCTCGCGCGGGCCGCTGCACACCGCCGCAGAGGTGCGCCGGCGGGTGTCGCTGGACGTGGAGTACATCGATCGCCAGTCGTTCTGGCTCGACCTCTACGTAATGGTCATGACCCTGCCCTGCCTGCTGGGCGACCGGGAGGCGGCGCGCTGATGTTCTGGCGCGGGGTCTGGGGATACCTCCCCGCCAACCTGGTCCAGGGGCTGGTCGGCTTCGCCTCGATCGCGGTGTTCACCCGCCTGCTGAGCCCCGAGGAGTTCGGCCGCT
>DASPKD010000088.1:0-5883 GCA_035628275.1 Caulobacteraceae bacterium | reverse complement strand
CTGGCCGGGGTTCACCGTCGTTCCCTCGGGGCTGAGCACCTCCGACAGCACGCCGTCGGCGGGCGAGGCGACCTCGACGGCCACCTTGTCGGTCTCGATCTCGACCAGCAGTTCGTCCTTCTTCACCGCCTCGCCGGGCTTCTTGGCCCAGCGCGAGATGGTGCCCTCGGTCACGGACTCGCCCATCGTCGGCACGGCGACGTCCAGCGCCTTCGACGCGTCGCCCGACGGCACGGGCGCGGCGGCGCGGGCGGTCTCGGTCGGCTTGGGCGGACTGGACACCGCCGCCATCGGCGACATCGGCGCGGGCTTGGCGGCGGCGGCGGCGCCGGGCGCGGCCGAGGCCGAGGCGCCTTCGCTGACCCTGCCCAGCACCTGGCCGGGCCCGACCGTGGCCCCGGCGTCGGCGAGGATTTCGCTGAGCGTCCCGTCGGCGGGCGAGGCCACTTCCAGCGACACCTTGTCGGTCTCCAGCTCGACCAGGATCTCGTCCTTCTTCACCGCCTCGCCGGGCTTCTTGGTCCAGCGGGCGATGGTCGCCTCCGTGACGGACTCGCCGAGCGCGGGGGTCAGGATGTCGGCCATGGTCGTTATCGGGCTCCGAGGTCTCTCAACGTCGCTTATAGAGCGAACGCCTCGTTGAGGAAGGTTTCGAGTTCTTTGAGGTGGCGGCTCATCAGGCCGGCGGCGGTGGAGGCCGAGGCCGGGCGGCCGACGTAGCGGGCGCGCTTGGCCTTCACGCTCAGCCGCTCCAGCGTCAGCTCCAGCCACGGATCGACGAAGGTCCAGCCGCCCATGTTCTTCGGCTCTTCCTGGCACCAGACCAGCTCGGCGTTCTTGAACCGGCCCAGTTCGGTCATCAGCGACTTCATCGGCCACGGGTAGAACTGCTCGAGTCGCAGCAGGTAGACGTCGGCGATTCCGCGCTTCTCCCGCTCTTCCAGCAGGTCGTAATAGACCTTGCCCGAGCACAGGATCACGCGCCGGATGTCTGCGTCGCCCTTCAGCGTGACGCCGGCGGCCTCGGGGCGGGTCTGGGCGTCGTCGTGCAACACCCGGTGGAAGGACGAGCCCTCCGCCATTTCGGTCAGCGACGACACCGCCTTCTTGTGCCGGAGCAGCGACTTGGGCGTGGCGATGATCAGCGGCTTCCTGAACGGCCGGTGGATCTGGCGGCGCAGGATGTGGAAGTAGTTGGCGGGCGTCGTGCAGTTGGCGACCTGCATGTTGTCCTCGGCGCACAGCTGCAGGAACCGCTCGATGCGGCACGACGAGTGCTCCGGCCCCTGCCCCTCGTAGCCGTGCGGCAGCAGCAGGGTCAGGCCGGACATCCGCAGCCACTTGCGCTCGCCCGAGCAGATGAACTGGTCGATGATCACCTGGGCGCCGTTCACGAAGTCGCCGAACTGCGCCTCCCACAGGGCGAGCGTGTTCGGATCGGCCAGGCTGTAGCCGTACTCGAAGCCCAGCACCGCCTCTTCCGACAGGGCCGAGTCGATCACCTCGAACGGCGCCTGTCCCGGGCGGATGTGGTTCAGCGGCACGTACTTCTCTTCGGTGCGCTGATCGATGATCGCCGAGTGGCGCTGGCTGAAGGTGCCGCGCACGCTGTCCTGGCCGGACAGCCGCACCGGGAAGCCCTCGTCCACCAATGCGCCGAACGCCAGGCTCTCGGCGGTGGCCCAGTCGAGGTTGCGGCCGGTCTCGATCGCCTCGCGCCGCGCCTCGATCACCCGGCGCAGCGTCCGGTGGGCGTCGACGCCGTCCGGCACGGTGGTGATCTTGCGGCCGATATCGCGCAACTTCTCGAGCGGCACGGCGGTGGCGCCGCGGCGCTCGTCGCCCTCCGGCAGGCCCAGGCCCGACCAGGCGCCGTCCAGCCAGTCGGCCTTGTTGGCCTTGTAGCTCTTGCCGGCGTCGAACTGCTCGTCGAGGAAGCGCTCGAACTCGGCCACCAGGGCGTCGGACTCGCCCTGGCCTATCACGCCTTCCTCGACCAGCCGCCGCGCGTACAGCTCACGGGTGGACGGCTGGTCCTTGATCTTGGCGTACATCAGCGGCTGGGTGAACGTCGGGTCGTCGCCCTCGTTGTGGCCAAAGCGGCGGTAGCAGAACATGTCCACCACCGCGTCCTTGCCGAACTGCTGGCGGAACTCGGTCGCCACCTTGGCGGCGAAGGTCACCGCCTCCGGGTCGTCGCCGTTGACGTGGAAGATCGGCGCCTGGACCATCAGCGCCACGTCCGACGGGTAAGGCGACGAACGGCTGTTGCGCGGGCTGGTGGTGAAGCCGATCTGGTTGTTGATCACGAAGTGCAGGGTGCCGCCGGTGCGGTAGCCCTTCAGCCCCATCAGGGCGAAACACTCGGCCACCACGCCTTGGCCTGCGAAGGCCGCGTCGCCGTGGATCAGCAGCGGCAGCACCTTGCCCCGCCCCGCGTCCGGGTCGGCGCGCAGGTCGAACGATTGCTTGGCGCGCGCCTTGCCCAGCACCACCGGGTTGACGATCTCTAGGTGGCTGGGGTTGGCGGTCAGCGACAGGTGCACGACGTTGCCGTCGAACTCCCGGTCGGAGCTGGCGCCCATGTGGTACTTGACGTCCCCCGACCCCTCGATGTCCGAAGGCATCGAGCTGCCGCCCTGGAACTCGTGGAAGATGGCGCGGTAGGGCTTGCCCATCACCGCCGCGAGCGTGTTCAGGCGGCCGCGGTGGGCCATGCCCAGCACGATCTCGTCCACGCCCAGCGCCCCGCCGCGCTTGATCACCTGCTCCAGCGCCGGGACCATGGCCTCGCCGCCGTCCAGGCCGAAGCGCTTGGTGCCGGGGAAGCGCTTGTGCAGGAAGCGCTCGAAGGTCTCGGCCTCGACCAGCTTCTTCAGGATCGCCAGCTTGCCCTCGCGGGTGAAGGCGATCTCCTTGTCGCGGCCCTCGATGCGCTCCTGGATCCACGCCTTCTCGGCCGGCTCGGCGATGTGCATGTACTGCACGCCGATGTTTCCGCAGTAGGTACGCTTCAGGATCGCCAGGATGTCGCGCAAGGTCGCGGACTGCAGGCCCAGCACCCCGTCGATGAAGATCGGGCGGTCGTAGTCGCCCGAGGTGAAGCCCCAGTGCTCGGGCTCCAGCTCAGGGTTGCGGACCGGCGGCTCCAGCCCCAGCGGGTCGAGATTGGCCTGCAGGTGGCCGCGGATGCGGTAGGCCCGGATCAGCATCAGGGCGCGGGCGGTGTCGCGGGCGGCGGCGTGGACCTGTTCGGAGGTGGCGGCGGGCGCGCGCTCGCGCGCCTCGACCCGGGCCTTGGCCTCGATCGCGGGCCAGGCGCCGTCGAGCGCCGACAGCTCCTCGGTACGGGCGATCTCGACCGGGCGGCCCCAGGAGCCGGCCGCGGCCGACTGCTTCACCTGCTCGGCGCCGTCGCGCAGTTGGTCGAAGAAGGCGCGCCAGGCGGGGCTGACCGAGCCCGGGTCCGAGGCCCAGCGCTCGTGCATGTCCTCCACGTAGGCGGCGTTGCCGCCGTAGAGGAACGACGTCTCCGCGAACACCTGATTCAACCGGCCGGAATCGTCAGCCATCACCCTGGACCCTTCGACGCGCGCGGGCGCCCCCGTCCGCGCCGCCGGAACATAGTGCGTTTCGTCCGCCTTCGCCCGCGAAACCGCGGGCGCGCGGTCACCCTTTCAAGACTTCAGCACCTCGAGCAGGGTCGAACCCAGCGCCGCGGGCGAGGGCGAGACCTTGATCCCGGCCGCTTCCATGGCCGCGATCTTGTCGTCGGCGCCGCCCTTGCCGCCCGAGATGATCGCCCCGGCGTGGCCCATGCGGCGGCCCGGCGGCGCGGTGCGGCCGGCGATGAAGCCGACGGTCGGCTTCCAGCGGCCCTTCTTCTTCTCGTCGGCCAGGAATTGGGCGGCGTCCTCCTCGGCCGAACCGCCGATCTCGCCGATCATGATGATCGACTTTGTGGCGTCGTCGGCGAGAAACATCTCCAGCACGTCGATGAACTCGGTGCCCTTGACCGGGTCGCCGCCTATGCCGACGGCGGTGGTCTGGCCCAGTCCCGCGTTGGTGGTCTGGAACACCGCCTCGTAGGTCAGGGTGCCGGAGCGCGAGACCACGCCCACCGACCCGCGCTTGAAGATGTTGCCCGGCATGATGCCGATCTTGCACTCGTCGGGCGTCAGCACGCCGGGGCAGTTCGGCCCGATCAGCCGCGACTTCGAGCCCGACAGCGAGCGCTTCACCTTGACCATGTCGGCCACCGGGATGCCCTCGGTGATGCAGACGATCAGGGGGATCTCGGCGTCGATCGCCTCCAGGATGGAGTCGGCGGCGAAGGGCGGCGGGACGTAGATCACGCTGGCGTCGGCGCCGGTGACCTTCACCGCCTCGGCCACGGTGTCGAACACCGGCAGCGAGACCTCCCGGTCGCCGGCCTTGCCGGTCCAGGCCTGGCCGCCCTTGCCGGGGGTGACGCCGCCGACCATGCGCGTGCCGTAGGCGATCGCCTGCTCGGTGTGGAAGGTGCCCTGCGCGCCGGTCAGGCCCTGGCAGATGACCTTGGTGTTCTTGGAGACGAGAACGGACATGACGCTCCGGTGACGCCGACCTCGTCAGGCCGGCAGAAAAGGGTTCACGACGCGGACGGCCCCGTAGGTCTGCCCGTGGCTTAGGTCTTCGCTGTAGACGGTCTCGGCCCCGAGCCGTTCGGCCGCCGCGAGGATAGCGGCGTCCCAATAGGATATGCGAAACCTTTGGGAAAGACTGATCGCGTGTCCGACGAGTCGCGCATCGATCTCCACGCACGGAAAAACGGCCAGGCGCTCGACCCAGGCGGCCGCCTCCTCCCCTGTCAGACCGGCGCCCGCGGGCTTCTGCGCGGCGGTGTAGAACTCCGCCAGCACCTGCGCCGACAGTCCCGCGTCACCGCTCGTGATCAAAGTCCGACCGATCGGAGCTTTCCGCGGCGCACGGCCGATCGGCGTCGCCGCGTACACCAGGATGTTCGTATCGAGAAAAGCGGCGACCCGCATAGGCGTCCTCACGATTCCAGACATAGCCGGTCTCGCCGTCGCGGAACGTTCGATCCCGCGCTTCGGCCATGTCGAGCAACTCGCGACGCGCGCGGGTCTGCGCGTCGTCCTGGCCGACGAAGCGGGTGAGGCTTTCCCGCACGACGGCGTTCACCGTGGTGCCCTTCTCGGCCGCACGTTTGCGGGCGCGGGCCAGCAGATCGTCGTCGATCGCGAGAGTGATGTTCTTCATGACCGCGCTCCAGCTCACACATAATATGTGTGGGGCGCGCCGCCCGCAAGCTCAGCCGCCCTTCACCGCCCTGACGATCTTCTCCGCGCCGTCGGCGAGGTCGTTCGCCGCGATCAGGTTCAGGCCGCTTTCGTTCAGGATTTTCTTGCCGAGTTCGACGTTGGTGCCTTCCAGGCGCACCACCAGCGGCACCTTCAGGCCCACTTCCTTCACCGCCGCAACCACGCCCTCGGCGATGATGTCGCAACGCATGATGCCGCCGAAGATGTTGACCAGTATGCCTTTGACGGCCGGGTCGGCGGTGATGATCTTGAACGCCGCGGTGACCTTCTCCTTGGAGGCGCCGCCGCCCACGTCGAGGAAGTTGGCGGGCTCGGCGCCGTACAGCTTGATGATGTCCATGGTCGCCATGGCCAGGCCCGCGCCGTTGACCATGCAGCCGATGTTGCCGTCCAGCGCGATGTAGGAGAGGTCGAACTTCGACGCCTCGATCTCCTTCTCGTCCTCCTCCGACAGGTCGCGCAGCGCCTGCACGTCGGCGTGGCGGTACAGGGCGTTGGAGTCGAAGCTGACCTTGGCGTCCAGCACCCGCAGCTGGACCTCGGAGGTGACGATCAGCGG
>DASPKD010000087.1:0-6567 GCA_035628275.1 Caulobacteraceae bacterium | reverse complement strand
CTCGTCGAGCAGGACCTCGATGCGCTCGCGCGCGGTCAGCTTGCCCTTGGCGTGCTGCGAGGCGATGCGCTTGTCGCCCCCGCCCTCGCGGGCGCGGGCGCGGCGGCGGTCGAGTTCCTCGAGGATGTGCTGCATGGATCGCTTGCCAATTTGATGGGATCGCCCCGGCTTAGAAGCGCTCAGGCGCGGAGGCAAGCGATCGGGCGCGATGCGTAGCGCCAAGTCGCGCCCCCTCCACCGCGTTCCGCGGTCCCCCTCCCCCGCACGCTGCGCTACGGGGGAGGAGCTTAGCGTCAGGCCGCCTGGGCGGGGCGCTCCAGGGCGGGCAGGATGTCTTCGACCCGGTCCACCGACACCCAGGCGTCGAGGAAGCTCGCCGGCGTCAGCTTCTCCTCAACCGTGTGCTCGATCAGCCGGTAGAACGGCTCCCAGAAGCCCTTCAGGTTGACGAACACCACCGGCTTGGCGTGCAGGTCCAGCCGGCGCCAGGACAGCAGCTCGACGATCTCCTCCAGCGTTCCGATGCCGCCGGGCAGGACGACGAAGGCGTCGGACTCCTGGAACATGATCATCTTGCGCTCGTGCATGTTCGGCACGACCACGGTTTCCACCTCGTCGAACAGGACTTCGCGGCTGCGCAGGAAGTCCGGCATGATGCCCAGCACCCGCCCGCCGGCCTCGTGCGCGGCGCGCGCGGCGGCGCCCATCAGGCCCACGCCCCCGCCGCCGTAGACCAGCCGCTTGCCGCCCGCCGCCATCGCCCGGCCGAAGTCGGCGGCGGCCTGGAGGTAGACGGGATCGGCGGCGTTGGAGGACCCGCAATAGAGGCAAACCGAATCCACGCGCTGAACCGCCGTCATAGAAAGAGACCCCGAAAGGAGAGAAGAAAAGCGTCGCTTGCGCCTACGCCCAAGCCTAACGATCTAGCATAGACCCGGTTGCCCGCGAAGGAAGACGCCGATGAGTTGGTTTCGCCGCGGCGCCGTCGCGGTTTTCGTCCTGTCCGCCCTCGGCGCCTGCGGCGACGACGAGGCGCCCGCCGCCCCCGGTCGTCCCGTCGCGGCCGGGGCGGGATACGCCGCGCCGCCGCTGCCGCTGGGCGTGGAGCCCGCCCTGGGCGGCGGCGTTCTGGTGCGTGGTCGCGCGGCGCCCGAAGCGCGGATCCGGGCGCTGACCACGGCGGGTTCGGCCTACGGCGCGACCGCCGCGGCGAGCGGGGCGTTCGTGCTGGAGTTGCCGGCTTCGCCCGCGCCGCGCCTGATCGCGCTGTCGGCCCAGGAAAAGGGGCGCTCGGTTCACGGCGAAGGCTGGCTGTTCGTGCCGCCGGACGCGCCGGGGCGCGGGGTGGTGCTGAACCCGGGCGCGGCGGCGACGCCGCTGGCGGGAGCCGGGCTGATAGCGGCCGTGGACTACGACGCGGGCGGGGGCGCGGCGGTGGCCGGGCTGGCGGCGCCGCGCGCGGCGGTCAAGGTGTGGATCGACGGCGCCGAGGCGGCGGAGGGCTTCACCGACGAGACCGGCGCCTACGGCCTTAGGGCCGAGGGCCGCGTTCCGCCGGGCGATCACGAGGTGCGGGTGCAGGCGGGCGAGCGGAGCGCCGCGGTGCGCGTACGCCTGGCCGCCGCCGCTCCGGGCGAGCAGTTCATGGCCTCGCGCGATCCGCTCGGGTGGCGGGTCGGCTGGCGCACGCCGGGCGGAGGGGCCCAGACGACGGTGGTGTTGAGCGCGGACGCGCGGCCTTGAACGTTCGAGGTTTCGCCCGCAGCCGCCCGCCGGCGGCCTCGGAAACCCTCGCCCAGCCGCCGTTCCTGAAGGCGATGGGCGAACTGACCGGGCTGGTGCTGCGTTCGGGCGCGCGGGGCCTGCGCTGGCGGCTGCCGCTGGCGCTGGGGCTGACCGCGCTCGGCAAGGCGCTGGGGGTCTGGGCGCCGCTGATGCTGGGCGCGGCGGTCAACAAGTTGGCCGACGACCGGAGCGCCGCCGAGGGCGTCGCCTACGCCTTCGCCGGCCTGGCGATCGGCTGGGCGGTGGTGCGTTTCCTGTCGGCGGCGGCGCCCCAGGCGCGCGACTGGGTGTTCCAGGGCGTGTCGCTGGCGGCCCAGCGGCGGGCGGCGGCGGAGGCCTTCGCCCACGCCCTGTCGTTGTCGCTCGACTTCCATCAGACCAAGCGCACCGGCGCCCTGTCGCGCACGATCGAGCGCGGCTCGCGGGCGGTGGACTTCCTGCTGCGGGTGCTGGTGTTCAACCTGGCGCCGACGGTGCTGGAGCTGATCCTGGCCGCGGCGGTGCTGGCCGGCGCCTATGACTGGCGGTTCGCGGCGGTGGCGGTGGTCACGGTGGTGATCTACGGCGTGTTCACCTTCGCCATCTCCGACTGGCGCATCCGCCACCGGCGCGAGCTGAACGAGGCCGACGGCGAGGCGGCGGGCCGGGCGGTGGACGCCCTGCTGAACTACGAGACGGTCAAGGCGTTCGGCGCGGAAGCGCGGGCGGCCGGCGACTACGACCGGGCGCTGGGCGCCTATGCGTCGGCGTCGGTGAAGGCCGCCAACTCCCTGGCCCTGCTGAACACAGCCCAGGCGCTGGTGATGAGCGTCGGCCTCGCGGTCATGGCGGTGCTGGCCGGGGCGGAAGCCGCGGCCGGGCGGCTGGGGCCGGGGGACGTCACCGCCACTGTGCTGATCCTGGTGGCGCTGTACCAGCCGCTGAACATCCTGGGCTTCGCCTACCGCGAGATCCGCCAGGCCTTCATCGACATGGAGGCGATGCGCGAACTGACCCGCCAGAGCCCCGACATCGCCGACGCGGAGAGCGCGGCCGACCTGCCGGCCGCCGACCCCAGGGGCGCGGCCCTGGCGTTCGAGGACGTGGCCTATCGGCACTCGGCGCGAGCGTCGGGGCTGGACGGCGTGAACTTCGCCGCCGAGCCGGGCTCGACGGTCGCCGTGGTGGGGCCGTCGGGAGCGGGCAAGACCACCCTGGTGCGGCTGGCGCTACGGCTGATCGATCCGCAGCGCGGGCGGGTGACCCTGGACGGGGCCGACCTCAGGAGCGTGCGGCAGGCGGCGCTGCGTTCGGCCGTGGCGCTGGTGCCGCAGGACGTGGCCCTGTTCAACGACACGCTGCGCGCCAACGTCGCCTTCGCCAAGCCCGGTGCGACCGACGAGGAGGTGTGGGGCGCGCTGGAGGCGGCGGAGCTGGCGGCCTTCGCCCGCGCCTTGCCGGACGGGCTGGACACCAAGGTCGGCGAGCGGGGGTTGAAGCTGTCGGGCGGCGAGCGCCAGCGGGTGGGCCTGGCCCGCGCCCTGCTGGCCGACCCGCGCCTGCTGATCCTGGACGAGGCGACCAGCGCGCTGGACAGCCGCACCGAGGCCGCCATCCAGCAGACGCTTCGCAAGGCCCGCGTCGGCCGCACCACCCTGGTGGTCGCCCACCGCCTGTCCACCGTCGCCGACGCCGACCTGATCCTGGTGCTCAAGGACGGCCGCATCGTCGAGCAGGGCCGCCACGTCGAACTGGTCTCGGCCGACGGCGAGTACGCCGCCCTCTGGCGGCGGCAGACCATGGAGCGCGGCGCGGGCTGAACCGACGCCGTTCTTCCGGACGCGCCGCGTTCCCGCTAAGCTTGGCGCGAAGCGGAGGACGGGCGATGCGGCGGGCGGCGATCTGGGCTGTGGCGGTGTGGGCTCTTGCGGCCGGGGCGGCGGCGGCGCAGGCGCCGGTGCTGATCCAGGAGCCGACCTGGGGCGAGGTGCGGGCCGCGGAGGGCGACCTGATCCCGGTCGCCCAGGCGCGGAGCGGGTGCGCGCGCGACCTGTCGGCCGACGGCCTGTGCTTCGCCGACGCTGTGGCCGAGCTGAAGGCGCGCGGCGCGGCCGAGGGGCTGGTGCTGGGCGTCGAGCGGCCGGTGCGCGACCGCGACGTGGTGGCCGGCCCCTACGGCGCGGGCTGGCGGCTGTACCGGGTGCGGTCCGGCGCGGCGCCGGAGATTCGGCGAGCGGAGCTGCCGACCTCGGACGTGCGCGTGCCGCGCGGCTGCTTCGCCCTGCCGGGCGAGGAGGTGCGCTACGGCGTCGAGGCGCGGGGGCCGCGAGCGCTGGCGCGCGAGTTCCAGGTGGTGTCCTGCGGCGGACCGCCCCGGCAGGCGTCGGGGCCGTACCAGCCGCTGGGCCAGGCCTACGGGACCGGCGACAGCTGGCCTGCGACCGAGACCATCCACGCCAAGGGCGACCTGCGGCCGCTGGCGGCGGTGCGGACCGACTGCCCGCCCGCCGCAGTGCTGCGCGACGGGGTCTGCTACGACGAGACCATCCAGACCCTGGCCGCCGATCCCAAGGGCAAGGACCTGGACGTGATAGCCGCCAAACGGCCGGTCGCGCTCGACGACCGTCTGGGCGCGGGCGAGGTGATGCAGACGGTGCTGAAGAAGCGCGGCAAGGGCTTCAAGGCCGACAAGCGCTGGTTCGCCCGTTCCGACGTGCGCATCCCGGGCGGCTGCGCGCCGGCGGGCGAGATGTTCTTCCGGGTGGTGTCGCAGGGCGACCGGCCGATGGTTGAGGAGACTCAGGCGGCGACCTGCGGCGCGCCGCTCGCGCCCGAGCCGGTGGCGGTCTGGGAGGCGTACGGCGCCCTGCTGCCGCTTGTCGAGATCGGCGGCAACGCCAATTGCGCGCCCGAGCACCGGCTGACCGGCGACGCCTGCTTCACGCCGCTGGTCAACTGGATGAAGTCGAAGGGCCTGTCGCGCACCGAGGCCGTCATGATCGACCGGTCCTACGGCTCGGGCACGCGGCTGTTCAACGGCGGTCCGGTGCGGTTCTCGACCGTGCTGGTCACCGCCGACGCCAACGGCGTCTACAAGGCCGAGCGGCGCTCGGGCTACACGCCCTCGATCGTCTGGCCGAATGGCTGCCGCGACCACACCGGCGGACCGTCCGACAGCGAGGGGCTGCTGATCGTCAACGAGCGCGGCGGCCGCATGGCCCAGGCCTACGCCTGGGCGGCGTGCCCGGTTAGGTTCTGAACCCATAAAGCTTGCGGTGATGAGCTCGCGCTGATTCAAGGATTCCGGAAGGAGCCTTGGCATGGCGCGATACGATCTGAGCGAGGTGGAGTGGCGTCTGATAGAGCCGCTGCTGCCCAACAAGCCGCGCGGGGTGGCACGGGTGGACGACCGGCGGGTGATCAACGGGATATTCTACGTGCTGCGGACAGGCTCTCCGTGGCGCGATCTGCCGGCGCGCTACGGGCCGCACACCACGGTCTATAATCGGTACAACAGGTGGTCGAAGGCGGGTGTCTGGCTGAGGGTGTTCGAGGCCCTGGCGGCGGGCTCGCCGGGCTCGATGCACTTGATCGACAGCTCCATCATCCGGGCCCGCCAGCACGCCGCCGGTGGAAAAAAGGGGGCCCGGATCACGCCATCGGCCGTTCTCGTGGAGGACTGAGCACCAAGATCAACGCCTTGGTCGATCAGGACGGACTGCCGCTGCGGATCGTGCTCTCGGCCGGCCAGGCTTCCGACAAGGCCGCCGTAGAAGCCTTGATCGACGGCCTCAGACCCGCCGGGGCGCTGGTCGCCGACCGCGGCTACGACGCCCGCGCGGTCATCGACATGGTCGAAGCCCGAGGCGGACGCGCCCACATCCCGACCCAGCGCGACCGGAAGGTCCAACGCTCCATCGACCCGGCGATCTACCGGCAACGCAACGTCGTCGAGCGATACTTCTGCAAGCTCAAGCACTTCCGCCGCATCGCCACCCGCTTTGACAAGCTGGCCCGCAACTTCCTCGCCGCCGTCCTGCTCGCCTCAGCCCGCCTCTGGCTCAGGGCTTATGAGTCCAGAACCTAGTGCCGGAACACTCGAACGCCGGTGAAGGCCATGGTCAAGCCCGCTTCGTCGGCGGCGGCGATCACGTCGGCGTCGCGGATCGAGCCGCCGGGCTGGATCACGGCCGTGGCGCCGGCGGCGGCGGCTTCCAGCAGGCCGTCGGGGAAGGGGAAGAAGGCCTCCGACGCGCAGGCCGCGCCCTTGGCCAGCGAGTCCTTCAGCCCCAGGGCCTCGGCCGCCTCCCTGGCGCGGATCGCGGCGATGCGGGCGCTGTCGCGGCGGTTCATCTGGCCGGCGCCGATGCCGCCGGTGCGGCCGTCCTTGGCGTAGACGATGGCGTTGGACTTCACGTGCTTGGCGACGGTGAAGGCGAACAGCATGTCCTGAACCTCCGCCTCGGTCGGCGGGCGCTTCGTCACGATCTGCAGGTCGGCGGCGGTGATCCTGGCGGTGTCGCGCGACTGGACCAGGAACCCGCCGGCGACCGAGCGGAACACCTCGCCCGGCGCACGGGGGTCGGGCAGGCCGCCCGTGGTCAGCAGGCGCAGGTTCTTCTTGGCGGCGAACACCTCGGCGGCGTCCTCGTCCACCTCGGGCGCGATCACCACCTCAGTGAAGATCTCGACGATCTTCAGCGCCGCGGCCCGGTCCAGCCGCCGGTTCACCGCCACGATGCCGCCGAAGGCCGACACCGGGTCGCACTCCAGCGCCCGGCGGTAGGCGTCCTCCAGCGAGCG
>DASPKD010000086.1:0-8552 GCA_035628275.1 Caulobacteraceae bacterium | reverse complement strand
CCGAACAGTCTCTTCACGTCCGCCTCTCTCGCAAAAACGCGGCGCTTGTAACGCGCGCCCTCCGGCGCAACAAACCGCGACCGAACGTGATTGGGTTCAATCTTGCGCCCATAAGGCCCGGACGGCAGGTTCCGCCCGCCTTCCGGGGGCGGATCGAGGCGAGATGACGAAGACTTTGAAGGCGGGCGTCGCCGGCGCCGGCGTGTTCGGCGGCCACCACGCGCGCAAGTACGCGCAGTCGCAAGGCGTCGAGCTGGTCGGGGTGTACGACCGCGGCACCGGCCGGGCGCTGGCGCTCGCCCAGGAGATCGGCGCCCGCCCGTTCCAGGAGGGCGAGTGGGACGCCTTCATCGGCTCCATAGACGTGCTGACCATCGCCGCCCCGGCCATGGCCCACGCCTCGCTGGCGGTCCGTGCGCTGGAGCGCGGCGTCCACGTCTATGTCGAGAAGCCGCTGGCGGCGACCATCCAGGAATCGGAGGCGATCATCGCCTCCGCCGAGGAGGCCGGCCGGGTGCTGGCCTGCGGTCATCAGGAGCGGATCGTGTTCCGCGAGATGGGTCTGTTCGACGCGCCGGAGAAGCCGCTCCGCATCGAGGCGGTGCGCAAGGGGCCCTGGACCGGTCGCAGCGACGACGTGTCGGTGGTGCTAGACCTGATGATCCACGACCTGGACCTGGCCCTGTCGCTGGCCGAAGCGTCGGCCTCGCGGGTCCAGGCGACCGCCCGCCGGGTCCATTCCGCTCTGTCGGACCACACCCGAGCCGAGATCGGTTTCGAGAACGGCTCGACCGCCCTGTTCGAGGCCTCGCGCGCGGCCGACGCCCGCGAGCGAACCATGCGCATCGTCTATCCCAGCGGCGAGGTCGCGATCGACTTCCTGGCCCGCACCTTCGAGAACGGCACGCCCTTCGACCTGAACGCAGGCTTCGCCGACACCCCGCGCGGCAAGGACCCGCTGGGCGCCAGCGTCGGCGACTTCCTGGCCGCGGTCCGGGGCGAGGCGACCCGCCCGGCCGTCACCGGCCGCGAAGCCGCCCGCGCCCTCGCCCTGGCCCTGGCCGTAGAAGACGCCGCGCCGGTCTGACCCTTCACCCCAGAGACCTTCCCCATGCCCACGCCCCCCGCCCCGATCGCCTTCGTCGATCTCGTCGCCCAGCAGCAGCGCGTCCGCGCGCAGGTGGAGGAGCGGTTCATCCGCATCCTGGACCACGGCGCCTACATCAACGGACCCGAGGTGGCGGAGCTGGAAGGGGCGCTGTGCGACTTCACCGGGGCCGCACGGGCGCTGGCGGTCGGCAACGGCACCGACGCCCTGATCATCCCGATGATGGCCATGGACCTTAGCGCGGGCGACGCGGTCTTCCTGCCGGCCTTCACCTATAACGCCACCTGCAGCGCGGTGATGATCGCCGGCGCCACGCCGGTGTTCGTCGACGTGCGCGCGAACGACTTCTGCATGGACCCGGCCGACCTGGAGCGCCGCATCGCCGAGGCGAAAGCGCGCGGGCTGAACCCGCGCCTGGTCATCGCCGTGGACCTGTTCGGCATCCCGGCCGACTACGAGGCGATCTTCGCCGTCGCCGAGCGCGAGGGCCTGCTGGTGATGGCCGACGCCGCCCAGTCGTTCGGCTGCAAGTGGAACGGCCGCTACGCCGGAAACATCGCGCCGGTGACCGGCACCAGCTTCTTCCCGGCCAAGGCGCTGGGCTGCTACGGCGACGGGGGCGCGATCCTGTTCCGCGACGAGGCCTTGTGGGAGAAGTGCGAGCAGGTGCGCTGGCATGGCACCGACTCCGGCCGCAAAGAGAGCGTGCGCACCGGCATGAACGGCAGGCTGGACTCCATCCAGTGCGCGATCGTCACCGAGAAGCTGAAGATCTTCGGCCAGGAGCTGGAGCGCCGCAACCAGATCGCCGCCGTCTACAACGAGCGGCTGGCCGGCGCCTTCGATCCGCAGGATTTCGGGCCGGAGCGCGAGAGCGGCTGGGGCTACTACACCGTCGCCATCGACGATCGCGACGCGATGCAGGCGCGGCTCAAGGAGGACGGGGTGCCGACCGCGGTCTACTACCCCCAGCCGCTGCACCGCATGCGCGCCTTCGACCGGTTCGCGCCGGAAGGAGGCTTGCCCGTCGCCGAGCGGCTGACCGCGCGGGTGCTGTCGCTGCCGATGCACCCGTACCTGTCGGACGAGCAGGTGGATTACGTCTGCGAGCGCTTCCTGGCGGCGGTCGAGCGGCGCAACGCCTAAGCGTTCCTGACCAGCAGCCCGGCGCTCAGCAGGCCCCAGCCGCCCAGCACCAGCCAGAACCGGTTGGCGACCACCTCGGGCGGCAGGTCGGCCAGGCGCAGATGCGCCAGCACGCCCGTCGCCACCAGGGCGAACGAGATCAGGAACAGCAGCAAGGTCCCCGCGCTGAGCTTCATCGACTACGCCCCGACACCATTTCGACCTTAGCCGATCGGCGACGCGGGCGGAAACGCGCTCAGCGCAGGGGCGAGACTCCGAACAGCGTCTCGTGCCCCACGAGCAACAGAGCGAAGGCCGCCAGCGCCGCAAGCGCCCGCCACCAGCCGATTTCCTCGACCCTCAGCGCCGTGCGGCCGGTCAGGATCGCGGCGAAGGGAAGGTTGGAGGTCGACGCCCGGAATGGTTCCCACGCCGGCCCCAGCGCCTTGGCCCGCTTGGCGTCTATGCTGAAGGTCCCGATCACGGCCAGGACCAGCAGGCTGCCGAACAGCAGCAGGCTCGCCTGGTCGCCGTTGACCAGCAGATGGCCGGCCGACCACAGGGCCACCCCCCACAGGAAGGGATGGCGGGTGATCCGCAGCATCCCCGTCGCCGGGTTGGACACCGCCTTCTCCTGCATCACCGAGGTCGGGTTGGGCGTCAGCAGGCCCGCGACGACGAAGAAGACGGCGACCAGCTGGACCAGGGCGGCGGCGTGGCGGGTGAACAGCTCGGTGCTCCACCACACCGCGTTCGCGGGGTCGAAGCGGGCCTGACCGTAGGCCGAGACCAGCCAGACGATCCCCGCCAGCGACGCCAGCGAGAACAACCCCATGTAGGCCCGCTCGCCCATCATCCGCACCAGGCCCGCGCGCACCGGCGTGCCGCTGACGAGCAGGTGCAACCCCAGAAAGAAAGCCGCGGCCAGGATCAGGGTGGTCATCGAACCGCCTCCCCAGGGTTTCGACGAGAGGGGAGGGTAGCGCGATCGCTCGAAGCCGTCACCACTGCCTCGGCCGGGGAACAACGCCAGGGTCCCGCCGCTTCCCCTTCCGACCCCGAAACGAAGGAGCGAGCGATGCCCGACAACGAGCAGCAGCAGAACCCGCAGGGCGGCGAGCAGCCGCAGATGAGCGGTCAGCCCGGCGGCGGCTACGGCGGCGGCGGCTTCGAGCCGACGGTGGAGGAGACCTCCGGTCAGGTGGCGCCCGAGGGCGCGGCCTTCGACGCCGGGCAGGGCGCGGAGGCGGACGACACACGCTCGCCCGAGGACCGCGGCGACAATCGCCTGGGCTCCGCCGGCGACCCGGCCGAGGGCAAGAGCTCGGCCGCGGACAGCAGCCAGGCGAGCCCGGGCGGCGGCGCCCTCTGACAGCAAGGAAAGCGATCATGTCTAATCAAGCGAACGGCCCCGGCCGCACCGACGAACCGGCCTCCAGCGGCCTCGGCTCCACCGCCTCTTCGACCAGCTCCGCCAAGGGCTACGGCGACAGCGCCCAGCAGGCGCACGGCCAGGGCTCCGGCGTCGGGGCCCAGAACGAGTTCGACCTGGAGGAGGGCGGTCCCGGTCCCCAGGGCGGCCAGGCCCTGACCGGTTCGGGCGGCGGCACCAAGGTGCAGGCGGGATCGCCCGCCGGCGGCTCGCGCTCCGGCCAGGAGCCGGACGAAGCCGGCGGCGACCGCGGCGTCGGCGACGGCGGCCGGGTCGAGACCTCGCCTATCCCCGAGGAAGGAACGGCCGGCCTCGCCTTCCGCGAGCGGCCGAGCTTCGACGGCTCGGGCGACGGCGGCGGCCACGCCTCTCAGGACAGCGTCAACAACACCGGCGCCGCGCCGGGCGAGTCGGGCGGCGGCGGGGCGCGGCGGCCGGACGGCGAAGCCGACGCGGCGGGCGGCTGAAGGAGGACCCCATGGGCGAACATCGCGACGACTCGAAAGCCGAATTTCCGGAAGGCCGCACCGGGGTGAACGACGGCGGCATGACCTCCAAGGTCTCGCGTCCGGACGACGAGGACGCCCGCGCGGGCACGTGGGGCCGGCCCGAGGGCCACGGGCTCAGCCCCGTGCCGCCGGACGGCGAGGTCCCGGCGGAGGAGGCGACCTTCTCCGAGAGCGGCGGTACGGGCACGCAGCCGGGCCTGGCGAAGCGCACGGCGACCGACGAGACCCAGGACATGGGCCACCTTGATCGCGCCGACCTGCACGGCAAGCAGCCGGACGACCACATGCGCGACCGGGGCCGCGGGAACAAGGAACACGGCGCCGGCTAGGGGCGGCTCACGCCGTCCAGGCCAGCCAGCCGACGTAGGCCGCGTAGGCCGCGAGCAGGAGCAGCCCCTGCCCGCGGCCGAGCCGCCCGCGCCGCACGAACCAGACCAGCGCCAGGGCCGACGCCGCCATCACCCACACGTCCAGCCGCAGCATCTCCGGCGGGGCGGGAATCGGCGCGGCCAGGGCGGTGATGCCGAGGATGCCCAGCACGTTGTAGATGTTGGACCCGACCACGTTGCCGAAGGCCACGTCCGACTGCCGCTTCAGCGCCGCCACCACAGAGGTGACCAACTCCGGCAGGGAGGTGCCCACCGCCACCACGGTCAGGCCCACCACCGTGTCGGACACGCCCATCTCGCGCGAGAACTCGACCGCCCCCCGGACCAGCCAGCCGGCGCCGAAGATGGTCACGCCGATCCCGAACACCGCCAGCAACAGCGACGGCCAGAAGCGCGGCGCGCGGGCGGTCTTGGCCGCCGCCTCGTGCTCCAGCCGCTCGCCCTCGGGCAGGGCGGCGAACCGGCGCTCCTGCACGAAGGTGATCAGCACGTAGAGCAGCAGCACGGCCAGGAAGCCCAGGCCGATGCGCTGGTCCAGCCGCCCGTAGATCACGGCGCCGATACAGGCCGCTGTGGCCAGCAGCAGCACCGGCGCGTCGCGCCGGAATGCGCGCGCGTCCACCGGGATCGGACGCATCAGCCCCGCCAGCCCCAAGATCAGCAGCACGTTGGCGATGTTGGACCCAACCACGTTGCCGAAGGCGATGCCGGGAGATCCGGCCTGGGCCGCCTGCAGGCTGGTGACCAGTTCGGGCGTGGAGGTGCCGAAGCCCACCAGCGTGATGCCGATCAGCAGCGGCGACACGCTCAGCGCCTTGGCCGCAGAGGCCGCGCCGCGCACGAGGGTCTCGCCCCCGATCACCAGCAGGATGAAACCGGCGGCCATCAGCCGCCAAGGCTCCGCGAACAGCCATTCCACCGGGCCCTCCCCACAAGCTCGGCCGCAGGGTCCGACGAATCCAGAGCACGTTCAACGCCGCGCATGACTAATTCGTAATTCGCCGCCGCCGCGTGGGGGCGCCATGCTCGCCGTCTGATCGTCCGGGGAGGGAACGATGCGCATGATGATGTTCGGGGCGGCTTTCGGGGTCGCCGCCGTGACCTGCGGGATCGTCATGGCCCAGGCGCCCGCGCCGGAGGCGGCCAAGCCCGCCGCGCCCAAGCCGGAACGGCCGAAAGGCTACCTGCCCGACGGCGCGGTGAACGCGAGCGCCTTCCTGCCGCCCGTACCAGCCGCCGGCTCGCCCGCCGAAGCCGCCGACGTGGCCGCCTACAAGGAGGCGCTGAAGGAAGTCGACACCCCGCGCTGGAAACAGGCGGCGGCCGACGACGACTTCTCCCCGCCCGCGGTGCTGAAGCACTACCAGTGCGCCCTGGGCTTCAAGGTCGATCCGGCCAAGGCGCCGGCCCTGACGCGGGTGCTCGGCCGCACCGGGATCGACGCCAACACCACCGTCAGCCGGGCCAAGGCCCACTTCAAGCGCCAGCGCCCGTTCCACGGCGACGCGACCACGCCCCTGTGCCTGGACATCCCCGCCGACGTGCGCGCCAAGGCGTCGACCGCCTATCCGTCCGGACATTCCGCCGGAGGGTTCCTTTGGGGACTGATCCTGTCGGAGCTGGCGCCGGACCGCACCGACGCGGTGATGGCCCGCGCCCGCGACCTCAGCCACAGCCGGCTGGTCTGCCGCCTTCACTATCCGAGCGATCTGGAGGCCGGCCACATGACCGCCGCAGCCCTCTACGCCCGCCTGAACGCCGAGCCCGAGTTCCGCGCTGACGTCGACAAGGCCCGCGCCGAACTCGCCGCCGCCCGCGCCGCCGCCGTGAAGCCGGAGGCCTGCGCGGCCTGATCTACAGCCGCTCGATCACCGCGCGCGCGGCCGCTGGGTTGCGCTCCTTGGCGCCGGAGATGAAGTAGAGGAACACGTCGCCCCCCCCGGCCCAGGCCTTGGCGCGTGAGGCCCAGCCGTCCAGCTCCTGCTCGGTGTAGCCGGCGTCCAGCTCCGCCTGGGCGGTCATGATCCGGGCGTAGGTGAAGCCGCCGGTGTCCTCGTCGATCTCGGGGAAGCCCTCGCCCTTGCCATACACCACCGCCACGCCGTAGCGCCGGGCCAGGTCGCAGAACACCAGGTCGCGGAAGCTGTCGTGGCGCACTTCCAGCGCGTGGCGCAGGGGCACGCCGTCCACCTCAGGCGGCAGCAGCTCCAGGAAGGCCTCGAAGTCCTCCGCGTCGAACTTCTTGGTCCCCATGAACTGCCAGTTGATCGGCCCGAGCTTGGGCCCGAGCTCGCTCAGGCCCTGGTTCAGGAACTTCGAGATCGACTCGCCGGCGTCGGCCAGCACCTTGCGGTTGGTGCAGTAGCGGGACGCCTTGACCGCGAACACGAACCCGTCCGGCGTCTCGTCGCGCCACTTGCGCCAGCTGTCGGGCTTGAAGGTGGAGTAGTAGGTGCCGTTGATCTCGATCGAGGTCAGCCGGCGAGACGCGTGCTCCAGCTCGCGCTTGTGCGGCAGGCCCTCGGGGTAGAACAGCCCCCGCCACGGCTCGTAGGTCCAGCCGCCGATTCCGACGCGGATGTGTCCCGGCATGTTCGGTCTCCTGCTTCTTCCCTCTCCGGGCCGGGAGAGGGAAAGGCTGAGCGAAGCGAGGCCAGGGTGAGGGACCCGCGCGTTCAGGATAAGAACCCGTCGTATCCCTCAACCTCCCGCGCGAGAACCTCCGCGCGTTCCGCGCTCCGGTGCGCGGGTTCCCTCCTTCTCCCGGAGGGAGAAGGGCCTGCTAGTACGCGAACTCCTGGTACGCGCGTTTCACGTCGCCGCCCCAGGGGCCGCGGAAGCGTTCCAGCAGACGTTCGGCCGGGGTGATCCCGCTTTCGGCGATCTCCTCCAGCTCGGACAGATAGCCGGTCTCGTCGACCAGACCGCCGGAGAAGCGAGCGCGGCGCCTGAGGCCGTGGCGGGCGATGTCGAGCAGCTGCACCGTCACCTCCTGCAGCGGGCGGCCGGCGACGGTCGCCTTCAGGCCCAGGCGGGCGGAGTCGGCGCGCAGCCGCACCCGGTCTTCGACGCTCCAGCCCTTGCACAGGTCCCAGGCGGCCTCCAGCGCGTCGTGGTCGTACAGGATGCCGGTCCACAGGGCGGGCAGGGCGCAGATGCGGCTCCACGGCCCGCCGTCGGCGCCGCGCATCTCCAGGTACTTCTTCAGCCGGACTTCCGGGAAGATGGTGGTCAGGTGGTCGGCCCAGTCCTTCATCGTCGGCCGCTCGCCCGGCAGCTCGGCCAGCTCGCCCTTCATGAAGGCGCGGAACGAGCGGCCGGAAACGTCGACGTAGCGGTCGCGCTTGACGAAATACATCGGCACGTCGAGCGCGTAACGGGCGTAGGTCTCGAAGCCGAAGCCGTCCTGGAACACGAAGTCGAGCAGGCCGGTGCGGTCCGGGTCGGTGTCGGTCCACACGTTGGCGCGGGCCGACAGGAAGCCGTTCGGCTTGCCCTCGGTGAACGGCGAGTTGGCGAACAGGGCGGTGGCGATCGGCTGCAAGGCCAGGCTGGCGCGGAACTTCAGCACCATGTCCGCTTCGGAGGCGAAGTCGTGGTTGGACTGGATGGTGCAGGTGCGCAGCATCATGTCGAGGCCGAGGTTGCCGACCTTGGGCATGTAGGCGCGCATGATGTCGTAGCGGCCCTTGGGCATGATCGGCACGTCGGCCCGCGACCACAGCGGGTCGAAGCCCAGCCCCAGGAAGCCCAGGCCGATCTCGTCGGCGACGGTCTTGACCTCCTCCAGGTGCTTGCCGGTCTCCGAGCAGATCTGGTGGATGTCGTCGAGCGGCGCGCCGGACAGCTCGAACTGGCCGCCGGGCTCCAGGCTGATCGAGGCCATGCCGCGCTCCAGCGCGATCACGTGCTCGCCCTCCAGCACCGGCGTCCAGCCGAAGCGGGTCAGGCCGTCGAGCATGGCCTTGATCCCCGACGGCCCCTCGTAG
>DASPKD010000085.1:0-38128 GCA_035628275.1 Caulobacteraceae bacterium | reverse complement strand
GCCACCAGGCCGTCACGATCAGGCGCGCCACGCCTTCCTGGTTCAAGCCGTCCCCGCTCTTCCGATCGCATAGAAGCGGTCAGCACGCTGACGCTTCAGCTCCTCGGGAGAAAGGGCGTCGAGCGCGTTTAGTTCCGCTTCCACCGCGTCGCCGACGTTGCGGATGGCGGTTTCCGGGTCCGAATGGGCGCCGCCCGGCGGCTCATCGATCACCCGGTCCACCACGCCCGAGCGCAGCAGGTCGACCGCGGTGATCTTCATCTGCTCGGCCGCGTCCTTGGCCCGCGAGCCGTCGCGCCACAGGATCGAAGCCGCGCCCTCGGGCGAGATCACCGAATAGATCGAGTGCTCCAGGATCAGCACCTTGTTGGCCGCCGCCAGGGCGATGGCGCCGCCCGAGCCGCCCTCGCCGGTCACCGTGGCGATCATCGGCACCGCCAAGGTCAGGCCGCGCTCGGTGGAGCGGGCGATGGCTTCGGCCTGGCCGCGCTCCTCCGCGCCGATGCCGGGATAGGCGCCGGCGGTGTCGACGAAGGTCAGCACCGGCAGGCCGAACTGCTCGGCCATGTCCATCAGGCGCACCGCCTTGCGGTAGCCCTCGGGCCGCGCCATGCCGAAGTTGTGCTTCAGCCGGGTGGTCGTGTCGTGGCCCTTCTCATGGCCCATCACGACCACGGGCCGTCCGCGGAACCGCCCCAGCCCGCCCACGATCGCCTGGTCGTCGCCGAACTTCCGGTCGCCCCGCAGCTCCACGAACTCGGTGATCAGCCCGGCCACGTAGTCGACGAAGTGAGGCCGCTCCGGGTGGCGGGCCACCTGGGTCTTCTGCCAGGCGTCCAGCTTGGAATAGGTGTCGCGCCTCAGCGTCTCCACCCGACCACGCAGGGCCGCGATCTCCGCGTCGAAGGCCCCGGGGCCCGCGGTCTCCGACAGATGACTGAGCTCCTCGATCTTGGCTTCGAGCTCCGCGACGGGCTTCTCGAAATCGAGGTAGTGGCGGGCGGCGGCCATGGAATCCCGAAGCTTTACGTCGACGGCGCGGAAACTAGGCGCAACAGCGCCGCGGACGCAACCGTTCCGGGCGACGGGCGGTTGCCCCGCGCCGCCGAACCGCTAGAACGCCTCCATGCCCGCCGACACCGCTTCCCCCGCCGCCGATCCCCTGCTCAGCCTCGAACCCGCCCGCCGCGTCTCGGTGCGCGACGTGTTCGGGGTGGACAGCGACATGGTCGTGCCCGCCTTCGACACGCCCGACCCGCACGTGCCCGAGATCGACACTGCCTACCGCTTCGATCCCGAAACCACGCTGGCGATCTGCGCCGGCTTCGCCCACGACCGGCGGGTGATGGTCCAGGGCTATCACGGCACCGGCAAGTCGACCCACATCGAGCAGGTGGCCGCGCGGCTGAACTGGCCGCTGGTGCGGGTGAACCTGGACGCCCACGTCAGCCGCATCGACCTGGTCGGCAAGGACGCCATCGTCCTGAAGGAAGGCAAGCAGGTCACCGAGTTTCGCGAGGGCATGCTGCCCTGGGCGCTGCAGCGCCCGATCGCTCTGGTGTTCGACGAGTACGACGCCGGCCGCCCCGACGTGATGTTCGTGATCCAGCGGGTGCTGGAGGCGCAAGGCAAGTTGACCCTGCTCGACCAGAACCGGGTGATCCGGCCCAACCGCTTCTTCCGCCTGTTTGCGACCACCAACACCATAGGCCTCGGCGACACCACCGGCCTGTACCACGGCACCCAGCAGATCAATCAGGGCCAGATGGACCGCTGGAACATCGTCACCACCCTGAACTACCTGTCCCACGACGTGGAGCAGGAGATCGTGCTGGCCAAGGCGCCCGAGTACGACAGCCCCGAGGGCCGCCGCACCATCGCCGCCATGGTCCGGGTTGCCGACATGACCCGCAACGCCTTCATGAACGGCGACGTCTCCACGGTGATGAGCCCCCGCACGGTCATGACCTGGGCTCAGAACGCCACCATCTTCGGCGGCGACGTGGCGACCGCCTTCCGCATGACCTTCCTAAACAAATGCGACGAGCTGGAACGCCCCACCGTCGCCGAGTTCTACCAGCGCGCCTTCGGAACCGACCTGCCCGAGAGCGCGGCGCGGGTGAAGGTGGCGTGAGCTGAGGCGCCTCGCCCGCCTCCGCAGCGCCCTCGCCCTGCCGTCCGGCCCACGCGCCTGGGCTGAGACCGCCCTCGCCGCCCTCCTCCTCGCCGCCGTCGCCGTCCCGCTCGGGCTCGCGACCGGGCTGTTCCGCTACGATCCCCTGCCGTTCTCCGAACTCGCCCTCACCGCCCTGGTCGCGTTGTTCGTGCCGGCGCTGGGCGAGGAGCTGGTGTTCCGCGGCCTGCTGATCCCAGGTCGCGACGCGGCGCCCCAAGCCGTGGGCGCGGTCGCCCTGTCCACGGCGCTGTTCGTGCTCTGGCACCCGCTGCAGACGCTGTGGTGGAATGAGGCGGCGGCGGTGTTCCTGCGCCCCGACTTCCTGGCGATCGTCGCCCTGCTGGGCCTGCTCTGCGCGCTCCTGCGGCGTCGCTCCGGCTCGATCTGGCCCGGCGTCGCCCTGCACTGGGCGGTCGTGGTCGGCTGGAAGGGTTGGCTCGCCGGCTGAGCGCCCGCCGCGCTCAGGCCCCGATCAGGGCTCGGGCCGCCGCGCGAGCCGCGTCGGTGACCTCGGCGCCGGCCAGCATGCGGGCCAGCTCCTCCTCCCGCTCCGCCGGCGACAGCACCGAAACCGCGGTGCGGACCGTCCCGCCGCCGCTTTCGCGCTTGGCGACCTTCCAGTGGGCGGCGGCGCGGGCGGCGACCTGGGGGCTGTGGGTGACGACCAGCACCTGACCGGTCTCGGCTAGGCGGCGCAGGCGCAGGCCGACCGCGTCGGCCACCGCGCCGCCCACCCCCTGGTCCACCTCGTCGAAGATCATCGCCGGGCCCGAGCCCCGGCCCGCCAGCGACGCCTTCAGCGCCAGGGCGAAGCGCGCCAGCTCGCCGCCCGAGGCGATGGCCCCGAGCCCTCCGAACGGCGCGCCCGGGTTGGTCGACACCTCGAACTCTACCCGGTCGGCGCCCTCCGGCCCGCCGCGCTCGGCCGGCAGCGGCTCGACGGCGACACGGAAGCGGGCCTTGTCGAGCTTCAGCGGCGGCAGCTCGGCCCCGACCGCGGCGGCCAGCCGCTCCGCGGCGGCCCGGCGCGCGGCGGAGAGCTCCGCGGCGGCCCGGCGCCACTCGGCCTCGGCGGCGGACGCGGCGGCCTGCGCCTGCTTCAGAGCGGCTTCCCCGTCCTCGGCCAGACGCAGGGCCTCGGCGATCCGAACCCGTTCGGTCGACAGCGCGTCGACCGAGACCCCCAGCTTGCGGGCGGCCGCGCGCAGAGCGAACAGCCGCTCCTCGGCCTTGTCCAGTCGCCCAGGCTCGAAGTCGAAGGCTTCGGCCGCAGCGTCGATCCCGGCGATCGCCTCCAGGGCCTCGATCAGGGTGCGGTCGATCGCCTCGGCGGCGGCAGCCAGGCGCTTGACCACCGCGTTGTCCGCGTCGGCCCCGGCCTGCAGAGCGCGCTCGCGGGCGCGCTCCACCGCACGGTAGGCCTGCGACAGACGACCCGACAGCTGGTCGCCGCCCAGCGCCTCGCGGGCCGAGGCGATGTCCGCCAGCGCCTTCTCCGCCGCGCCGAGCAAAGCCCGCTCCCCCACCAAGCTCAGTTCCTCGCCCTCGCGCGGATCGAGCCGGTCCAGTTCGGACAGGCGCAACGACAGCTCCTGGGCCTCGGCGGCGGCGCGCGCGGCGCGCTCGGACAGGGCGCGGGCCTCCTCCAGCCGCTCGCGCCAGGCGCGCCAAGCGGCGCGGGTGCGCTCCAGCAGCGGCTCGGCGACCGCGTAGGCGTCGAGCAGGTTCCGGTGAGTGCGCTGGTCCAGCAGACCGACGGTCTCGTGCTGGCCGTGCACCTCGACCAAGGCCTCGCCGATCTCCTTCAGCACGCCCACGCCCACCGGCTGGTCGTTGACGAAGGCGCGCGAACGGCCGTCGGCGCCGAGCTGCCGGCGCAGCACCAGATCCTCCGACCGGTCGAACGCCAGGCCGCGCTCCTCCAGCAGGCTCCAGACCTCGTGGTCCGGCGCGGGCGCGAACACGGCGGTGGCGACCGCGCGCTCGGCGCCGGCACGGACCAGGCCCGAATCGGCGCGGGCGCCGGTGGCCAGCCCGAGGGAGTCGAGGATGATGGACTTGCCTGCGCCGGTCTCACCGGTGAGCGCGGTCAGTCCTGGTCCCACGGCGAGGTCGAGGGAGTCCACGAGCACGACGTCGCGGATGGCCAGGCCGATCAGCATGAGGTCACCCTAGCCGGATTCGGCGCCGGCCGTGCGGGAGGGAAGCCGAGGCGGTCAGCCCGGGATGATGCGCCCGAGCCAGCTTTCCTTCTTCTTCGGCGTCTCGCCTTCGGCGTCGGCCTGGCCCGGCGCGACGTCCGGCTTCAGGCCGCGGTCGGTCAGCAGGCCGTAGGCGTCGGCGTACCAGCGGTCGCCCGCGTAGTTGTGGCCCAGCACCGCGCCGTTGCGCTCCGCCTCGTCGGTCAGGCCCAGCGTCAGATAGGCCTCGACCAGGCGGTAGAGGGCCTCGGGGGTGTGGCTGGTGGTCTGGTACTTGTCGACCACGGTCTTGAACCGGCCGATGGCGGCCAGCGGCTGGTTGTTGCGCAGGTACCAGCGGCCGACGGACATCTCCTTGCCCGCCAGCTGGTCGTTGACCATGTCGATCTTCACCCGCGCGTCGCGGGCGTAGTCGGTGCTCGGGTACCGTTGCGACACGTCGCGCAGCGCCGCCAGCGCCTGCATGGTGGCGCCCTGGTCGCGGCCCACGTCGACGATCTGCTCGAAATAGCACATCGACTTCAGGTAATAGGCGTAGGACGCCGACGGGCTGCCCGGATAGAGCTGGATAAACCGGTCCGCGGCCGAAACCGCCTCCGCATACTGGTTGCCGGAATAGTAGGCGTAAGCCTGCATCAGGATCGCCCGCCGCGACCACTCTGAATAGGGGTGCTGCCGCTCCACCTCTTCGAAGTAATCGACCGCCTCGGACCAGCGGCCCTGGTCCAGGCGCTTGGCGCCCATGGAGTAGAGCGCGTCGACCGGGCGCTCCTCGTAAGCGATCTGCGGCTTGTTGTTCTTGCCCGCGCAGCCCGACAGGGCGGCGGCGACGGCCACGGCCGCGATCACGGCTTTACGGCTGGAAAGCTGGAAACGCACCGGTCAGGACCTCATGGTTGCGCGCTGGCGAGCGGCCCTCCCCGGGGCGTGCGGCGCGAAGCTGTCGCTTCCGCTTCTACACGACGGGTCGGGCGCCGCCAACCGATGGCGCAGGACTGTGGCGATCAGACGGCCTGGGCCAGATCGCGCGCCGGCGCGACCACGCGCCACGCCTCGGGGCGCGACAGCAGTTCGCGCACCAGCTTGTTGTTCATGGCGTGGCCGGCCTTGCGGCCTTCGAAGCGGCCGATGATCGGCATGCCCAGCACGTACAGGTCGCCGATCGCGTCCAGCGCCTTGTGCCGCACGAACTCGTCGGCGAAGCGCAGTCCCTCGGGGTTGAGGATGCGGTCGCCGTCGATGACCACCGCGTTCTCCAGGCTGCCGCCCCGGGCCAAGCCCATCTTGCGCAGCGCCTCGACCTCCTGGACGAAGCCGAAGGTCCGCGCGGACATCAGTTCGTCGCGGAAGCTCTGCTCGGTCAGGACCACGTCCACGCTCTGGCGGCCGATCGCCGCGGTCGGGAATTCGATCTCGAAGAACACCTCGAAGCGGTCGCACGGCAGCAGGGCGGCCAGCTTGTCGCCCTCCTCCACCACCACGGGCTCCAGGATCTCGATGTAGCGCTGCGGCGCCTCCTGGCGGCGGAAGCCCGCGCGGTCCAGCAACTGGACGAACGGCAGGGCCGAGCCGTCCATGATCGGCACTTCCGGGCCGTCCAGCTCGACCACCGCATTGTCGATCCCCAGCGCGCAGAAGGCGGCCATCAGGTGCTCGATAGTGGAGACGGTCACGCCCGCGGCGTTGGCGATCACCGTGCCGAGCTGGGTCTGGATCACCGCCTCGCCGGTCGCCGGCACGCGGTTGTCGCGGTCCTTCACGTCGGTGCGGACGAACACGATCCCCTGCCCGCCCGCGGCCGGGCGGATCGACAGGCGCACGCGCTCGCCGGTGTGCACGCCCACGCCCGCGCAGATCGCGGGAGAGGACAGCGTATGCTCATGCAGTTCCGACGACGTACTCACGACAGTGATATCCCCGACCCGGTGAAATCCAGGTTTCGCCCCGCCTACCGATCTAGGGAAGGCGACCGATAGCCTCAACTAAAGCTTGGTTTCGCTTTGTTTCGCCCGGTGAAAGGGGTGCGCTGGAGCCGCTACCTCGTCGAGGCGGCACGGGACGGCGCGCGGAACGGCCGGGCTTGCGCTACATTCTCCGTCCGATGCGCGCCTTCTCCCGACTGCTCGACCGGCTGGCGCTGACGCCGTCCCGCAACGCCAAGCTGGTCTTGGTGCGCGACTATTTGAAGACCGCGCCCGACCCTGATCGCGGCTGGGCCCTGGCCGCGCTGACCGGTGATCTGGTGTTCCATGCGGCCAAGCCGGCGATGATCCGCAAGGCGGCCGAGGCCCGGGTCGACCCGGTGCTGTTCGGCTGGTCCTGGAACTACGTCGGCGACCTGGCCGAGACCGTCGCCCTGATCTGGCCGGTCGATCCGTCGCGCCGCCCGAACCGCGAACCCGAGCTGTCGGAGGTGGTCGAGGCGCTGAAATCAGCCAAACGCGACGAGGTGCAGGGCCTGTTGGAGGGCTGGCTGGACGCGCTGGACCCGATTTCGCGCTGGGCGCTGCTGAAGCTGGTCACCGGCGAGCTCCGGGTCGGGCTGTCGTCGCGCCTGGCCAAGACCGCCGCCGCCATGATCCGCCCCGAGCGCAAGCCTCTGCCGCCCTCCCCCGGCGAGGACGACGAGCAGGGCGAGCCGCTGGAGCCGGTGGACGTCAGCGAGATAGAGGAGGTCTGGCACGCGGTCTCGGCGCCCTACGGCGACCTGTTCGCCTGGCTGGAGGGCCGCTCCGAGCGCCCCAGCGCCGCCGCGCCCGGCCGCTTCCGGCCGGTGATGCTGGCCCACGCCCTGGACGAGGCGGTCGACTTCGACAAGCTGGACCCCGCCGACTACGCCGCCGAGTGGAAGTGGGACGGCATCCGCGTGCAGGCGGTCTGCGAAGGCGGCGAGCAGCGCCTGTGGTCGCGCACCGGCGACGAGATCAGCCGCGCCTTTCCCGACCTGATGGTGGCGTTGAAATTCGACGGCGCGGTGGACGGCGAGCTGCTGGTGATCCGCGACGGCGCCGTCGCGCCCTTCGCCGACCTGCAGCAGCGGCTGAACCGCAAGACGGTGGACGCCAAGCTGATCAAGGGCTTTCCCGCCGCGATCCGCGCCTACGACCTGCTGACCGACAGCGGCGAGGACACCCGTGGGCTGCCGTTCGACGAGCGCCGCAGGCGGCTGGAAGCCTTCGTCGCGCGCCACGCTTCGGAGCGCCTGTCGCTGTCGCCGCTGGTCCCGTTCGACAGCTGGGACGAGCTGGCCCGCCTGCGCGCCGATCCGCCGGTGGGCGCCGCGGCCGAGGGGCTGATGCTGAAGCGCCGGGACTCCGCCTACCAGTCCGGCCGCCCGAAGGGCCCGTGGTTCAAGTGGAAGCGCGATCCGTACCTGATCGACGCGGTCTTGATGTACGCCCAGCGCGGGTCGGGGCGACGGTCCAGCTTCTATTCCGACTACACCTTCGGCGTCTGGACCGAGGACGGCCAGCTGGCGCCGGTCGGCAAGGCCTACTTCGGCTTCACCGACGAGGAGCTGAAGCTGATCGACAAGTTCGTACGCGACCACACCGTGGACCGCTTCGGCCCCGTCCGCGCCTTGCGCGCCGACCGCGACTTCGGCCTGGTGTTCGAGGTGGCGTTCGAGGGCCTGCAACGCTCCGGCCGCCATCGCTCCGGCGTCGCCATGCGCTTCCCCCGCATCAGCCGCATCCGCTGGGATAAGCCCGCGCGCGAGGCGGACACGCTGGTCACGGTGTTCGCGCTGCTGGACCGCATCGAGGCCGGCGGGGGGCGGGCCTTGCCGCCGACGTCCGATCCCGCCAAGACCGCCTCATGAGCTGGATCCGCCGTTACGACGGCCCCGAACCGCAGCGCGTGAACAAATGGCTGGCCCAGGCCGGGGTCTGTTCGCGGCGTGAGGCCGAGGCGCTGATCGCCGAGGGACTGGTGTCGATCGACGGGGAGCCGGTCGCGGACGCCGGGCGTAAGATCCTGCCCGGCCAGACCCTGACCCTGGCAGGCGCGGCGACCGAGCAGCTGCGCGAGGCGCTGACCGCGGTGGTGCACAAGCCGCCCGGCGTCGTCTCCGCCCACCCCGAGCCCGGCCAGTTCGAGGCCGCACGGCTGCTGACCGCCGACAACCTGGAGGGCGCCGGCGTCCCGCCGCCCGAAGGCGCGAGCCTGCCGCCGCTGGGCCGGCTCGACCTCGACTCGCGCGGCCTGCTGCTGCTGTCCCAGGACGGGGTGCTGGCCAAGGCGCTGATCGGGCCGGACTCCGAGGTGGAGAAGGAGTACCGCGTCCGCGTCTCGGGCGAGCTGAGCGAGCGCAAGGTCGCCCTGCTGCGGCACGGCCTGCGGCTCGACGGCAAGCCGCTGAAGCGGGCGCGGGTGGACGTAAAGGGCGAGGGGCGGCTGCGCTTCGTCCTGACCGAGGGCCGCAACCGCCAGATCCGGCGTATGTGCGAGCTGGTGGAGCTCAGGGTGGTGGACCTGTTCCGCGTCCGCATCGGCTCGTTGCGGTTGGGCGACCTGCCCGAGGGGCGCTGGCGACCGCTGAGCGCGGAGGAGCGCGCCGCCCTGCTGGCCCCGCCCGTGCGCGACCGCTGAACTCCGGGCCCGGTCCCGCGTTGGCTGGCTGACGCCGGAGGAGCCCGCATGGTCGAAGGAAGAGGCCGCAACGCCGCCCCGGGACCCGGACCCGGCCGGGGACCGGGCCGCAACCGCATGCTGATGGCCGCCGCCGCCGTGGCCGCCGCCGCCCTGGCGGCCCTGGCCGCGGGTATGCGCCTGGACGAGCAGGACCACGGCGAAGGCGGCCCCGTCGGCGGTCCGTCGGTCGGGGCGGGGCCGGCCCTGTGACGGCCGCCCTGCGCCTGGCGGCCATGACGCTCGCCGTGTCCGGCGGCCTGGCCGGCTGCATGAGCCTGTCGCGCAGCGAGCCGGTCGCCGCCCTCTCGCCCGAGGTCGCACGCGGCGCCTACGTCGACCAGATGAGCGTGCTGAGCGCGGCGAAGGGTCTGTCGCCCGAGTTCGAGGCGGTGTTCCGCGCCCGGGTGGGCGAGAAGCTTCGCGGCTGCGCGACCGGAACCCGGCCGCTGCGGCTGGAGGCGCGCATCGACCGGCTCGACAAAGCCGACCCGGTGGCCACCGCCGTGATCGGCGGCGCCAACGTGCTGCGCGGCTCGGCGCGGCTGGTGGACGTTCAGACCGGAGAGGTGGTCGGCGACTACCGCATCGGCTCCACCGTGATCGGCGGCCGCCTGGCGGTGTTCCGCATGGCCGAGGCGGAGGAGCAGATGTCCGACCGCTTCGGCGAGGAGCTCTGCAAGCAGGCGTTCGGGGAGAGCGGCGGGAAGGACTGAGCTCAGACCGTGCCGGCCCGGCGCAGAGCCGCGATCTCCTCCGCCGTCAGGCCGAGGCGCTCCGCTAGAACCGCCTCCGTGTCGGCGCCCAGCGCCGGGGGCGGGCGGTCGTAGGCCGCGGGCGTGGCGGACAGGCGCATCGGGCTGGCGACCGTGCGGACCGGGTCGGCCAGGTCTTCGCGGGTCTGCTGCACCACCAGCTCGCGCGCCTGCGCTTGCGGCTCGGCGAACACGCGGTCGACGGTGTTGATCGGCCCGCAGGGCACCCCCGCCGCCTCGAACGCGGCGATCCAGGCGTCGACGCTTCGCGCGGCCGTCAGGGCGCCGATCCGCGCCGCCAAATCGATCCGGTTCTCGACCCGCAGGGCGTTGGTCGCGAAGCGCGGGTCGACGCCCAGCGCCTCGTCGCCCAGCGCGCGGCACAGGCTGCGGAACTGGCCGTCGTTCCCGACCGCCACCACCACCGCCCCGTCTGCCGTCGGAAAGGGCTGATAGGGCGCGAGGTTGGGGTGGGCGTTGCCCATGCGGCCGGGCGGCTTTCCCGACACGAAGAAATTGGTCGCCTGGTTGGCTAGCATCGCCGCCTGCACGTCGAACAGGGCCAGGTCGACGTGCTGTCCCTCGCCCGTCGCGCGGGCGTGCAGCAGGGCGGCGAGTATCGCGTTCGACGCGTACAGGCCGGTGAACAGGTCCACGACCGCCACCCCCACCTTCATCGGCTCGGCGCCCGGCGCGCCGTCCGGCTGGCCGGTGATCGACATCAGCCCGCCCATGGCCTGGATCATGTAGTCGTAGCCCGCCCGCTCGCGGTAAGGCCCCGTCTGCCCGAAGCCGGTGATCGAGCAGTAGACCAGCCGAGGATTGACCGCGCGCAGGCTGGCGTAATCCAGCCCGTATTTGGCCAGCCCCCCGGTCTTGAAGTTCTCCACCACCACGTCGGCCTGCCCGGCCAACCGCCGCAGCAGGGCCGCGCCCTCCGGCGTAGCCATGTCCACCGTCACCGAGCGCTTGCCCCGGTTGGCGCAGAGGAAATAGGCGGCGTCACCCGGGCTCCCGTCCGCCCTGGTGGTGAACGGCGGACCCCAGGCGCGGGTGTCGTCCCCCGCGCCTGGTCGCTCGACCTTGATCACCTCCGCGCCCAGCTCGGCCAGCAGCTGCGTCGCCCACGGCCCGGCCAACACGCGCGACAGGTCCAGGACGGTGACGCCCGAGAGGGGGCCGGTGGAGGATTCGCTCATGCTTTCCTTTAGCCCGGCCATGACGGACTTGTCTCAAGCGCTGCAGACTACCTAAATGGCCGTCGGCCCGCCGCGACGGCCCCTCTCCCCACGTGAGATGAGGCGGAGAAATGACCTCTTCCTCGCTCCAGATGCTGTCGCTCGTTGCCGCCCTTGTCGCCGCCGGCGCGTTCGCCGGGCTGATCGCGGGGCTGTTCGGCGTAGGAGGCGGCACGGTGATCGTGCCGGCGCTGTTCTACGCCTTCGCCGTGTTGCGACTGGGGGGAGAGAGCAACCTGCACGTGGCCGTCGGCTCCTCGCTGGCGGTGATCATCGCCACCTCGTTCCGCTCGCTGGCGGCCCACCGCGCGCACGGGGTGGTGGACGACGCGGTGCTGAAGACCTGGAGCCCGTGGGTGGCGGTCGGGGGCGGGGTCGGCGCGGCGCTGGCGGGCGTTTCCTCCCAGGAAGCGCTGACTGTCGTTTACGCGATCGCGGTGACTCTGGTGGCCGCGCAGTTGGGCCTGGCCAAGGAGAGCTGGACCCTGCGGTCGGACCTGCCGGGCGGCTGGTGGCGGCGGGGGCTCGGGACTTTCATCGGCCTGCTGTCGGCGATGATGGGCGTGGGCGGCGGGGCGATGGGGTCGATGCTGATGACGCTCTGCGGGCGTCCGATCCACCAGGCGGTGGCGACCGCGTCCGGCTTCGGCCTGGCGATCGGGATACCGGCGACGTTGGGGTTCTTGGTTTTCGGCTGGGACGCCCCAGGCCGCCCTCCCCTGTCGCTGGGGTACGTGAACGTGCCGGCGGTGCTGGTGATGGGCCTGCTGACCGGAGCGGTCGCTCCTTACGGGGCGAAGCTGGCGCACCGGCTGGACCGGCGGATGCTGCGCCGCGCGTTCGCGGTGTTCCTGGTGCTGACCGCGATCTCGATCGCGGCGAAGACGCTCTAGCTCAGGGCCGCAGGATAAGGCTGTCGCGCGTCGCCTCGAACCGCGACAGGCGACCGAGATAGCTCATGCCGAGCAGCGAGGTCTCCAGCCCCTCCTCCATCACCAGCGCCTGCACCTTTTCCACCTTGGCCCCGGCGACGGAGACATAGTCGAGTTCGACCAGGGCGGCCTTGGTCTTGCCCGCGGCGGTGGAGACCGGGTGGCGGAAGTCGAGCTCCGAAGCCTTCAACCCCAGCCGGAACGCGTCGTCCGCGGTAAGGGCGACGGTGGTGGCGCCGGTGTCCACCAGGAAGCGCACGCGACGGCCGTTGACCTTGGCCTCGGCCCAGAAGTGGCCGTCGGCGCCCTTGGTCACCGCCGCGGCGTCGGTCGCGACCGCGACGCGGGTCAGGGCGGGTTCGGGCGTCGCCTCCACCCGCCGGTCCAGGGCGATGATCGACTGGGCGGCGACCAGGGCCGAGACGACGGCGGCGGCCAGGATGGCGGCGGGCTTGAGCATGAACGGTCCGACTGACGCGATGCGCCGGTTCTGGCGCTCGACCTCACCCTAGCCGAAGCGGGTTGGCGCCCGGTGTAGAGACAGGGTTCACAAGCGGTGAACGCGTTCAGGCGGGGCCGAGTTTGGCGGGATCGATCCGCCCGCGGCGCGCCGGCAGCTCGGCCATGATCTCCGCCCGACGCTCGGGCGTCAGCGACGCCCAGCCGGCGATCTCCTGCAGGGTGCGCAGGCACCCCAGGCAAAGCCCGCTCTCCCCGTCCACGACGCAGACCTTGACGCAAGGCGTGGCGATCGGGGCGGGCGGCGTATCCATACTGCGGTCCTAGGTGTTCGTCGGATTGATTACAAGGCTGTAATATCATTACGAGTAAGTAATCAGATTAAATCGAAGTAAGATGGTCAACATGTATGGAGTTTAATTTGAGTTCGGGGAGCGCATTTAGCATCTTCTGCTCAACGAAAGACCACCGCACTCACCCAACGAACGGAGCACTCCAATGCGTCTCGTCACCGCCTTCACCCTGACCCTCGCCGCCGTCCCGGCTGTCGCTTTCGCCGCCGCCGTGGCGACCGTCGCCCACGCCCAGCCGAGCACCGCGAGCCGTCTTTCCGACGCGGAATACGTGGCCCTCGCCCGGTGCACCGGCCTGACCGCGGCGACCGGCGAAGACGTGTCGCAGCTGAAGGCCCTGCTGAAGGTGCAGAAGCGGGGTCGCTCCATGTATGTCGAAGATCGCGCCGATCACGTCCGCAGCGAAGCGCAAGGTCTCAGCGCCGCCGACGCGGCCGCCCAACGTGACGCGGCTTGCGCGGCCTTCAAGGGCTGATCACCGCTCTCTCCCTACGTCCCTCTCTCAGTCGCCAGCCTGACGCCCCGGTCTCGACCGGGGCGCTTTTTTCACGTTCCGGAAGCTTCGATGCCGAGAGCCGTTGCACACATTGCGAGCGGCCGCCCACACGATCCATGCGCTTCGCCAGCATTCCTGTGGCGCGCCGACAGCGATTTTAGTCAGGACCCGGATTAGTTGTTGCGCATTATGACAGATGTGCGACACTCAAGCTCGACGCGCTGACGACTGGGAGGGTGAGAGTCCCTGGGAGCCGCGACGCGTCTCTGAAAGCCACGCACAAGAGGCATTGGAGACGCTTCCATGAACGACAAAGAAAAGAACCTGCAGCACGCCATGATGTCCTTCGCCCTGATGGGCGGGATGCTGGTCACGCCCCGGCACAGGCCGCACCGCACCGAGAGCCGGCCGCAGGACTTCGTTCCCACCCCGCGCAAGCCGCGCTGATCCCTTCTCGCTTTCTTGCGGACGCAAGCCCCGGCCTCTAGTCAGGCCGGGGTTTTCGTTTGCGGGGCGACCATGATCGACCTTGAGAAGCGCGGCGCGGTCGCGATCCTGACGCTGAACCGGCCGGAGAAGCTGAACGCCCTGCCCGAGCCCGGCGACGGGGAGGCGTTCGCCGCCGTCTGCGAGGCGATCAACGCCGACCGGGAGATCCGCTGCGCGGTAATGACCGGAGCGGGGCGGGCGTTCTCGGCGGGCGGCGACGTCAAAGCCATGCAGGCCAAGGCCGACCTGTTCGAAGGCGGCGGGATCGCCATTCGCGAGCGTTACCGCCGGGTGGTCCACCGGATCGTCCGGGCGCTGTACGGCCTGGAGGTCCCCCTGGTCGCGGCGGTGAACGGGCCGGCCGTGGGCCTGGGCTGCGACATCGCCGGCCTGGCCGACGTGCGCATCGCCTCGTCCGAAGCCCGGTTCGGCGTGCCGTTCCTGAAGCTCGGCATCGTGCCGGGCGACGGCGGGGCCTGGCTGCTGCCCCGGCTGGTCGGCTACGCGCGGGCGGCGGAACTGCTGTTCACCGGCGACCTGATCGACGCCGAGACGGCGCTGGCCTGGGGTCTGGTCAACCGCGTCGTGCCGCACGAGCGGGTGATGGAGGAGACGCTGGCGCTGGCGGGGAAGATCGCCGCCCAGCCGCCGCACGCGCTGCGCCTGACCAAGGCCCTGCTGCGCCAGGGCCGCGAGAGTTCCTACGAGGCGCTGCTGGAGACAACCGCCGCCGCCCAGGCCCTCGCGCACCTGACCGCCGACCACATGGAGGGCGTCGCCGCCCACCTGGAGAAGCGCCCGCCGGTGTTCCGGGGCGAGTAGCGCCTCAGCCGGCCAGCAGCGTCAGGATCTTCTGCGACTGCTCCAGCCCCGCCTGCGGCGCGACCTCGCCCGAGCGGTCGCCGATCTTGTCCCAGGCGTCGCGCACCATCTCGGGCGTG
The DNA here is from genome assembly GCA_035628275.1 of Caulobacteraceae bacterium. Lineage (GTDB taxonomy): Bacteria > Pseudomonadota > Alphaproteobacteria > Caulobacterales > Caulobacteraceae > DASPKD01. The sequence continues at coordinate 23,459 of DASPKD010000085.1, read as the reverse complement.
GCGCCGGTCCCGAGATTGACGCCGGTGGTCTCCACCAGACGGGTCAGGGCGAACACGCCGGCGCCGGCCGACAGGATCGCGCCGCTCGGCGCTTCTTCGGAGGCCAGATACAGCACGCCCGGCATCACCTCGGCCGGGCCGAACTTGCCGAGAATCTCCGGGGGGAAGATGTCCTCGGTCATGCGCGTGGCGGCGACCGGAGCGACGGCGTTGACGCGCACGTCGTTCTTGCGGCCCTCCAGCTTCAGCGTCTGCATCAGCCCGACCAAGCCCAGCTTGGCCGCGCCGTAGTTCGACTGGCCGAAGTTGCCGTACAGGCCCGACGACGAGGTGGTGACGACGATGCGGCCGTAGTTCTGGGCCCGCATGATCTCCCACACCGCCTTGGCGCAGATCGCCGTGCCCGTCAGGTGCACGTCGACGACGAAGCGGAAGTCCTCGACCTCCATCTTGGCGAAGGTCTTGTCGCGCAACACCCCGGCGTTGGCGATCAGCACGTCGATGCGACCCCACTTCGCCATCGCCTGGGCGACCATGTCGGCCACGCCGGCCTCGTCGGTGACCGAGGTCCCGTGGGCGATCGCCTCGCCGCCCAGCGCCGCGATCTCGTCCGCCACGGCTTGAGCGGCTTCGCTGGAACCGCCGACGCCGTCGCGCGCGCCGCCGAAGTCGTTGACCACCACCTTGGCCCCGCGCCGCGCCAGCTCCAGCGCGTACTCGCGCCCCAGGCCCCGCGCGGCCCCGGTGACGATCGCGACCCGTCCGTCGAAGCGGATGTCGGCCATGCTGCTGCTCTCCCGTGGATGTGGCTTTCGCCGCTTAGCAGCACGCGCGAGGGCGGCGGTCAAACCCGGGACTGGAACCCCGCCACGGTGAAGGCGTATTGAGGCGTGACCCGAGGGGACGCCATGAGAACGACGCTGCCGACCATCGCCGCCGCCGCCCTGCTGCTCGCGGCCGCCGCCCTGCCCGCCGCCGCCCAGGAGGGTCCGCCGCCGGACGAGGCGGATGACGCGGGCGAGACCTGGGACGAGCCTGAGGGTTCGGGCCTGACCTGGACCGCGGGCGTCCAGACCGACTACGTGCGCCGCGGCGTCAGCCGCACCGAGGACGGCTCGGTGTTCCTCGGCGTCGACTACGAGGCCGGCGTCTTCTACGCCGGCGCCTGGGCGTCCAACGTCGACGTCGGCCAGGCGGACGCGGAAGGCGACTTCTACGTGGGCGTCCGGCCGGAGATCGCGGGCTTCGGCGTGGACCTGTCGGCGACCTACGTCGCCTACCTGGGCCAGGGCGACGGCGAGGACCTGAACCACTGGGAGACCCAAGCCCAGCTCAGCCGCTCGATCGGTCCGGTGTGGGCCGCGGCCTCCGTCGGCTGGTCGCCGGACTGGATCGGCGCGGGCGAGGAGGCCTGGTGGTGGCGGGCCGACGCCGCCTACGAGGTTCTGCCCCGCTGGACGCTGTCCGCCGCGGTCGGCGGCCAGGACGTCTCCGACAGCCCGGAGGAGTATACCTACTGGAACGTCGGCACGACCTACGCCCTGACGGACCGGATCAGCACCGACGTCCGCTGGTGGGACACCGACGCCGACGACCTGGGCGAGCCTTACGAAGGGCGGCTGGTGGCGGGGATCAAGATCGCGTTCTGAGGGCCGCAGGGGGTCTCTTTCGTCCGCGCCATAATTGATTTCGTCATCCCGGCCGCAGCGGAGCGGAGCGCCGGGAGCGTGGGAGGCGGAGCGCTCCGGCGGCCCCTGGGTCCCGGATAAGCGCTTCGCGCTTTCCGGGATGACAAGCGGGCGCGCGTTTTCAGCATCGGGCCGGAGCTCCGAAGTTCGTGGGGAGGCGCGGAGCGCGGGCGGGCCGCCCGGAACCGTAGCCCTCTTGCGAGGGCGCTATGAATTTTCGGCGGGTTCCCCCGCGCTCCGCGAAGCCTGTGCTCGCAAGCGGACCGGGGGACGGCTTCCTTGTCGGGACCGGGGGGAAAACGCTCTATCCCCGCGGCTGGCTACTCCCCGATTAGACCCTTCCCGGACCTCGGCCTGCGGCGGGCGGAAGGACCAGATCCTCCCGGGCCCCGGGGTTTCGCCCCGGGCATCCCACGCGCCGCCTATGGGTGGCTTCGAACGGCTCAGCCTTGCAGCCGCACCGCCGGAGCTCCCAGCATCGACGCCAGGTTCGTCCCGCTCGACTTCCGCCCCGCCGCCGCATCGGGCTCTGGTACCTGAGCGCCCTCCCCCGCGGCGGGGTCGAGCAGGAGTATGGGGGCGGTTTGAGGGGGCGGGCGTAAGTTTATTTTTCGCCCGCTCCGGTTCCCGCTTTTCGCCGTCATCCCGGAGAGCGCGTCAGCGCTCGTCCGGGACCCAGGGGGGATGGCGGCAACCCGTGCCGCAGCCGGGGTTCTCCGTGTCCCCTGGGTCCCGGCTCTACGCGCGTTCCGCGCTCCGGCCGGGATGACGGGATTTGTTGCGGGTCCCCCGCGCAAATGCGGGGATGTGCCGATCAGCGGTGCAAGCGCCGATGTTGTCGCTTCGGCGAGCGGACTGTACGGTCGAGCCAGGAGGGCCCCATGCGTGCAGGTTCCGGCTTCGGCGCGGCGGCGATCGCGGTCGCGACCCTTCTGACCGCGTTTCAGGCGAGCGCGGCCGTGACCGCCCAGGAGCCGCTTTCCGCGCCGGCCGCGCAGGGCGAGCGCCGGGTGGCGCTGGTCATCGGCAACGGCGCCTATTCGACCTGGACGGGGCTGAACAACGCCGACGACGACGCCCGCCGGATACGGGCGGCCCTGACAGGCGCTGCGGGGTTCGAGGTCGTGGACGCGGTGGATGCGGACGTCCGCACGCTGCGCGAGAAGATCGCCGAGTTCGCCGAGAAGGCCGCCGGAGCCGACGTGGCGATGGTCTATTACTCGGGCCACGGCTTCGAGTTCGAGGGCGCCAACTACCTGGTGCCGGTGGACGCGCCGCAGAAGACCACGCGCTCGTTGCTGCGCTTCAAGTTCGTGGACATGCAGGAGGTGCTGGACGCCGCCGCCGGGGCCAAGGCGTTCCGCATGCTGTTCCTGGACGCCTGCCGCACCGCCGACCAGGTGGTCTCCATCGACGACAACGACGGCCAGAGGAGCGCGGCGTTCGTGCGCTCGGTGGGCCTGGTGGACCTGCCGCAGAGCGTGGTGTTCTACGCCACCGCCAAGGGCAAGCCCGCCTACGACGCGGCCGGACCCGGCGCCAGCAACAGCCCGTTCGCCGAGTCGGTGGCGCGCGCGATCGAGACGCCGGGACTGGAGCTGTCGCAGGTGTTCAAGGTGGTGGCCGAGAAGGTCTGGACCGACACGGCCCACCTGAAGCCGCGCCAGCAGCCGTTCCAGTACGGGTCCTGGTACAAGGATTTCTACTTTCGCCCGCCGGAGACGCTGCAGGCGTCGTTCTCCGCCCCGGTGGAAGCCTATCGTCTCGCCGCCTCGGAAGTGCGCGTCGCCGGGGCGGAGGGCGGAGCGTCGGTGATCCGGGGCGCGGCCGCTGCGGCGCCCGCTGTCCGTGCGGGGCTCGACATTCCGACCGAGCGGCTCAGCCGCGAGGACGGCGCGGTGCTGGCGGTGCAGGTGCTGGCCGAGCGGAAGGCGGAGGAGGTCCGCGCCCTGGCCGAGGCCGGCGATCCGGTGGCCCTGTACATGATGAGCTTCTTCCAGACCTACGGCATCGGCCTGCAGCGCGACCCGGCGGCGGGGCGGGTCTGGCTGGAGAAGGCGGCGGCGACCGGCCATCCCGCCGGGCAGGCGCTGCTCGGCTATCAACTCATGGACGGCGGGCGCGAGGACCGCGTCCGCGCGCTCGACCTGTTCGAGAAGGCGTCGGCCCAGGGCTACGCCAAGGCCAAGTCTCAGCTCGGCCACGCCCTGATCACCGGCTCGCTCGGCAAGACGGATCGCGCGCGGGGCATGAGGCTGCTGCGTGAAGCCGCCGACGCGGGGCACCTGTACGCCCTGTTCGCGCTCGCCCGGTACGGCGAGGCGGCTGAGCAGATTCCGCTGCTGGAAAAGGCCGAGGCTCAGGGGCTGCCGTCGGCCTCCGACTGGCTGTGCCGGCTGCGCACCGACGCGCGCAAGCCGGACCTGGCGGTGCGCCACTGCGAGGCCGGCGCGACCGCGGGCCACGCCGGCTCGATGGTGAGGCTGAGCGAAATGTACGCTCGCGGCCAGGGGGTCGCGAAGTCGGCCGACGAGGCGCGCTACTGGCTGCGCCTGGCGCTGGGCCAGCCGGTGATCGAGGCGGCGGACAAGACCAGGGCCGAGCAGATTCTGCGCGGCCTGCGCTGAGCGGCCGGGCGCCGCCCTACCCGAACAGCTCCATCTGGTCGCCCGCCCTGGGCGGGACGCGGAACTGGCCGGTGTCGGTCTCGGCGGCGCGCTCGTTCAGGCCCAGGCGTTTGGTCGCCACGCGAAAGCGGGTCTTGATCAGTTCGGCGACGGGGCCCGTCCCCTTCATCCGCGATCCCCATTCGGTATCGTAGTCCTTGCCCGAACGGCACTGGCGGATCAGCGAGCGCACCCGGTCGGCGCGGTCGGGATAGGCGTCCTGCAGCCACTCGCGGAACAGGTCCTTGATCTCCAGCGGCAGGCGCAGGGTCACGTACATGGCGCGCGTGGCGCCGGCCTCGGCGGCGGCTTCCAGCACCGCCTCCATCTCGTGGTCGTTCAGCCCCGGGATCACCGGCGCGAAGCCGACCCCGACCGGCACCCCGGCCGAGGACAAGGTCCGGATCGCCTCCAGCCGCTTGGCCGGCGTGGCGGCGCGGGGCTCCATGGCGCGGGCCAGCTTGCGATCCAGCGTGGTGATCGAGACGAAGGCGCCCGCCAGCCGCCGCTCGGCCATTCGCGACAGGATGTCGACATCGCGGGCGATCAGGGCGGACTTGGTGATCACGCTGAGCGGGTGGTTGAAGCGGTCCAGCACCTCCAGGATCGAACGCGTGATGCGCAGCTTGCGCTCGATCGGCTGGTAGGGATCGGTGTTGCCGCCGATGTGCACCCGCTCGCAGACGTAGCCGGGCTTGGACAGTTCCCGCTCCAGCAACCGCGCGGCGTCGGGCTTGAAGAACAGCTTGCTCTCGAAATCCAGCCCCGGCGACAGGCCCATGTAGGCGTGGGCGGGTCGCGCGTAGCAGTAGGTGCAGCCGTGCTCGCAACCCCGGTAGGGGTTGATCGAGCGGTCGAAGCCGATGTCGGGGCTGTCGTTGCGGGTCAGGATCTTCTTGGCCTTCTCGGGGGTGAGAAGGGTCTCCAGCTTGCGCACGGGTTCGTCGTCCGGCGTCCAGCCGTCGTCGAAGGTCTCGCGGCGGTCGGCCTCGTAGCGCCCCGACGCATTGGAGCGCGCGCCGCGGCCGGGGATCACGGTATGGGCGGTCATTGAGGAAGACTAGAACAAAACAGGAACTTACGCCACCCGTCGAGCGCCTCCGGAAACCTGATCCCTACCGCGGCGTTAACCCTCCCGGCGCCGTGTACGGAGGGAGACGCGCGGCGTGGGAGGACGACCATGGCTGTGCGGACAGGCGGCGCGGGCGCGGACGCGCTCAACGGCGGGACGGAAAACGACGAGCTCTACGGCGAAGGCGGCGCGGACCGTCTGTCGGGCGGCGACGGCGACGACAGCCTGGACGGCGGCGAGGGCGACGACGAGCTGGACGGCGGGTCGGGCGCCGACGTTCTGATCGGCGGAAACGGCAGCGACATCGCCAGCTACCGCTCAGCGACCTCCGGCGCGACCATCGATCTGGGCACGGGCCTACATCTAGGCGACGCCGCGGGCGACACCTTCTTCTCCATCGAGCGGTTCTGGCTGTCGAACTTCGCCGACCTGTTCACCGGGTCGGGCGGCGCCGACACGGTGCTTGGGCGCGGCGGGAACGACGTGCTGAACGGCATGGGCGGCGCCGACTACCTGGGCGGGGGAGAGGGCGACGACACCCTGAACGGCGGCGAGGGAGACGACGAGCTGGACGGCGGCGCGGGCGCGGACGCCTTCGACGGCGGCGCCGGCTCCGACGTGGTCACCTACCGCAACGCCGGCGGCGCGGTGTCGCTGGACCTGACCAGCGGAACGCATACCGGCGACGCGGCCGGCGACAGCTTCGCGAACGTCGAGCGGCTGTGGCTCAGCGGATTCGGCGACCAGTTCGCCGGCAGCGCGGGCGTGGACACGGTGTTCGGCTTCGGCGGGAACGACATCCTGGTCGGCCGGGCGGGCGCGGACTGGCTGGACGGCGGCGCCGGCGACGACGTGCTGAACGGCGGCACGGGCGCGGACCGGCTGATCGGCGGCGCCGGGACCGACACCGCCAGCTACCGCGACGCGGCGGCGGGCCTGATCGTCAACCGGCTGAACGGCGCGGGCACCGGCGAGGCGAACGGGGACGTGTACGACTCCGTCGAGCGCTTCCTGCTGACCGATTTCGGCGACTACTTCTTCGGCGGCGCGGAGGGCGAGATCGTTGAGGGCTGGAGCGGGGCCGATCAGCTCAGCGGCGGGGGCGGCGACGACACCCTGGACGGCGGCGACGGCGACGACGTGCTGGACGGCGGGGCCGGGGCGGACGCCCTGATCGGCGGCGCCGGCGCGGACGCGGCCAGCTGGCGCAACGCTCTGGCCGCCGTGTCGGTGAACCTGGCGACCGGAATCCACACCGGCGACGCGGCCGGCGACAGCTTCACCTCGATCGAGCGGTTCTGGCTCAGCAACTTCGGCGACCTGTTCGTGGGCAGCGACGCGGCCGAGACCATCCTGGGCCGCGGCGGCGACGACGACCTGTCCGGCGGCGGCGGCGCGGACTTCCTCGGCGGCGGGGAGGGGAACGACGCCCTGAACGGCGGCGACGGTCAGGACGAGCTGGACGGCGGCGCGGGCGCCGACGCCTTCACCGGCGGGGCCGGGTCGGACGTGGTCACGTACCGCAACGCGACCGGAGCGGTGACGGTGAACCTGGCCACCGGCGTCCACGCGGGCGAGGCGGCCGGGGACACCTTCGCCGAAATCGAGCGGTTCTGGCTCAGCGGCCACGGCGACACGTTCACCGGTTCGAACGGCGACGACGCGGTGTGGGGCTACGCCGGAAACGACACCCTGGAGGGGCGTGGCGGGAACGACTGGATGGTCGGCGGGGAGGGGAACGACTCCCTGACCGGCTGGACCGGGGCCGACCGCCTGTTCGGCGACGCGGGGTCTGACTACCTCGACGGCGGATTGGGGGACGACGAGCTGCGCGGCGGGGCTGGAAACGACAACCTGTACGCCTCCGATTACGCCTCGGGCGACGCGAACGACCGGCTGTTCGGCGAGGACGGCGACGACACCCTGGACATCCGCGGCTCGGGCGGGATCGCCGACGGCGGCTCCGGCGCCGACAGGCTCGTAGTGCAGCGCCAGGCCGAGACCGGCGCGATCACCTACTTCCTGGCCGACGGCTTCGTGTTCGTGAACGACGTCTACACCGAGTTCGCTGGCGGCACGCTGAGCGTGAACGGCACCGCGGTGCTGACCACCTCGAACCTGGAGCGGGTCACCTTCTTCAGCGGCTCGGGCGACGACGTGCTGGGCGGCGGGACCGGCAACGACCTGATCTACGCCTACGCCGGGAACGACAAGGTCAACGGCGGCGCCGGGAACGACGAGATCAGCGGCGGCGACGGGAACGACGACATCCTGGGCGGGCTCGGGAACGACACCCTGGGCGGCGAGCAGGGGAACGACGTGATCGACGGCGGCGACGGCGACGACCTGGTCGCGGGCCAAGACGACGACGACACGATCTACGGCGGGACCGGTCGCGACGCCATGTACGGCGGCGACGGGCACGACCTGATCTACGGCAACGAGGACGACGACACGATCGACGGCGGCGCCGGGAACGACACCATCTACGCCGGCCCGAACAGCGGCGACGGCGTGGGCGACGTGATCATGGGCGGGGCGGGCGCGGACGAATTCGTCTTCGCCGCCGGCTGGTCGCCGGACAGCTCGCGCAGCGTGATCACCGACTTCAACTCGTCCCAGGACGTGCTGGACCTGTCGCTGTTCATCGGGGCGAACGATCCGCTGGTGACCTACGTCAACGACGCGACCTACGGCGTCTGCACCCTGGTGCAGGTGGACCTGAACGGCGACCTGACGATGGACTTCGGCGTGCTGCTGGTCGGCACGCACCTGTACAATCCGCTGACCGGGGCGGCGTGGCTGAAGACCGATCCCTTCGGGTGAAGCCGCGGGGCCGCCCCGTCGGCGCCGTCTAGCCCCCCTCGCCCAGCTTGCGTTCGCGGGCGAGGCCGAGCGCGCAGGCGACGAAGAACAGCAGGGCGTAGAAGTGGAAGGGCGCCAGGGTCAGCGACTCCACCGGCGTTCGCGACATCAGCCAGACGAACACCGCGGCGGCGAAGACGGTGGTCGGCGTGGGGCTGGTCACCAGCCGCCAGGCCAGCCCCAGCGCCACCGCGCCGATCAGGGCGACGTAGGCGATCAGCCCGGCCCAGCCGAGATCGACCAGGGCCTCGACGTACTGGTTGTGGAAGTTGAAGCCCGAGCGGCTCTCGATTCCGGCGTAGCGCCACAGGCCTTCGGCCTCCAGGTTCCCTTGCCGCCAGAAGGCGTAGTAGCCGTGGCCGAGCACCGGCTTGTCGGCGATGTAGTCGGCCGCGCGGTCCCACAGGTAGGTGCGCCCGGTGAGGGTCGGATCCTTGCCCAGCCGCTCGTAGACGGCGGCCTCGGCCTCGCGCGCGATCGGCTCGGCCGCGATCACCAGAGGAACGGCGGTCAGCACCACCGCCAGGGTGGCCAAGCCCCGGCTGCGCGGTCCCAGACGGGTGACGAAGGCCAGGGTCAGCAGCACCAGGGCCGCCACCGCGGTCGCGCCCAGCGAGCCGGCCGAGCGGGTCACCGCCAGCAGGGCGACCGACACCAGCAGGCCGCCGATGGCGAGAGCGCGCATGAAGATCGGCTGGCGGCGGTCCAGCAGCACCGCGCCCGCGCTGATCAGCAGCAGGCCGGCCACGCCGCCCATCTCGTTCTTCGAGCCGAACAGGCCCGCGAAGGCGAACTCGCCGCTCACGCCCACCTCGGCGTACTTTCCGAACGGGATCGACAGCAGGCTGACCAGCAGGAAGGCGGTGAAGATCGCGCCGATCAGCCCGGGACCCGAGGTGCGCCGCGCCATCATGGCGGCGGCCAGCGCGGTCAGGGCGAACTGCACGCCGTAGCGCAGGGTCACCGACTGGGCGTCCGACCACAGCACCGACAGCACAGCCAGGGCCGGGATCACCGCCAGCGGCCAAGCCGGAACCAGCGCCCGCGCGGTCTCCCGCCAGAACGCCAAACCGTAGAGCCCGATCACGCCCAGGAAGGCGTAGATCGACTTGCCGCCGGTCGCGAGCGTCAGCAGCAGGGCGGAGAAGGCGACGAAGGTGAACAGCCACTCCACCGACCAGTAGCGCGCGCCTGCGCGCGCGGCCGGAGCTGCGGTCGGCGCGGCGCGCCAGCCGGGGTTCACGGTGTCCGTTACGCTCATCGATAGGTCCCCTGGGTCCCGTCCCGAGGGGTGGAACGAACGGACGGCCAGATCGTTGCGTGACGGGTCGTACGGCGCAGTTTGCTCCGTGCGTCCGCGTATCGTTCCGCATCCGGCAGGGGGTTGCAGCCGTGAAGGTGGTCTATCTGGTCCACGACCTCGGCGACGCGGCCGTGCGTCGACGCGTGCGCATGCTGCAGATCGGCGGAGCCGAGGTCGCGCTGGCCGGATTCCGCCGCGGGGAGAGCGCGCCCGAAGCGGTCGAGGGGGTGACTCCGGTCGATCTCGGCCGCACCCATGACGCGCGCATGGTCCAGCGCGCCCTGTCGGTCGGCCGCAGCTGGGCGGACCTGGGCCGCCGCGCCGACCTGTTCCGCGGCGCCGACGTGATCATGGCGCGCAATCTGGAGATGCTGTTGCTGGCGACCGGGGCGCGCGACCGTTTTGCGCCCGACGCGGCGGTGATCTACGAGGCGCTGGACATCCACCGGCTGATGCTGTCGGACGGCGCGCCAGGAAAGCTGCTGCGGGCGGCGGAGCGGCGGCTGGCGCAGGCCTGCGACCTGCTGGTGGTCAGCTCCCCCGCCTTCCTTACGCACTACTTTGAAGCACGCGGCCAAGCGGCCGGGCTGCCGAGCCTGCTGATCGAGAACAAGCCGCTGGACGACCCCGACCGCACGCCCCCGGCCGCGCGGATCGTCGAGCCGGCGGCGGGACAGCCCTGGCGGATCGGCTGGTTCGGGGCGATCCGCTGTCCGAAGAGCCTGGCGATCCTGGGCGAACTCGCCCGGCGTCTGGACGGCGCGGTCGAGGTGGTGATCCGCGGCAGGCCCACGCCCGCCCTGTTCGGCGATTTCGAGGGGCTGGTCGCCCGCGCGCCGCATGTCCGCTTCGAAGGACCCTACCGGAACCCCGAGGACCTGGCGGCGATCTACGGCGAGGTCCACTTCACCTGGGCGATCGATTTCTACGAAGAGGGGCAGAACTCGAGCTGGCTGCTCCCGAACCGGCTGTACGAGGGCGGGCTGTTCGGGTCCGTGCCGCTGGCGCTGGGGTCGGTGGAGACCGGGCGCAAGCTGGAGCGGATGGGGGTCGGCGTTCGCTTCGGCGAGCCGCTGATCGACCAGATGGAGCGCTTCTTCCGCGACCTGACGCAGGCGCGATACGCGCAGCTCCGCGCCGAGGCCGCGCGGCCGCCGCTGGAAACCTGGCTGGCCCGCCCCGACGAGTGCCGCGCCGTGGTCGCCTCCCTGGCGGGCCTGCGTCCGCAAGCCGTCCGGAGCGCCGCATGAGCGAGGCCGACCTTTCCCCCGTGCTGGTGGTGATCCCGTGCCTGAACGAGGAGGCGCACCTGGACGGGCTGCTGCGCCAGATCCTGCGCGATCCGGCCGCGGAGCGGTTCCGGGTCGTGGTCGCCGACGGCGGCAGCACCGACGCCAGCCGCCGCATCGCGGCCGAGTTCGCCCAGGTGGACCGCCGCGTGGTCCTGCTCGACAACCCGCAGCGCATCCAGAGCGCGGGGGTGAACCGCGCCGTGGCGGTTCACGGCGCCGATTGCGAACACCTGATCCGCATCGACGCTCACGCCGACTATCCTGACGGCTACGGCTCCAGCCTGCTGGCGACGGCCGAGCGCACCGGTGCGGACTCGGTGGTGGTGTCGATGGTCTCCAACGGCGTCGGCTGCTTCCAGAAGGCGGCCGCCGCGGCGCAGAACTCCGTTCTGGGCGCGGGCGGCTCGCGCCATCGCAAGACCGGAGAGGGCGGCTGGATCGACCACGGCCACCACGCCCTGATGCGGCTGGACGCCTATCGTCGCGCCGGCGGCTACGACGAGAGCTTCGTCGCCAACGAGGACGCCGAGCTGGACGCCCGGATCGTCGCGCAAGGCGGCCGTATCTGGCTCTCGGGCGAGACCTCGGTGGTCTACTATCCGCGCTCGGACGCCCTGCGGCTGTTCCGCCAGTACCTGAACTACGGCGCCGGCCGGGTGCGGACGCTGAGGAAGCACCGGATGAAACCCAAGGCCCGCCAGATGCTGCCGCTGGCGGTCGCGCCGGCGATGGTCCTGGCGCCGTTGGGCCTGCTGCATCCGGTGTTCGCCGTCCCCGCCGTGCTTTGGGCGGCGGCCTGCCTGGGCTTCGGCCTGCTGCTCGGCCTCAAGTCGCGCGACGCCTGCGCCGCCGCCTCCGGAGTGCCGGCGATGATCATGCACCTCGCCTGGTCGATCGGCTTCCTGCGCGAGGCGCTCAGGGCCGGCCTGTCGGCTCCGGCGCCGGCCGCGGCCCCTGCCGAGTGAACCGTTCGGTGAACCGGTCCGGCGAACGCCCTTCGCCGACCGCGTTCACTATTCTTTAATCGCCAATGAACGTGTTCAACTATACTCAACGAGCGCCTGACCCAGACAGGGCGCACGGTCAAGCCCGTTTTTTCGGACTTCACCGGTGCGTCCGGGCGTCGCAGGAACGAACAGGTTCGGCGAAGCTGCTCGACGAGGTAAACTTTACCTCCGCATCCCCGGTCAAGCTGCAAGATCATGCGCCAACCCTGGCCGTTATAACGGCTTCGCTTGCGACAATGTTTCTTGCATCACGCTGGTATTTGACTGTGTTCGGTGAGTGCGTCCTATGAAATTCAAGGACTTGCGGCGACCCGTCGCGCGCTTACTACTGATTAACCTAGTCGTTCTTCTTGTTGGGGCAGGAACCCAACCGTACGGTCGCTCTCGTCACACGGGGGCGTCCATGTCCGATTTGAATTTCGCCAACCAACTGCTCGCGCGCAGCCGCGCCTCCACCCAGTCGATCTGGGGCACCGGCGCGACGGAGACCCTGACCGGCACCTCGGCCGACGAGGGCTTCGGGTCCAACGGCGGCAACGACACCATTAAAGGCGGCGCCGGCGACGACATCTATTACGTGCGTCGCGGCGACGTGATCGTCGAGAACGCCGGCGAGGGCGTCGACACGGTCGACACCTGGGAGAGCTTCGTGCTGCCCGCCAACGTCGAGAACCTGTACGTCCGCAACGCCGGGACCTGGGGCGCGGGCAACGCCCTGGCCAACATCATCGAGGGCGGCGCGGGGGCGCAGAGCATCGACGGGCAGGGCGGCGACGACATTCTGACCGGCGGGGCCGGCGAAGACGTGTTCATCGTCTGGGTCGGCAAGGGCAACGACGTCATCACCGACTTCGAAGCCGGCGCGGGGGCCGGCGACAAGGTGCGCCTGACGGGTTCGTCCTTCTACACCTTCGACGCGGTGAAGGCCGGCATGACCCAGGTCGGGGCCGACGTGGTGCTGAAGATCTCCGCCACCGAGACGCTGACGTTCCGCAACAAGACGGTGTCGCAGTTCGCCGCCGACGACTTCCAGCTGCCGTTCGACACCAGCGGTCTGAAGCTGACCTTCGCCGACGAGTTCAACAGCCTGAGCCTGCGCAGCGGGACCTCGGGAACCTGGAACACCGACTACGGCTACTTCGACGCCCTGCACCCGGGGCGCTACAGCCTGGTGACCAACGGCGAGCTGCAGATCTACACCAGCCCGACCTTCAGGGGGACGGCCGGCGCTCCGCTCGGGATCAATCCGTTCTCGGTGTCCGACGGCGTCCTCACCATCCGCACCGAGAAGGTCTCCGCATCGCAGAAGAGCTCGATGTGGAACTACGACTACAGCTCGGGGCTGATCACCACCAAGGACACCTTCAGCCAGCAGTACGGCTACTTCGAAATGCGCGCCCAGTTGCCGGGCGGGCCGGGCCTGTGGCCGGCCTTCTGGCTGCTGCCGCAGAACGGGAACTGGCCGCCGGAGCTGGACGTGATGGAGATGCTGGGCGGCGATCCGTCGACCATCTACACCACCGTCCACACCAACCAGACCGGAACCCACGGCCAGACCGGCGCACCCCAGTACGTGGGCGACACCAGCCAGGGCTTCCACACCTTCGGCGCCATGTGGACCCCTAAGGAAATCATCTGGTACGTCGACGGCGTCGAGGTGTTCCGCGCCCCGACCCCGGCCGACATGCACACGCCGATGTACATGCTGGCCAACGTCGCCGTCGGCGGCTGGGGCGGCACGCCGACCGGCGCCGGCTTCCCGGCCGAGATGAAGATCGACTACATCCGCGCTTACGCCCTGCCGTCCACCGGCGGGACGCCGACGCCTGCGCCGACTCCCGTTCCCTCTCCGCCGCCCCCGCCGCCTCCGGCGACCACGGGCAAGACCCTGACCGGCACGGACGCGCGTGACGTGATGAAGGGCGAGGCGACCGCCGACACCCTCGTCGGCCTCGGCGGCGACGACTACCTGGACGCCGGCGCCGGCGCCGACCGGATGGAAGGCGGCTGGGGCAACGACTACTTCGTTGTGGACGACGCGGGCGACGTGACCATCGAACTGGCCGGGCAAGGGTGGGACAGCGTTGCGGCCTATGTCACCCACACCCTGGCGTCGGAGATCGAGTACCTGAACCTGTTCGGATCCTCGGCCATCGACGGGACGGGCAACGGCCTGAACAACGTCATCCGCGGCAACGACGCGGCGAACTGCCTGAACGGCATGGGCGGCGACGACCGCCTGGAAGCCGGGGGCGGCAATGATCGCCTGATCGGCGGATCGGGTAACGACCAGCTGGTCGGCGGCGCCGGCGACGACACCTTCGTGTTCGCCCTCGGCTGCGGCAAGGACGTGATCGAGGATTTCGTTGCGGGCGGCGCCGAGGACAAGCTGGAGATCAGCGGCTACTCGGCCTACCGCGAACTGCGCCAGGTCGGCGCCGACACCCTGGTGGTGCTGTCGGACGGCGACACCATCCTGCTGAAGAACGTCACAGCCTCGGCCCTGACCGCGGCGGACTTCGCCTTCAGCGGCGGAACGCCCGTGTCGCCGCCGCCGGTGATCTCGCCTCCGCCGGTGGTCTCTCCGCCTCCGGTGGTGTCTCCGCCGCCCGTGGTCATTTCGCCCCCTCCCGTGGTGGTCTCTCCGCCCCCCGTCGTCGTGTCCCCGCCCCCGGTGGTCACGCCCCCGGCCCCGCCGACCTACAATCCGATCGACGGTACGGAGCGCGGCGAACGGCTGACCGGCGGCGCGGCGGCGGAAAAGATCGACGGGAAGGGCGGCGCCGATACTCTCAACGGCGGCGGCGGGAACGACTGGCTGATCGGCGGCGCGGGGAACGACACCCTGACCGGAGGCGCCGGGAACGACCTGTTCGACTTCGGCCCGGCTTTCGGCAACGACCGAGTCGCGGACTTCCAGGACGGGATCGACAAGATCAAGTTCAGCGGCATCACCGGCGTGAACGACTTCTCCGACCTGTCGATCGTCGCCAACGCCATGGGATGGGCGGTGATCTCGATCGGCGCCCACAAGATCACCCTGACCGGGGTCAAGGTCGCGCAACTGAGCGCGGACGACTTCCTGTTCGGCTGATCCGCCGAGCGGGGGAGTGAGAGAGGGCGGGGCCGAGGTCCCGCCCTTTTTCTTTGCGGGCGCGCCAGAACGAAGCGGCGCTTCGGGAGTTGAAAGCGGAACCGTCCGCCGCCCCGAAAGCCGCCATGCCCGACACCGCGCCGACCGTCTCCGTGATCATGGCCAACTACAACGGCGGCGCCTTCGTCGAGGCGGCGATCCGCTCGGTGCTGGCCCAGACCCTGCCAGAGCTGGAGCTGCTGTTCGCCGACGACCTGTCCGCCGACGCCAGCCTGGCCGTCGCGCGCCGACTTGCGGCGGAGGACGCGCGGGTGATCCCGGTCGAGGCGCCCGCCAACGGCGGTCCGGCCGCCGCCCGCAACCGGGCGCTGGAGCGGGCGCGCGGCCGCTGGATCGCGGTGGTGGACAGCGACGACCTGATCCACCCCGACCGGCTTCGGCGACTCGTCGAAGCGGCCGAGAAGGATCAGGCCGACATCGTCGCAGACGACCTGATGATCTTCGGCGAGGGCCGCGAGCCGGAATTCCTGTTCCGGGGCGACCTGGCGGCCGGTCCCGTGTGGATCACGGCCGAGCGGTTCGTGCGCTCCAACCGCCTGTACGGGCGGGAGCCGGCGCTCGGGTACTGCAAGCCGGTGATCCGGGCCGAGGCGCTGAAGGGCGTGCGCTACGACGAGAGCCTGCGCATCGCCGAGGATTTCGACCTCCTGGCGCGGCTGCTGATCGGCGGGGCGAAGATGCTGACCGTGGCCGAGCCGCTCTACTTCTACCGCAAGCACCCCGGCTCGATCTCGCACCGGCTGTCGGAGTCGACGATCGCCGCGATCGTGCGCAACGACGCGGTGCTGCGCGAGCGGGCGGCGGACCGGCCGGGGGTGATCGGAGCGTTGGACGAGCGCCTGCGCTCGCTCCGGGACGCCGAGGCGTTCGACGCCCTGGTGGAGGCGCTGAAGCGCCGCCGCCCGGCCGAGGCGCTGAAGGTCGCGCTGCGCCGTCCCGCCGCCGCCGCCCTGCTGCGGCTGCCCGTTCTGGCGCGGTTGAGCCGCCTGTTGGCCTGCAAGCCGCGGCCCGAGGTAGGGCCGCGCGACCTGGTGCTCCTGTCCCGCCAGCGGGTGGTGGGCGCCACCAACGGCAGCTCCGCCTACCTGCTGTCGATCGCAGAGGCGCTGGGCGCACGCGGCTGGCGGGTGCGCTTCGTGGGGCCCTCGCCCAAGGCGTTCGGCCGCTGGCCGGTGCTGAAGCTGAAGCCGGAGACCGCCGCCTTCGCCGAGGTCCGCATCCGCGGCTCGGTGCGTCTGGGGCCGTGGGTGATCGCCACCGACCCGCGCATCGCCCTCCGCGCGGGGCTGACCGTGCTGGAGGCGGTGCTGGCGAAGCTCAAGCTCAAGCGCGCCGGCTGGGTGAAGCCCGCGCCCTACGCCGTGGCCGAGCCCGCCACCCGCGCGGACCTGCTGTTCGCCGCCCGCCACGCGGCCGGCGCCAAGGCGGTGCTGGCCGACTACGCCTTCCTGACCCCGCTGATTCCCTATGCGTTGGCGCCCGAGGCGCCGAGCGCGGTGGTGATGCACGACCTGTTCTCCAGCCGCGCCGAGCAGTTCGCCCGCGCCGGAGCGTCAGACTCTGTGGCCGCGATCACCGCCGACGAGGAGTATCGCCTGCTGGGACAGGCGGGCGCGGTGGTCGCCATCCAGGCGCACGAGGCCGAGGCCGTGCGCGCCGCCGCCGGCGTCCCGGTGATCGTGGCCCCCATGGCCGCCCGGCCGGTCGCCGCCGCCCAGGCCGGCGAGGACGGCCGGCTGCTGTTCGTCGGCAGCAACACCGCGCCCAACGTGGTGGGCCTGCAGTGGTTCTTCCGCGAGGTCTGGCCGAGGGTCCGCGCCGCTCGGCCCGGCGCGGTGCTGGAGGTCGCGGGGAACGTCAACCGCGCGGTCGGCGAGGCGCCCGATGGCGTGGGCATGCTGGGGCTGGTCGACGACCTGGACGCGCTCTACTCGGCGGCCGGCATGGTGGTGTCGCCGCTGATCACCGGCTCGGGGCTGAAGATCAAGCTGGTCGAGGCCATGGCCAAGGGCAAGGCGATCGTCGCCACCCCCGTCACCGCCCAAGGCGTCGAGGCGGAGATCGACGGCGCGGTGTTCGTGGACGACGACCCGGCCGCATTGGCCGCCGAGATCGTGCGCCTGCTGGACGACGCGGGCGCCCGCGCCGCGCGCGGCGAAGCGGCGCTGGAGCGCGCCCGGCGGCACTTCTCCGCCGAAGCCTGCTACGCGGCCCTGCTGGACTGGTTCGAATCCGGCGCTGCGCCGACGTTCGTGGTTTCCGACGCCGACCGCGCGACGGCGGCCGCTGTGTTCGAGCCCGCTCCGGCCGCCTAGACTCAGGAATTTCGAACTCGGTCTCGGCCTTCGCCGACGATCGAACAGGTCGCCGCCGGCGCGCCCTGTGTCCCCGGCGCCCGTGTCGGGGGAAATCGGCGGCGCGGGGTTCGGAACGCGGTTATTTCAGGCTAAAGGTTAAGCCTGATGACCGAGAAGAAATCCGCATCGTCCGTCCAGAGGTTCCTGCTCTGGAGCCTGTTCGCCGTCGTGCTGGGCCTGATGGTGGCCGGCGGCGCCTACTGGGCCTACTGGAACTTCTACGCCCGCTTCCAGCCGGTGACGATCCGCAAGCACCAGGGCGAGATCCAGGCCCTGCTTGACCGCGCGGGCTGGGTGTCGCCCGGCCTGCAGGGACCGTGGGTTTATGTGATCGGCCACCGCGCCTGCGACGACTGCGTGCTGTACCAGCGCGAGGAATTCCCCAAGCTCCAGGCAGCCCAGGTCGACACCCGGGTGATCGCCTACGCCCGCGGCGAGCGCGAGGGCCTGGTGCAGTCCACCGAGACCGAGCGCTCCACCGTCGCCGAGCTGTGGATCGGGCGCGAATGGGGGCTGTACGAGCGCTGGACGGCGACGCCGCGCGACGCCTGGAAAGCCGAGGGCCTGCCCAAGGCCGACGACAGCCTGGCGCGCACCGCGGTGGTGAACGCCGGACAGGGGTTCGTCGACGACCTGACCAAGCTGCTGAAGGCCAACGGCCTGACCAAGATCAACCAGCCGATCATCGTCTGGCGCGACGCGGAAGGGTACCTCAAGGCCTGCGCCTGCGACGACCGCCGCAGCTGGCGCTTCATCCGCGCCGACCTGGACGCGCCCGACAAGGCGCCCAAGGTGGTAAGCGAAGCCGAGGCCGCGCCCGCGCCGCTGCCCGCGCCCGCGGGGCCCCCGGTCGAGCAGCCGGCGGTCCCGCCCGCCGACCCTGCCGCCCAGCCGACGCCCGCGCCTGCGCCCGGGGCTGCGGCGCCGAGCCCGTCGCCTCCGCCGGCGAAAACCGGTATGTCGGCCGACAACGTCTTCCTCTGACGCAAGGCCTCGGTTCCGATGCGCAAGTTCCTGACCTGGGTCGCGGTGCTGGTCCTGCTGGGGTTCGCCGCGCTGTGGGCCTACGCCAACCTGTTCGCCGACTCCGGCTCGCTGGAGACCGCCGAGGACGGCACGGTGGTGGTCGAGGCCGCCGCCCCGCCGCTTCCCGAAGCCGCGCCCGAGCTTCCGGCCGGCCCGACCGTCGATCCGAACGCGACCGCCGGCCTGCCGAACGGCCCGATCCCCTACGACCAGCTGAACGGCAAGGGCCCCGCCGCGCCGGCGCCCAAGCCCGCCGAGCCCGGCAACGAGAACGTCTTCTACTGACGGCGGTCGGCGGCGCCTGTCGAAAGTTTCATTAGGCTCCGTCCCCGGCGCGGGTAAGGTCCGGCCCCGACGCTCGCTTCGTGGGGACCCTCCATGCTGAAATCAACTGTCGCGGCCTTCGCCCTGCTGATGGCGACGGACGCTTCCGTCGCGCTGGCCCAGACCGCGCCCGCCGCCCAGGCGCCCGCCCAGACCGAGGACCAGCGGCTGGCCGCCTTCTTCGACCAGGCGTTCCGTGAGGCGCTCGCCCAGAGCCCGGAGGGCCTGACGCAGCTCGGCAGCAAGGAGCGCTACGGCGAACTCGGCGACTACACCGACGCGGCGAACCAGAAGTCTGTCGCCCTCGGCGCGGCGCAGGTCGCGCGGATGAAGCGCGAGTTCGACTACGCGAAGCTCAGCCCCTCGTCGCAGATGTCGTGGCGGCTGTTCGAAGAGGGGCAGAAGACGGCCGAGCTGCTGCACGGCTGGCGGTTCCACCAGTTCGCGGTCACCAACAACGGCACCGCGATCAGCGGGGTGCCGGTGATGCTGATCAACAGCCACCGCGTGGACTCGGTCGAGGACGCCCAGGCCTACGTCTCGCGCCTCCGTGCGGTCGAGCGGGTCGGCGGCGAGGTGGCGGGAGACCTGAACGCGCGCACCGGCAAAGGCCTCGTTTCGCCGTCCTTCGTGTTCGAGCCGGTGCTGGCCGACGCGCGCGCGCAGCTGACCGGCGCACCGTTCGACGGCGGCGCCGACCACCCGGTGTGGGCCGATTTCAAGAAGAAGGTCGCCGCGCTGAACGCCGACCAAGCCGTCAAGGACAAGCTCCTGGCCGAAGGCGGCGCCGCTCTCACCGGCGAGTACCGGCGCGGCGTCGAAGCGATGATCGGCGCGGTGGAGGCCATGGGCGCGAAGGCGAAGTCCACCGACGGCGTGTGGCGTCTGCCGGACGGCGACGCCTATTACGCCGCCGCCGTGAAGTTCTTCACTACGACCGACCTGACCCCCGCCCAGGTGCACGACATCGGCCTGTCCGAGGTCGCCCGAATCCACAAGGAAATGGAGGCGATAAAGACCAAGGTCGGGTTCAAGGGTACGCTCGAGCAGTTCTTCCAGCACGTGAAGACCGACCCGAAGTTCAAGTACCCGAACACCGACGAGGGCAAGGCGCAGTACCTGGCCGACGCCACGGCGATCGTGAACAAGTACATGGCCGAGGCCGCCGGCCGGCAGTTCTCGACCCTGCCGAAAGGCCCGGTCGAAGTCCGCAAGGTCGAGCCCTGGCGCGAGAAGACCGCCTCGGTCGCCTTCTACAATCCCGGCACCCCTGACGGGTCTCGGCCCGGCATCTACTACGTGAACCTGTCGGACATGACCCAGGTGCAGAAGGTGCAGCTGGAAGCCATCACCTTCCACGAGGCCGCGCCCGGTCACCACTTCCAGATCGCCCGCAGCATGGAGCAGGCCGACCTGCCCATGTTCCGCCGCCTGAGCTACCAGGGCGCCTACATCGAGGGCTGGGGCCTGTACGCGGAGAAGCTCGGCAAGGAGGCCGGCTTCTACACCGATCCTTATTCCGACTTCGGCCGGCTGTCGCTCGAGCTGTGGCGCGCCGGGCGGCTGGTGGTCGACACCGGGCTTCACGCCAAGCGCTGGAGCCGCGAGCAGGCGATCCAGTACTTCCGCGACAACACCCTGATGTCCGAGCTCGACATCGCCCGCGAGATCGACCGCTACATCTCCAATCCGGGTCAGGCGACCAGCTATAAGATCGGGCAGCTGAAGATCCTGGAACTGCGCGACAAGGCGCAGAAGGCGCTCGGGCCGAAGTTCGACCTGAAGGGCTTCCACGAGGTGGTGCTGGGTAACGGCGCCCTGCCGCTCGGCGTGCTGGAGCAGCAGGTCGACGCCTGGATCGCGGCGAAGCGGAAGGGCTGAGCGGCCTCAGCGCCTGGGGAAGGCGCCCGCCCGGCTGAGCCGCGAGGGCGGCGCCTTGCCCAGCTTGTCGCCGATCCAGCGGGCGGTCTCGATCAGGGCGTCCAGGTCGTAGCCGGTATCAAACCCGCCGCGCTCCAGCATGTAGACGAGGTCCTCGGTGGCGATGTTGCCGGTCGCGTTCGGCGCGAACGGACAGCCGCCGATGCCGCCGACCGAGGCGTCCAGCACGTCCACCCCCGCCTCCACGCCGGCGTAGGCGTTGGCGAGCCCCGTATTGCGGGTGTCGTGGAAATGCAGCCGCAGGGTCGCGTCCGGCGCGGCCGCACGCGCGGCCTCCACCCGCCGCCGCACCGTCCAGGGATCCCCCGCGCCGATGGTGTCCGCCAGGGCGATCTCCCTGATCCCGAAGCCGGCCGCCTCGCGCACCACCTCGACCACCTGCGCCTCGGAGACCTCGCCGTCGTAGGGACAGCCCCAGACCACCGATATGGTCGCCGACAGCGACGGCCCGCCGCGCCCCGCCCCGCCCATGTTGTGCGCCCGCTCGGCGATGCGGCCGAGCATGGCCAGCTGCTCGGAAACGGTCATGCCCGAATTGGCCTTGGCGAAGCCGTCGCTGGCTGAGATCGAGACGTTGGCCTCGTCCACCTCCGCCTCCACAGCCCGGTCCCAGCCGCGCTCGTTCAGGACCAGGCCGATGCGGGAGCGGCCTTCTTCTCTCGGCAAGGCGACCATCACCTCTTCCGCGCCCGCCATCTGCGGCACGTATTTGGGGTGGACGAAGCTGACCGCCTCGATCCGGCGCGCGCCCGCGGTTTCCAGCCTGCGGACGAACTCCACGCGGTCTTCGGGCGACAAGGCGGTCGCCTCGTTCTGCAGCCCGTCGCGCGGCCCCACCTCGACGATCTCGATGCGACGGCTCATCGGCGGCTCCCTTGCGGACGGTAGAGGGTCAGGCGCACCGGCTCACCCTTGGAATAGTTGTAGCCCTCGATCGTGGCGGCGGGCAGGGCGCGGGCGCGGCGCTGGGCCAGGGCGGCGCGGAACGCCGGCTCCTGCCGCTGCTCCACCGCCGCCGGCCGCCCTTCGGCCACGGCGTCGGCCGCGCCCTCGCCTGAGACCAGCTCGGTGCGGGTCCCCAGCAGGAACACCGCGCTGGGCTCGTGATAGCCGGCCAGCGCCACCGGACCTGGCGTGAAGCCCAGCCGGGGATCGAGTCCGCTGCGCACCAGCGCGCGCTCCAGCCGGGGCGAGACCAGCAGAGGCTCCAGCCGGGGCAGGACCGCGGCGGCGAACACCGCGTGCGACAGGATCGCGAAGCCGCCGACCGCGAGCAGGGCGGTCATGGACGCGCGCTGGATCAGCAGGATGCCGCCCACCAGGGCGCCCACCGCCGCCAGCCCCGCGGCCAGCGCCACCCACGGCTGGTCCGACGGGTCGCCGAAGCGGGTCAGGGCGTAGACGGCCGAAAGTCCGATCGCGGCGGCGGCGGCCAGGGCGAGGCCAGCGCCGATCCAGCGCTCCCGGCGCTTCAGCGGCTCCGACACCGCCGCGGCCACCAGCCAGGCCAGCGCGCCGTAGACCGGCAGGGGGTAGTGGACCAGCTTGGTCGGGGCCAGCTCGAGCAGCAGGAACAGGGGCGCGAACCAGGCGATAGCGAAGCGCACGCCGGGATCGGCCCGCCGGACCCAGGCGGTCCGCGCCGCGGCGGCGAGCAGCAGGGCGCCGGGGAAGAAAAGCACCGGCAGCAACAGGGCGTGCCACCCCGGCCAGGCGCCGTGGCTCTCGTGTCCGCCCGCCGCCAGCTTGGGCGCGATGTCGCCGCCCACCGCCGTGCCCCAGAAGGCGCCGTCGGTGGCTACGGTGATCGCCGCCGCCCACGGTCCGACCACGGCGGCGAGCGCGATCAGCCCCCAACCCCAGCCCAGCCGCAGCATCCACCGCGCGTCCCGATCCCAGGCCCACAGCGTCAGCAGGGCGCCCAGCGCCACCACCGGGCCCACCGGCCCTTTGACCAGGATCGCCGCCGCCAACCCCGCCCAGAACAGCGGCTTGGCCCGCCGCCCGGCCGCCGGCCCCCCACGGGCCTCGGCGTACAGCCGCCCGAGCGCCGCCATCGACAGGGTCACCGCGCCGCACAGCACCGCGTCGGTCTTGGCGATGAAGGCTTCGCTGGACAGCAGGAAGGTCGCGCCCAGCAGGGCGCCGGCCAGGACCCCGGCCCGCGCGCCCCAGAGCGCGCTCGCGCCCCAGGCGCACGCCGCCGCCGCCAGCATGGCCCCCAGCAGCGACGGGACGCGGTAGGTGCGGACGTCGCGCTGCTCCACGTTGGACAGCACCCCGGTCGAGACCGCCTGCATCCAGTAGATCCCGACCGGCTTCTTGTGCCGCGCCTGATCCTGGAAACGGATGTTGGTGAAGTCGCGCGTCTCCAGCATCTGCGAGGACGCCTGGGCGTAGCGCGACTCGTCGCGGTCCAGCGGCGGCATGGCCAGCAGGCCCGGCAGACCGGCGATCAGAGCGACCAGCGCGGCCAGCAACGGCCCCCGCCACCCGGCAATCCACCGCTCCGCCTGCTCGACCGTCATCGGAAGCGTTGTAGCGGAGTTCGCCTCGGGAGGGAGGGGAAAGCGCGCGCCGGCCCCCCGCGACCGCGCGCGCTTCGACAGGACGCGCTTTCCGGTGCTAAGGGGTCCCGCGTTTCAACCGGGGACAGGAATGCCGCCCGAAATCTCCGTCGTCGTGCCGGTCTACAACGAACAGGGCGCCGCCGCCCCGCTGGCGCGCGAGATCGCCGCCGCGTTCGAGGGGCGCGACTACGAGA
>DASPKD010000084.1:0-2451 GCA_035628275.1 Caulobacteraceae bacterium | reverse complement strand
ATCCGGGTGCTGGCCGGCGACAAGGTGCTGGTCGAGATGACCCCCTACGACCTGACCAAGGGTCGCATCACCTACCGCTTCAAGTAGGCGGAGCGCGGCCGTGAGCCGACCGCCGCTGGTGCTGGCCAGCGCCAGCCCGCGTCGGCTGGAGCTGTTGCGCCGGATCGGAATCGAACCCGACCGGGTCGAGCCCGCCGACATCGACGAGACTCCCCTGAAGAAGGAGACGCCGCGCCTGCTGGCGCTGCGCCTGGCGGGCGAGAAGGCCCGCACCGCCGCCGCGCGCGCGCCCGGCGCTTACGTGCTGGGCGCCGACACCGTGGTCAGCGTCGGCCGCCGCGTGCTCCCCAAGGCCGAGACCGAAGCCGAGGCCCGGGCCTGCCTGGAGCTGCTGTCCGGCCGCAACCACCGGGTCGGCACCGGCGTGGCGGTGATCGCCCCTGACGGGCGGCTGGCGTCGCGCCTGGTCGAGACCCGCGTCAACTTCAAGCGCCTGACCGAGGCCGAAACCGAAGCCTACCTCGCGTCCGGCGAATGGCGCGGCAAGGCCGGCGGCTACGGCGTGCAGGGACTGGCCGGCGCCTTCGTGATCGACATGGTCGGCAGCTGGCCTGCGGTGATGGGCCTGCCGCTCTACGAGACCCGCTGCCTGCTCGAAGGCCTGGGCTGGCGGCCGTGAACGGCCGCACCCTGTGGCTGGACCGCTCGCCGGGCGAGGTCCGCGGCGTGGTCGTCCTCGACGGCGAGCCCGAACGCCTGCTGATCCAACGCGAGGACGAGCCGGACCGTGCGCGTCTGGGCGAGGTCCGGCGGGGACGGGTTCGGGCTCTGGCGAAAGGTTTCCGCGGCGCCTTCATCGACCTGGGCCTGGAACAGGACGGGCTGCTGAAGCTCTCCGCCGACGCTCCCGCCCTGACCGAAGGCCAGGCGGTGGAGGCGGAGGTCGCCGCCGAGGCCCGCGCCGACAAGGCGCCGTCGCTGCGGCTGCGCGGCCTCGCTTCCGGACCCCCGGCGCTGCTGACGCCCGCGCCCTCGCTCGAAGAGCGCCTGCGTGCGCTCGCGCCCGACACGACGATCACGACCGGGGAGGAGGCCCGCGAGGCCGCCGATGAGGCGGAGGAGGCGGCGCTGGCGGTCCGCTTCGCCCTGCCCCGCGGCCTCGTTATGACCGTGGAGCCGACCCGCGCCCTGATCGCCGTCGACGTCGACCTGACCGAACCCGGCGCGAGCCGTAAGACCGTTCTGGACGCCAACCGGGCGGCGATCCGCGAAGCTGCGCGTTTGCTGCGCCTCAAAGGACTCGCGGGGCTGGTCGCGATCGACCTGGCCGGCGAGGCGCGCGAGCACGACGCCCTGCACGCCGTGGCGAAGGACGCCTTCTCCCCCGACCAGCCCGGCGTGGTCCTCGCCGGGATCAGTCGGCTCGGACTGCTGCAGCTGGCCAAGCCCTGGCGCGAGCGGCCGGTGCGCGACGTGCTGACCGACCCGGACGGCCGCCTGTCGGCCCGCACCGTCGCGGCGCGGCTGCTGCGCGCGCTGGAGCGGGAGGGCCGCGCCGATCCGGGCGCCCGCCTGACCGGCGTCTGCGCGCCCGAGGTCGCCGAACACGCCTGCCGCCATGTCGCCGCGCTCGGCCCGCGCTTCTCCATCACGCCCGAGCTTGGACGCGACCGCCTCAGCACCGATATCCGCAGCCGATGAAACCCTGCCCGATCTGCAAGACCCCGGCCCAAGAGCCCAAGTACCGGCCGTTCTGCTCGCGTCGCTGCGCCGACGTGGACCTGCACCGCTGGATCAGCGGCGCCTACGCCGTCCCTGCTGTCGAGGCCGAAGCCGCGCCGGAGGACCAGCCGGGCGCGTCCGAAAGCCCGCTGGACAGGTCCTGAACCCTCGCCTATAGACCTCGCTCCCCGCGCGGGACCCCCGGTGCGCCTGGGTAGCTCAGTTGGTAGAGCAGCGGATTGAAAATCCGCGTGTCGCTGGTTCGATTCCGGCCCCAGGCACCATCCCCCACGACGATCTCAGGACGCCCCCGCGTTCCTTCTCCCGGTCGGGAGCAGGAGGAAAACGCCCGACGCCCACGCTTTTGCCGCGGGGACATCCACATTCTCGTCATCCCGGCCGGAGCGGCGCAGCCGCGCAGAGCCGGGACCCAGGGGACGCGGAGAACCCCGGCGGCGGAACGGGTTGGTGCGGTCCCCCCTGGGTCCCGGACGAGCGCTCGCGCGCTCTCCGGGATGACCGCGAAATAGGCGGATGAGAGCGAGCGAAACAAATACTTACGCCCGACCCTAAAACTGGCCGCATAATCTGCTCAACCCCGTCCACGGGGAGGGCGCCCGGATCCAGGCTCCCGAGCGGGACGGGGCCGTGGTCGAGCGGGTCCGGCTCGAGGCGCCAACAGCGCCTCCGGCACGGCACAGCAGCCCGAGGGGGGTTACCTCGGGGCTC
>DASPKD010000083.1:0-11328 GCA_035628275.1 Caulobacteraceae bacterium | reverse complement strand
CCGCGCAGCTCCACCCGGCCGCCGTCCTCCAGCGCCGTGACCATGCCGTCCAGGATGATGTTGACCACCC
Organism: Caulobacteraceae bacterium; assembly: GCA_035628275.1. Classification (GTDB taxonomy): domain Bacteria; phylum Pseudomonadota; class Alphaproteobacteria; order Caulobacterales; family Caulobacteraceae; genus DASPKD01. The sequence continues at coordinate 11,258 of DASPKD010000083.1, read as the reverse complement.
GCTCCACGTCGCGGTGGGTCAGGTGCGGATGTTCCGACGCCAGCTTGGCGACCAGTTCCGACTTGATCATTCGCTCGGGTCCCCCTCGCCCTCGACCATGCGGCAAGCGCGGCCGTACCGCAAGGCGTTGAAAGCAATGACCTTCGCCCGGCGCACGAAAAAGCCCCGTCCGGAGGTCCGAACGGGGCTTCTCGTACATGCGCAGGGCGGGATCAAGTCCCGACCCGGGTTACTCCTTGCCGGCCCGCTCGCGCAGGGCCGCGCCCAGGATGTCGCCGAGCGACGCGCCGGAGTCCTGGCTGCCGTACTGCTCGATGGCCTGCTTCTCGTCGGCCATCTCCAGCGCCTTGATCGACACGGACACGCGGCGGGTGGCCTTGTCCACCTGGGTGACCTGGGCGTCGACGCGGTCGCCCACGGCGAAGCGCTCGGGGCGTTGCTCGTTGCGGTCGCGCGACAGGTCCGACTTGCGGATGAAGGCGGACATCGGGGCGTTCTCGTCGCCGAACCGGACCTCGATGCCGCCCGAGGTGATCTCGGCGACGGTGACGGTCACGGTCTGGCCCTTGCGGAAGGCGTCGCCGGCCATCGGATCGCCCGACAGCTGCTTGATGCCCAGCGAGATGCGCTCCTTCTCGACGTCGACGTCCAGCACGCGGGCCTTGACGGTCTCGCCCTTCTTGTAGCGCTGGATGGCTTCCTCGCCCGACTGGTTCCAGTCCAGGTCGGACAGGTGGACCATGCCGTCGATGTCGTTCTCCAGGCCGATGAACAGGCCGAACTCGGTGGCGTTCTTGACCTCGCCTTCCACGTCGGAGCCGATCGGGTGGGCGGCGACGAAGGCGTCCCACGGATTGGCCTGGGCCTGCTTGAGGCCGAGCGAGATGCGGCGCTTGGAGGCGTCCACGTCCAGAACGATGACTTCCACTTCTTGGCTGGTGGAGACGATCTTGCCGGGGTGGGCGTTCTTCTTGGTCCAGGACATCTCCGAGACGTGCACCAGACCCTCGACGCCGGCTTCCAGCTCCACGAAGGCGCCGTAGTCGGTGATGTTGGTGATGCGGCCGGTGAATTTCGCGCCCGCCGGGTACTTGGCGTCCACGCCGTCCCACGGGTCGGACTGCAGCTGCTTCATGCCGAGCGAGATGCGCTGGGTGTCCGGGTTGATCTTGACGATCTGCACCTTCACCGTGTCGCCGACCGCCAGCACCTGTGACGGGTGGGAGACGCGCTTCCAGCTCATGTCGGTGACGTGCAGCAGGCCGTCGATGCCGCCCAGGTCCACGAACGCGCCGTAGTCGGTGATGTTCTTGACCACGCCTTCACGGACTTCGCCCTCGGCCAGCTGCGACACCAGCTCGGTGCGCTGCTCGGCGCGGGCCTCTTCCAGGATGGCGCGGCGGGAGACGACGATGTTGCCGCGCGGGCGGTCCATCTTCAGGATCGCGAACGGCTGCTCCTTGCCCATCAGCGGGCCGACGTCGCGGACCGGGCGGATGTCGACCTGGCTGCCCGGCAGGAAAGCCGAGGCGCCGCCCAGGTCGACGGTGAAGCCGCCCTTCACGCGGCCGACGATGGAGCCCATCACCGGCTGGCCTTCGGCGAACACGACCTCGAGGCGGGTCCAGGCCTCCTCGCGGCGGGCCTTCTCGCGGCTGATCACCGCCTCGCCCATCGCGTTCTCGACGCGCTCCAGATAGACCTCGACGTTGTCGCCGACCTTCGGGGTGGCGTCCTGGCCGAATTCCTTCAGCTGGATGCGGCCTTCGGTCTTCAGGCCGACGTCGATGACGACGAAGTCCTTCTCCATGGCGACCACGCGTCCGTGAACGACCTGGCCTTCCATCATGTCGCGGCCGGCCAGGGTTTCGTCGAGCAGCGCGGCGAAGTCGTCGCGCGAGGGGGTCATGACGTCCGTCATAGGGTCCAGTCTCTAAAGGCGCGTCGCCCTCGGCCGGTACGGCCGCGGTGGGAGTCCGCGCGTGTTGCAGGGGTTGAGGTCTTCGAGGCCGAGGGGGCGGCGAGGCTGTTCGCCCCGTTTCCCTGGTGTCGCCCGCGGCCGCGAGGGAAAGGCGCGTTTGGTTTAGCCTCGGAAGGCGCGCGCCGCCTCGACGATGCGGCGGGCCGCATCGGTCGCGGCCTCTATACTCAGGTCGGTGGTGTCCAGCAAGACCGCGTCCGGCGCGGGCTCCATGGGCGCGGCGTCGCGGCCGGCGTCGCGGGCGTCGCGCCGGCGGATGTCCTCCAGCACCGTCTCGTAGGCGACCGCCTCCCCTTGGGACAGCAGCTGCTTCCAGCGGCGCTCGGCGCGAACCTCGGGGCCGGCCGTCACGTAGAGCTTCACCGGCGCGTCGGGGGCGATCACCGTCCCGATGTCGCGCCCGTCCAGCACCGCCCCGCCCTCGCGCGCGGCGAAGGCGCGCTGGAGCTCCAGCAGGGCGGCGCGCACGCCCGGGTGGGCGGCGCCGCGACTGGCCGCCTCTCCGGCCACCGCGCCGCGCAGGGCGGGGTCGTCCAGGTCCTCCAGCCGCAGGGCCCGCGCGGCGGCTTCGGCGGCGGCGGGGTCGTCCAGGTCGGCGTTCGCGCGCAGCAGGGCCACGCCCACCGCGCGGTAGAGCAGGCCGGTGTCCAGGTACGGCAGGCCGTAAGAGGCGGCCAGGCGCCCGGCGATGGTGCCCTTGCCCGAGGCGGCGGGGCCGTCGACGGCGATCACGAAGCCCATGCGTCCTCCCCGATATCCGCGCCCAGGCTCCGCATCAGATCGACGAAACCGGGAAAGCTGGTGGCGATCATGCCCGGCTCGCCCACCGTCACGGGCCGCCCGGCCGCCAGGCCCAGCACCAGGTGGGCCATGGCGATGCGGTGGTCGCCGGCGGTCGCCACCTCGGCCCCGCCGGCCGGCGGCTTTCCCCTGCCGTGGACGATCAGGCCGTCAGGCTCCTCCTCGGCGTCGACGCCGCAGGCGCGCAGGCCGTGGGCGGTCAGCGCGATGCGGTCGCTCTCCTTCACCCGCAGCTCGCCGATCCCGCGCATCACCGTGGTTCCTTTGGCGAAGGCGGCGGCGACGGCCAGGATCGGGTACTCGTCGATCATCGAGGGCGCGCGCTCCGGCGGCACGACCACGCCCTTCAGCCTGGAGGCGCGGGCGGTCAGGTCGCCGACAGGCTCGCCGCCGTCGTCGCGCTCGTTGGTGATCGTCAGGTCCGCACCCATCTCGCGCAGGGTCTCGAACAGGCCGGTGCGCAACGGGTTCAGCAGCACGCCCTGGACGGTCGCCTCCGACTTCGGAACCAGCAGGGCCGCCACCAGCGGGAAGGCGGCCGACGAGGGATCGCCCGGCACGGTGATGGTCGTTCCGCGCAGGGCCGAGGGCCGCAGCCGCGCCGTTCGTCCCTGCGGTCCGTCTTCGACCGAGACGTCGGCTCCGAACGCCCGCAGCATCCGCTCGCTGTGGTCGCGGGTCGGCCGCGCCTCGGTGACCGCGGTCTCGCCATGGGCGTTCAGACCGGCCAGCAGCACCGCCGACTTCACCTGAGCCGACGCGTGCGGAGGCGCATAGGCGATCCCCTCCAGGCCGCCGCCGTGGACCTTGATGGGCAAGTGTTCGCCGCCCTCGAACCGCGCGCCCATCGCTGCCAGCGGCTCGGTCACTCTCCCCATCGGTCGTTTGCGCAAGGACTCGTCGCCGTCGAAGGCGACGGTGATCGGAAACCCCGCCGCCGCGCCCATGAGCAGCCGCACGCCGGTGCCCGCGTTGCCGCAGTCGATCACGCCGTCGGGCTGGTCGAACCGTCCGCGACCGGTCACCCGCCAGCGGCCTTCGCCCAGGCGCTCGACCTCGGCCCCGAAAGCGCGCACGGCCTGGGCGGTGCGCAGCACGTCCTCGCCCTCCAGCAGGCCGGCGATGTGAGTGGTTCCGGTCGCCAGCGCGCCCAGGATCAGGGCGCGGTGCGAGATCGACTTGTCGCCGGGCGCCCGCACGGTCCCCCGCAGCGGCCCGGCGGGGCGGGCGGTCAGCTTTTCCGCCGGTCGGATCACGGGATCGCACACGCCTGCGAAGCCTCAGGGAGGGGGCTTTTGACAGCGGGCCGGACGCGTGGCAAGGGAGCCGCCGCTTTCGACCCAAGCCTTACACGTCACACAGGTGAACCCTTGGCTGATCCCGCGCTCGGCACGAAACAGATCTGCCCGACCTGCCAGGCCAAATTCTACGACCTGGGCCGCCGCCCGGCGCATTGCCCCAAGTGCGGCTCGGACTTCGATCCCGAAGAGGCGGTCAAGTCGCGCCGCATCCGTGCTCGCGCGGTGACCCCGGACTACGAGGACGAGGCCGAGGATCAGGTGAAGGACAAGGCCGCCGACTCCGACGAGGAGGAGGAGGACGTCGCCGCGCCGGAGATCGACGAGGCGGTCGAGGATCCGATCGTGGTCGACGACGAGGACGAGGGCGACGTGGACCCGGCCAAGGGCCCTGCGGACGACGTCGACCTGGGCGTGGGCGAGGAGGACGTCGACCTCGAGGACGACGAGGAGGACACCGTTCCCTTCCTCGAGGACGAGGAGGACGACTCGTTCGAAGAGGACATCGACCTGCCCGGCGAAGGCGAGGAGTAAGGTCGCGCCGAAATCCGCTTGATCGGATCGAGGCTTCGTCATAAGTACGCCGCCTCGCCGGACCAGCCCGGCGGGAACGAGCTTCGGGGCTATAGCTCAGCTGGTAGAGCGCTTGAATGGCATTCAAGAGGTCAGCGGTTCGACTCCGCTTAGCTCCACCAAATAAGAAGGCCCGGCGGGACCCCGTCGGGCCTTTTTCGCGTCCGGGGCTCACCCCGCCTCGCGCGCCTGCTCGCGGCGGAACACGCGGCCGGCGTTGATCGCCATCAGGGCGGCGGGGATCACCAGCAGGGCGCCGACGATGAAGGGGACTTCCGCTCCGAAGGCGGAGTAGAGGGCGCCGGCGGCGATCGGGCCCAGCATGCGCGAGGCGGAGCCCGCGGCCATGTTCAGCCCCAGCATTTGGCCCTGCTTGTCCGGCGAAGCGGAGCGCGAGATCAGCGCCGAGATCGAAGGCATGGCCAGGGCCTGGCCGAACACGCCGACGCCGGTCAGGACCGGAATCAGCCATTGCTGGTGGTGGACCGTCTGGAGGAACAGGCTGGCGCCGAACAGCAGCACGCCGAAAGCCACCACCCGCGCCTCGCCGAACCGCCGGCCCAGCCGCCCGACGATGAGGGCCTGGGTTATGGCGGCCACCACCCCGACGACGGCGAAGTTCAGCCCGACCTCGCGCGCGCCCCAGCCGAACTCTTCCCCCGCCCACAGGCCGAAGGTGGACTCCATTCCTGCGAAGGCGGCCATGTAGACGAAGGTGACCAGCAGCACCCGCGAGATCACCTTGTGGTCGCGCGCCTCGCGCAGGCCGGCCAGGAACCGCTGGCGCGGGGCGTCGGGCGCGGAGCGGGCGCGGCTCTCCTTGACGAACAGGATCACGCCCAGCCCCGCCAGGGCGGCCATGGCGGCGGCGGCGTAGAGCGGCGGGTGATACCCGGCCGGTCCCATGTCGTCGCGCGACAGCAGCCCGCCGATCGCCGGGCCCAGCACGAACCCCATGCCGAACGCCGCGCCCAGCAGGCCCATGCGCCCGGCCCGCTCGGCCGGCGGGGTGACGTCCGCGACATAACCCTGGATGGTCGAGATGTTGCCCGCGCCCAGGCCCGTGAAGAACCGGATCCCCACCGCCCACCAGATGGTCGGGGCGAACACCAGCGCCAGGTACCCGGCGACGTTCGCCAAGGTGGTGGCGATCAGCACCGGCTTGCGGCCGATCCGGTCCGACAGCCGGCCCCAGAACGGCTCGGCGAAGAACTGCCCGACCGAATAGGCCGAGAACATGATGGTCACCTGCCAGGCGGCGGCGTCCAGGCTCTGCGCGAAGAAGGGCAGCAGCGGCAGGATCAGCGCGAACCCGGCGAGGTTCACGAACACCACGCTGAGCAGGATCCAGATCGAGGCGGGGACGGGCGTGCGCGCGGGCGCGGCGGGAGCGGTCATGATCCGCGGCCCTATAGACCATCCGCCGGGCGTCGGCGACTGGAGACTCCGACAGCTTCGGTAAAGCGCCCTTGACATGCCCGTTTGTCCAGCATACTTGTCACTCAGACAAGGAACCTGGACGAAAGGCGAGACAATGATCCGGATGGTGGGTTGGACGGCGATGGCCGTGGCGGTGGCGGGCTACGGGGGCATGCTGATCGCCCTGGGGCTGGCGGCGGCGGGCGAGCTGACCCGCACCCAGGCTTTGCTGATCGGCGGTGGGGCCGGGGTGGTCGGCGAGATCGCCCTGTGGATCGCGGCGGGCTGCCTGGGGCTGACGATCTTCCGCAAGCGCAAGGAGCTGCTGCGCCGTGTGTTCGGCCGCAAGGACGCCCCGGCGGCGAATTGACGGGCGAGGGCGCCCCGCGTAGGTGTCGCGCCGACCTGTTCGCGAGCCTGAAGTCCTGATGCAGCCGGAAGACCCGCTCCGCCCCGCCCCGCCTCCGCCGGAGGTGATCGTGGTCCGCTCCAAGCGCGTGGCCTGCGACGGCGGCGGCGGCGCGCTCGGCCACCCGCTGGTCTACATGGACATGGGCGACGAGCGCTTCGTCGAGTGCGGCTACTGCGACCGCCGCTTCGAGCTGGCACAAGGCGCCGAAGGCTCCGAGAGCGAGTACTCCAGCCCGGCGCCTCGCGGTCCCGAGGCGCACTGACTCCGGTGCGGTTCCTCCACGCCATGGTCCGCGTCCGCGACCTGGACCAGGCGCTCGACTTCTGGTGCGCGAAGCTCGGGCTGGTGGAGGTACGGCGCAACGACTATCCGCAGGGCCGCTTCACCCTGGTGTTCCTCGCCGCGCCGCAGGACGCCGAGCGCGCCCGCGCCGAAGCCGCGCCGATGGTCGAGCTGACCTACAACTGGGACCCGGAGACGTACGACGGCGGCCGCAACTTCGGCCACCTCGCCTACGAGGTCGAGGACGTCTACGCGACCTGCGCCCGCCTGGCCGACGGCGGGGTGACGATCAACCGCCCGCCCCGCGACGGCCGCATGGCCTTCGTGCGGTCGCCGGACGGGATCTCGATCGAGCTGCTGCAGAAGGGCGCCGCCTTGCCGCCGGCCGAACCGTGGGCGTCGGCGCCGAACATCGGAGACTGGTGAGCCTCATGCCGCCGAGCGGCCGCGCGCCTCCTCCCAAAGGTCGTCCTCCTCCATCCAGCGGCCGACCTGGGCCTCGGTCATGGTCTCGAGCTCGTCCTCGACGTCGTTCCAGATAGCGCCCCAGCCGCTCATCCGGCCGCGGGTCACCTGGTGCAGGGTGCGGCCTCCCTCCAGCGGCTCGCGCCGGTCGGCCTTCTGCATCACCCGGCCGAGCGCCGCGGCGGGGACGCGTCCGCGCCAGAGGCTGAGCTTGAGCTCCTCGCCCGGCTGGGCGAAGCGGGCGCGGGGACGCTGGAACAGGGTGCGGGGCTTGAGAGTGGAGTCTTGGGCGGTCATCGCGCTCGTCCGGGATCGCTGTCGTTGCTCGATGTTCGCACTGTGAAGGGGTGCTACGACAGAATCGGTCGTATGTTCCGGCCATGCGACACGACAAGGCCGCGACCCTCATCGAACTGGCCCGGCGGCTGGCCGGCAGCGCCGAGGGGCTGACGCTGGACGAGATGGCCGAAGCGGCGGGGGCGGACCGCCGCACGGCGGAGCGGATGCGCGACGCGCTCTGGCGGCTGTTCCCGCAGATGTCCGAGACGCTCGACGGCAAGAGCAAGCGGTTCCGCATCCCCGGCGGGCTGGACGGCTTTCTGCAAAGCCCGGCCGTCGAGGAGCTGACGGCCCTGGCCGCCGCCGCCGAGGCCCTGGCGGCCGAGGGCGCCGCCGCACGGGCCGAGGCGCTGCGCTCTCTCGACCTGAAGGTCCGCGCCGCCATGCGCGCGCCCGACCGCCGGCGGCTGGCCCCCGACCTGGAGGCGCTGGCCCGGGCCCAGGCCACCGCCGTGCAGGCGGGGCCGCGCCGGTCGGAGGACCAGGCCCTGATCGCCGACCTGCAATACGCCCTGGCCGCCGGACGGGCGGTCAGCTTCGCCTACCGCGGCGGGTCCAGCCCCGGCGCGCGGCGCACCGTCGTGCCCTACGGCCTGATCTTCGGGAGGGTGAACTATCTGGTCGGGGCGGACCTGGGCTCCACCGAGCCCAAGACCCGGCGGCTGGACCGGGTCGAAGCGCTGGAAGTGATCGAGCTCGCCGGATCGCCGCCGCCCGGATTCGACCTGCAGGCCTTCGCCGACCGCTCGTTCGGCATCTACCAGGACGAGGTGGAGGAGGTGCGCCTGATAATCCTGCCGCACGGGGCCGAGGACGCGCTCGGGTGGCGCTTCCATTCCACACAGACGTTGGAGGCGCGGCCCGACGGATCGGTGGCCGTGTCGTTCCGGGCCAGCGGCATGCGCGAACTGGCCTGGCACCTGTTCAGCTGGGGCGACAAGGTCGAGGTGCTGGCCCCCGAACGGCTCAAGACCCTGCTGGTCGAAGAGCTGTCCGCGGCCCTGGCGCACCACCGCGGACTGCGGCCATGAGCGGCGCAGGCGCGCGGTGACGAGGCGGGAGTCGCGGCCTATGTTGCCGCCATGACCGACACCCTCGCCCCGCCGTCCGAGACGCAAGTCGCCGTCCGCGAGCTGACCCAGGACGGGCCCAAGCCCCGCGTCTATCTGATCGACGGCTCGGGCTACATCTTCCGCGCCTACCACGTGCTGCCGCCGCTCAATCGAAAATCAGATGGAATGCCGACCGGGGCGGTGCTCGGGTTTTCCAACATGCTTTGGAGGCTCCTCAGGGACACCAGGGGGGCGGAGGCGCCGACGCATCTGGCGGTGATCTTCGACGCCAGCGAGAAGACGTTCCGGACCGACCGGTACGCCGACTACAAGGCCAACCGGCCGCCGCCGCCGGACGACCTGATCCCGCAGTTCCCGCTGGTGCGCGAGGCGACGCGCGCGTTCGGCGTGCCGGCGATCGAGCTGCAGGGCTACGAGGCCGACGACCTTTTGGCCTCCTACGCCTGCGAGGTGGAGCGCGTCGGCGGCGAGACGGTCATCGTCTCCTCCGACAAGGACCTGATGCAGCTGGTCCGCGACGGCGTCGTCATGTTCGACCCGGTCAAGGAGCTGCGCATCGGGCGCGAGCAGGTGATCGACAAGTTCGGCGTGCCGCCCGAGAAGGTGATCGACGTCCAGTCCCTGATCGGCGACAGCGTCGACAACGTCCCGGGCGCGCCCGGCATCGGCGTCAAGACCGCCGCCCAGCTGATCGGCGAATTCGGCGACCTGGACACCCTTCTGGCCAACGCGGAGTCGATCAAGCAGCCCAAACGCCGCGAGACCCTGATCGCCTACGCCGACCAGATCCGCCTGTCGCGCGAGCTGGTCACCCTGACCTGCGACGCCCCCCTGCCCGAGCCGCTGGAGGCGCTGAAGGTCCGCGACCCGGACCCCGCGGTGCTGCAGGCCTTCCTGGAGCAGATGGAGTTCCGCACCCTGGCCAAGCGGGTCGGCGACGGCAAGGTCGAGCATCGCCCCGACGCCCCGGCCTTCCACGCGGAGCGCTCGCCCACGCTTCGCCCCTCCTACGCCCGCGCCCCGGACGCGGCGCCGGCGCCCGCGTCCGATCCCCAGACCTTCGACGTCGACAACTACTGCTGCATCCAGGATTTTGACACCCTCGACCGCTGGATCGCCCGCGCCTACGAGGCGGGCGTCGTCGCCTTCGACACCGAGACCGACAGCCTTTCGGCCACCCACGCGAACCTCTGCGGCATGTCGCTGGCGGTGGCGCCGGGCGAAGCCGCCTACGTGCCGCTCGGCCACTGCGCCGAGGAGGGGCTGGACCTGACCGGATCGGAGATCGTCCAGGTCGGCTTCGACGAGGCCCTGGCCCGGCTGAAGCCGCTGCTTGAAGATCCTAGCATTCTGAAAGTAGCGCACAATTCGAAGTACGACATCGCCGTGCTGAAGCGGCACGGGATCGCCGTGGCGCCGGTCGAGGACACCATGCTGATCAGCTACGTGCTGGAGGCGGGGCTGCACGGCCACGGCATGGACGAGCTGTCGGAGCTGCACCTCGGCCACACGCCGATCGCCTTCAAGAGCGTCGCCGGCAAGAAGAGCTTCAAGCACGTCGAGCTGAAGCCCGCGACCTGCTACGCGGCCGAGGACGCCGACGTGACGCTGCGCCTGTGGCGGCTGCTCAAGCCCCGCCTGCGGACCCAGGGCCTGACCACCGTCTACGAGACGCTGGAGCGGCCGCTGCCCCCCGTGCTGGCCGACATGGAGCTGGCCGGCATCAAGGTCGACCCCGAGCGCCTGCGCCGGCTGTCGCACCAGTTCGGCACCCGCATGGCCGAGCTGGAGGCCGAGGCCCACGCGCTCGCCGGCCGCCCGTTCAACGTCGGCAGCCCCAAGCAGATCGGCGACATCCTGTTCGGCGAGCTGTCCCTGCCGGGCGGCTCCAAGACCAAGACCGGCCAGTGGTCCACCGACGCCTCGGTGCTGGAGGAGCTGGCGACCGCCGGCCACCCCCTCCCGCGCGCCATCCTGGACTGGCGCGAGCTGTCCAAGCTGAAGGGCACCTACACCGACGCCCTGATCGCCGCGGCGCGGCAGGACACCTGCCGGGTGCACACCTCCTTCACGCTCGCGGCCTCCTCCACCGGGCGGCTGGCCTCCTCGGACCCCAACCTGCAGAACATCCCGATCCGCACCGAAACGGGGCGCCAGATCCGCACCGCCTTCATCGCCGAGCCCGGCCATGTGCTGATCAGCGCCGACTACAGCCAGATCGAACTGCGGCTGCTGGCCCACATCGGCGACATCCCCGAACTGAAGCGCGCCTTCGCGTCCGGGATCGACATCCACTCAGCCACCGCCTCGGAGATGTTCGGCGTGCCGGTCGAGGGCATGCCGGCCGAGGTCCGCCGCCGGGCCAAGGCGATCAACTTCGGCATCGTCTACGGCATCTCGGCCTTCGGCCTGGCCGCCCAGCTGAACATCAGCCAGGGCGAGGCCGGCGACTACATCAAGACCTACTTCGAACGCTTCCCCGGCATCCGCGCCTACATGGACCGGACCAAGGCCGAGGTGCGCGAGCGCGGCTTCGTCTCCACCGTGTTCGGCCGCCGGATCGACATCCCCGAGATCCGCTCCAAGTCGGTCGCCCAGCGCCAGTTCGCCGAACG
>DASPKD010000082.1:0-20536 GCA_035628275.1 Caulobacteraceae bacterium | reverse complement strand
GTCGGCGAGCGTCGAGCGGTCGATGCCGGTGGCGCGGACCAGGTCGGTCTGGGTCAGGCCCTCGTTGCGCGACACCGCGGTCAGCACCGCGAACTGGCGCTGGGTGACGGCGCCCGGCCCGGTCTCCTCGGCGTAGACGTCGAGCGCGATCTGAAGCACCCGATGCAGCAGGTGGCTGGGCGAGGAGTCCAGCGGCCCTTCCGGCGTCTTCGCCGCGTTCTTCTTGCCCTTGGCCATCCGTGCGCCCCCGTTTCGGACGTAAGTACCTAGCACCGGATTCGCGTCGGTTTGACGACAGACGCTCCGTGCCCGGCGCGCTTGCCCCGGCCGGCCCGCCGCCCCAAGCTAGGGCCATGTCCGACGGTTCCGAACCCGCCTTTTCGCTCCGAGTCCCGCCCGGCGAGGACCGCGAGCGCAGCGTCTGCGACCGCTGCGGCTTCGTCGATTACGTGAACCCCAAGATCGTCGTCGGCGCCGTCGCCGCCTGGAGTGAGAACGGGCCGCCGCACGGGCCGGGCGCGGTTCCTCTGGACGAGGTCCTGATCCTGCTCTGCCGCCGCGCCATCCAGCCGCGCAAGGGCTGGTGGACCCTGCCGGCGGGCTACATGGAGGAGGGCGAGACGGTGGCCGAAGCGGTCCGCCGCGAGGCGCAGGAGGAAGCCTGCGCCGACCTCCGGCTCGACGGCCTGCTGGCGCTCTACGACATCCCCCGCCGCAGCCAGGTGCAGATTTTCCACCGCGCCCGGCTGGTCACGCTCGACGTGGCGGCCGGTCCGGAAAGCCTGGAGGTCGGCCTGTTCCGCTGGGCGGACATCCCCTGGACGGCGCTGGCCTTCCACTCGGTGTCGTGGGCGCTGGAAGCCTGGCGGGAAAGCCGCGAACAGGCTGCGTTCGCGCCCTTCGGCAATCCGGAAGGCGGCGGCTGGGTCGGCCCGGCGGCGCGCTAGAACCCCGGCTCCGGCGGCTCGGGGGCGTCCTTCTCCATGTGTTTCATCATGAAGGGCAGTTGCAGCAGGGAGAAGACGATGGCGGCGGGCAGCAGGGCGGTGCGGAAGGTTACCCAGGTCGCGTCCGACTGGGTGCGCCAGACGATCTCGTTGGCGACCGCCACGACCAGGAACCACAGGCCGTAGCGGATCATCAGCACCCGCCAGGCGGCATCGGGCAGGCGGATCGCCTCGCCGAACAGCTTCTGGATCCAGTTCTTCCTGAGCGCCCAGCCGACCAGCATGACGCCGGCCAGCAGGCCGTTGACCACCGTGACCTTGAACTTCACGAAGCTCTTGTCGTGGAAGATCAGGGTCAGCCCGCCGAAGATCAGCGCCAGCAGCCCTGCGAACAGCGGCAGGGGCGCCACCCGGCGCTCGACGATGAAGCCCAAGGCCAGGGCGATCGCCGAGGCGCCGACCAGCACCCAGGTGGCCAGCATGAAATCCCTGCCCGAGCCGAAGAAGGCGACGGCGAACGCCACCGGCGCCCCGTAGTCGACCAGGGCGCGGACCCACTGGCGGGTGTTGCGTGCGCTCACTCGTTCGGCTCCTTCACGCCGCGTCCAGCCCCACCAGCGATCGGGCGAAGGCGCGTGCGTCGAACGGCTGGAGGTCGTCGATCCCCTCCCCCACCCCGATCAGCTTGATCGGGGCGTCGGAGGCCTGGGCCACGGGAACCAGCACGCCGCCCCGGGCGGTTCCGTCCAGCTTGGTCATGACGATGCCCGACACCATCGCCGTGCGGCCGAAGATCTGCTCCTGGGCGAGCGCGTTGCGCCCCACCGTGGCGTCCAGCACCAGCAGCACCTCGTGCGGCGCGTCCGGGTCGATCTTGCGCAGCACCCGCACGACCTTCAGCAGTTCGTCCATAAGCGCCTGCTTGTTCTGCAGCCGCCCGGCGGTGTCGATCAGCACCACGTCGTAGCCCTCCGCGCGGGCCTTCTCGTAGGCGTCGTAGGCCAGGCCCGCAGCGTCGGCGCCGGTCCCGCGCGCCTCGAAGGCGGCGCCCGCGCGCTCGGCCCAGATCTTCAGCTGCTCGACCGCGGCGGCGCGGAAGGTGTCGCCGGCCACCACCATCACCCTCGCCCCGCGGCGGGTCAGGTCGGCGGCGATCTTGCCCAGCGTCGTGGTCTTGCCCGAGCCGTTCACGCCGACGAACAGCACCACGTAGGGCTTGGGGCCCGACAGCGGATCGAAGCGGTCCTGGCGCGGCAGCAGCTCGGCCGCCACCGCCTCGGCCAGGGCTTCCTTGATCTCGCGCTCGTCGGAGATCTTGCCGAAGCGCAGTTCCTTGAACCGCTCGGTGATCCGGGCGGCGGCGGTCGGACCCAGGTCCGCTTCAATCAGCTGCTCCTCCAGCTCGTCCAGCGCCGCCTGGTCCAGCGGCTTCTTGACGAAGCCCGAGACCACCTGCTCGGTCATCTGCTTGGAGGAGCGCGAAAGCCCGTCGGTGAGGCGCTGGAACCAGCCCTTCTTGGGCGCGGAGGCGTCGGTCATGGGCGCGGGTCTAGCGGACGCGGACGCACGCGTCAGCCCTTCGCGTCGCCGGGCCCGCCGGCGGGCGCGATCTTCCAGCGGATGCGGGTCGGCGCGTCGGTGCGGGCCACCCCGCTGAGCACGATCTGCGCGGTCTTGCGGGCCGATCCGTCCTCGAAGTGGACCGCAGGCTCCAGCAGCACCTCGAACGCGTCGTTCCGGAACCACCAGCCGCGCCCCGAGGGCCCGCGCAGCAGCACGCTGCGGCGGTCGCGCGCCAGCGACACCTGCACCTCGGGGTGAAGGTGGAAGCGCACCGCGAACGGAACCGCCAGCGCCCGCGCCTTTGCGCCCTCGGCCGGGCTCAGCAGGTCCTCGGCCCTGAGTTCGTCGGCGCGCACGTCCACGTACAGACGCCGCTCGTGGCTGAGGCCGTAGCGGCCGGCCCAGCCGTCGTGGGCCAGTTCGACCAGCACCGCGCCCTCGGGGTCCTGCCGCCGCGCCTCGACCCGGAACGGCGGGCCGTCCAGGCGCGCGCCCAGGATCTCGGCCAGCCGCCCCTGCAAGGGCTGCAGCACCGAGGTCTCGCCCAGCGTCACCGTCGATCCGGCCGAGGTCAGGCGGAAGCCCTGGCGGTCCGGCTCGCGCTCGCTCCAGCCGGCGTTGGTGATCAGCCGGTCCTTGCCGCAGACCACCTCCAGCGCCAGCGGCTGGGCGCAGGCGGACACGGCGTAAGGGCCGCGCGCCGGGGCGCCGGCGTCGACGATCGCCTGCAGGAGCTGGCCGTGCAGGCGGTGGTAGCGGCCGTCCGGCAGGGAGGTCGGGACCGCCCCGTCGCCGTTGTCGTGCGCCCGGGCGGCGTCCACCCGACGGCGCGAGGAGGACTCCCCGCCCTGGAAGCAGGCCAGCCGGCCGTCGCCCAGGGTGAAGAAACGCAGCGCCTGGGTCAGGCGATCGACCGCGCGGGCCACCTCCGGCGGCGCCTCGCGCCCGCGCTGGAGCAGGGCGTCGTCGAGGGTCAGCAGGTCGAACAGCAGCTCCATCCCCGCTTCCGGGCTGCGCGAGGCGTGGCAGCCGTCGGCGGGCACGGTGCGCGCCAGCGCCCGCGTCAGGCGCGGCAGGGCGCGGGCCAGCAGCCGGTCGCCCGCGCGCCCCGCCAGGGCGGCGCCGGCGACGGCCGCGGCCGTCGTGTGCTCGGCCGCCCAGGCGGCGTCGTCGGGCAGGCGCAGCAGGTGACGGGCCTGGCGCGCCAGCAGCTCGGCGACCTCGGGGTCGGCGCCCTCGCCGCCGATGTCCGCCAGCCGCCGCGCGGCGCAGGCCAGATTGAACACCCGGCGCGACAGCACCTCGCGTCCCCAGGCGAAGGGAGACCAGCGCCCGAAGGTCTCGCGCCAGCCGCGGGTCAGCCGCAGGGCCTCGAAGGCCGCGACCTCGCCCGCCCCGGCCAGGTGCGGCAGCCAGGCGAAGCGATGCAGCTCCACCGCGAACGGGCGCGAGGGAGCCGGCACGTTCCACGGGTCGCCCCCGCGCCCGGTCTCCAGCACCGCGCCGGCGTAGGCGAAGCGACCGGCGAGGGCGTGTCGGGCGGCGGCGGGGTCGGTCGGTCGGAAGTCCTTGGGCGCGGCGGCCAGACCTTCGACGGACGGCCACGCCAGGGTCAGGCCGTAACCGGGCGCCCCGAACCCCTCCACCGCCAGCTGCCGCGCCGCCACCCGTCCGGCGGCGGTCAGCCACGCGGGGCGCGCCAGGCGCAGGCGGACCGGACCGAGGAGCGGCGCGTCGGTCATCGGGGTGTAGTCATCCGCCCTTCAGGGCCCGGATGTTGTCGGCGTAGGCGCCCGCGCCGCCCTTGAACACGGCGGTGCCGGCGACCAGCGCGGTCGCGCCGGCGTCCACGCACAGGCGCGCGGTCTCGGCGTTCACGCCGCCGTCGACCTGCAGGACGATCTCGCGTCCGGTCTGGTCGATGCGGCGGCGCAGCGCCTCCACCTTCCTGAGTTGGCCGTGGATGAAGCTCTGCCCGCCGAAGCCGGGGTTCACCGACATCACCAGGATCAGGTCCAGATCGTCCATCACCCAGTCCAGCACCTCGACCGGCGTGGCGGGGTTGAGCACGACGCCCGCCTTGGCGCCGAGCTCGCGGATGCGGCGCAGGGTGCGGTGCAGGTGCGGCCCGCTCTCCGGGTGGACGGTCAGGATGTCGGCCCCGGCGGCGCGGAACGCCTCCAGGAACGGATCCACCGGCGTGATCATCAGGTGGACGTCGAACGGGATCGAGGCGTGGGGGCGCAGCGCCTTCACCACCTCCGGCCCGATGGTGATGTTGGGCACGAAGCGGCCGTCCATCACGTCGACGTGGACCCAGTCGGCGCCCGCCGCCTCGATCGCCCGCACCTCTTCGCCCAGCCGCGCGAAATCGCTGGCGAGGATCGAGGGACAGATCAAGGGCGCGCGCGCGGTCATGGTCCGGACTTACGGCGCGCCGCAGGGAGCGGCAAGCCGCAACGAACCTTCCACCTTCGCCGGGCGTTCAGCCGCCGTGAACGAGACGCCCTGGACACCGCCCCGCGGCCTCGACGCCGTCTTCGTCCGTCGGGCGCTGTTCGTGCTGGGCGTGATCGCGCTCGCCCTGCTTTTCGTGAAACTCAAGCACGTGCTGCTGATGCTGTTCGCCGCGGTGCTGGTGGCGGTGCTGCTGCGCGCGATCGCCGACCCGCTGAAGGCCCGCTTCAAGCTGCACGACCGCGTGGCCATGGCGATTTCGGTGGCGGTGGTGCTGGGCGTGCTGACCCTGGCCGGGGTGCTTTTCGCAAACGCGGTCAGCGCCCAGCTCGAGGATCTGCCCCGCACCCTGCCGCAGGCGTGGGAGCAGGCCAAGGCGCGGCTGGTCGGCCTGCCCTTCGGCAAGGAGATCGTCGCCCGGGCAGAGGCGTTGCGCGCCGGCGAAACCGTGCAGGGCGGCGGCATGGAGGCGGCCAAGAACGCGGCCGAGGCCGCCCGGGCCTTCTTCAAGGGCCTGGCCGGGGGGCTGACCGACTTCATCCTGGTGCTGGTCGGCGGCGTGTACCTGGCCATCCGGCCGCGGCGGTATCGCGACGGCTTCCTGCTGCTGTTTCCGCGCGGCGAGCGGCCCCGGATCGCCGACGCCATAGACGCGTCCGGCGGCGCCCTGAACCGGTGGCTGCTGGGCACCCTGCTGTCGATGCTGATCATCGGCGTCATGATCGGCCTGGGGCTGTGGGCGGTCGGCGTGCCCTCGCCGATAGCGCTCGGGATCCTGGCGGGATTGGGCGAGTTCGTGCCGCTGCTGGGGCCGGCGATCACCGCGGTTCCCGGGTTGCTGCTGGCCCTGTCGATGGGGCCGGAGGCGGTGCTTTGGGCGCTGCTGGTCTATATCGGGGTGCAGCAGGTGGAATCGAATTTCATCGTGCCGCTGATCCAGAAGCGCATGGTCAACCTGCCGCCGCTGCTGACGATCTTCTCGCTGGTGGTGTTCGCCGCCCTGTTCGGCCCGCTCGGCGTGCTGTTCGCCGTGCCGCTGGCGGTGGTGATCTTCGTGATGGTCAAGATCCTGTACGTGCGCGACGTGCTGGGCGAGGACACGCCGATTCCGGGACGGGACAAGCCGGACTCCGCCCGCTAGGCTCGGCTGCGCATCGCGAGGGGAGCGGCATGAAACAGCGCCTGGTCGAGACCGACGGCCTGCGCCAGCAGGTGTGGGAGGCGGGCGAGGGTCCGCTGGTGATCCTGTGCCACGGCTTCCCCGAGCTCGGCTGGTCGTGGCGGCGACAGCTTCCGGCGCTGGCCGATGCCGGTTTCCGCGCCCTGGCGCCGGACATGCGGGGCTACGGCGGGACCGACAAGCCCCAGGCGATCGACGCCTACACCATCCTGCATCTGGTCGGAGACATGATCGACCTGGTCCGCAGCCAGGACGAGACCGAGGCGGTGATCGTCGGCCACGACTGGGGCGCGCCGGTCGCCTGGGCCGCGGCCCTGCTGCGCCCGGACGTGTTCCGGGGGGTCGCCGGCCTGTCGGTGCCGTTCACGCCCCGCCGGCCGGGGCGCCCGCCGATCCCGACCTGGCGTTCCATCGTCAAGGCCCAGAACCTCGGCCAGTTCTACATGCTGAGCTTCCTCGAGGAGGGCGTAGAGGCCGAGTTCATGGCCGACGTCCCCGGCGCCCTGCGCAAGGCCTTCTACGCCTACGACGGCGCCACGCCCGACGCAGAGCGCTCCACCGGCTTTCACCCGGAGGACATCAGTTTCCTGGAGTCGCTGTGGACGCCCAAGACCCTGCCGGCCTGGCTCGACGAGGAGGAGCTGAAACCGTACGTCGAGGCGTTCGAGCGGTCAGGCTTCTCCGGCCCGCTGAACTGGTACCGCAACCTCGACCGCAACTGGGCGCTGACCGCCTTCGCCCAGGACCTGCCGATCATCGTGCCGGGGATGTTCATGGTCGGCGAGAAGGACCCGGTGCGCAACTACACCGGCCACGCCGCGGCGGAACTGAAAACCTGGGTTCCGAACCTGAAGAGCCACGTGGTCGTGCCCGACGCCGGCCACTGGATCCAGCAGGAGAAGCCCGAGATCGTCAACGCGGCCCTGATCGCGTTCCTGCGCGGGCTCTAGAAACCGCCCGATCAGTGGCGGCGGTCGCGCGCGGTCGGCTCCTCGCGAACCCGGCCTTCCTCGCTCTGCACCAGCACCTGGCTGTCGTAGCCCAGGCCCTCGGCCTCGCGGGCCAGCTTCACCGCTTCGTCCAGAGCCTCGTCCTGGCTGTCGAACCGGCCCGCCTTGTGGCCCTGGTAGCTGATGGTCCAGCAGTCCTCGTCCGGGACCACCATGTACCGACGCTTGGCGACTTCGATCACGATCTACAAATCCCTCGTGGGATTGCGAAAACGCGTGCACCCACAAGGCGTTCCGGCATTCTCTATTGTTAGGCCCCCGCCCTGCGCGGACGGGCGCGGGGTAACGCCGTTCTCGCGATCTCGTGTGCGCCCGGCCGTATGGTCGCCCGCGCACGGCCACGGTTCGGTCAGAACGGCTGCGCTTCATGCGGCGTCGTCGAGAGCCTGCAGGAGGCGGACGTGGTTCTGGTATGTGACGCGCGTACCCGGCTGCGGCTCCCCGCCCCGCTTGACTTGCACGCGCGGTTCCGCACGGATGGTTTCGTGCCCCGGGGGAGTGGGATGCGCGGGAATTCGTCGAACGAGCGGCTCGGCCGGGGGCGCGTGCTGGCGCTGGCCGCGGCCGGCTGGGCGCTGTGCGGCGGCGCGGCCTGGGCCGAGGTGCACGCGGTCATGGTCGGCGTCGGCGACTACAAGTACTCCGCAGCGCACCTGAAGGACCTGAACGGCCCGCCCAACGACGTGAAGCGCCTGACCGCGGTGTTCCAGCAGCGCTACGGGCTGAAGCCGGCCAACACCACGGTGCTGGTCAGCGAGCAGGCCACGCGCGACGGGGTGCTGGGCGCCCTGGCCGAGGCGGTGCGGCGGGCGAAACCCGGCGACCAGCTGATCTTCTACTATTCCGGCCACGGCATTCAGTACGGCGACGCGTCGAGCGACGACGCCGACGGCCGCGACGAGGCGCTGCTGCCGCACGACGGCGGCGGGCCCGAGGGCCCCAAGCAGATCGTCGACGACGAGATCCGGGTGCTGATCTCCGCCGCGGTGAAGCGCGGCGTCAGCGTGGTCACCATCTTCGACAGCTGCAACTCCGGCAGCGCCACGCGCGGCCCCGGTCTGCGCCAGGTGGCGGTGCGCGCGGCCGAACTCGGCGGGCTGAAGGCCCCGGCACCCAACCCCGCGGTTCAGGCGCTGAGCGCCGAGACGGGCGCCCCGGCGGGCTCGGCCTACGCGGTGCACCTCGCCGCCGCCCTGGACGGACAGCAGGCGATCGAGGCCGAGGTGGACGGATTGTGGCGCGGCGACTTCACCGACGCCCTGATCGCCACCCTGACCAACGCGCCGGCCGGCGTCACCTACAAGGACGTCATGGCCGACGTGCGCGGCCGGCTGACCGCCTTCGGCACCGACCAGACCCCGCGTGCCGAGGGCGAACTGAACCGCCGGTTCCTGGGCCAGGACACGGTCGAGCGCCGCGTGTTCGACGCGGTCTCAGCCGAGGGCGTCGTGACGCTGAAGGCGGGGCGCCTCGGCGGGGTTCATCCGGGCGCGACCTACGCGCTGTACGCCAGCGCCCGCGACGCGATCGACGAGGCCGCCAAGCCGCTGGCGACCGCCACGGTGATCGAGCGCGACGACTTCTCCGCAAAGCTGAAGCTCTCCGGAAACGGGGCCGCCCTGCCGGAGCGGCTGCAGGCCCGCGAGACCGCGCGCGGCTACGAGCCGAACCTGGTCCGGGTGCAGTTCCTGAACGCCTCTCCCGTCAGCCGCTCGGGCCTGACCGCCAAGCTGAAGCCGCTGAGCTTCGTTCAGGTGGTGGAGGACGGGCCGCACTACGGCATCGAGGAGAAGGGCGGCACCCTGACCCTGCTCGACTCCGACCGCCGCACGGTCGCCAGCTTCCCCGCCGCCGACCAGGCGCGGCTGGCCGACACTCTGCGCAAGCTGGCCCAGCACCACGCCCTGCTGAACCTGCCCGCGGGCGGCGGCGCGCCGGCTCTGGAGCTGACGTTGAAGAAGGCCGCCTGCGCCGACGAGGGCTGCAACGCCGCCACGCCGATGGCCGGCGAGGTCGAGCGCGGCGCCGACGGCGAGGTGGTGGCGCGGGGGAAGGACGTGATGCTGGTCCAGATCCGCAACACCGGCTCTAAGCCGCTGTATCCGCATCTGGTCTATCTCGGTCATGACTACTCGATCAGCCCGGTCTGGCCGCCGCAGGGCGACGCCGAGGGCGCGCTGCGGCCCGGCCGGTCGCTGACCATCCCCTATCCCCTCCGTTTCGACGAGCGGGAGGCGCGCGACCACCTGCTGCTGATCGGCGCCGAGGCGCCGCTCGACCTGTCCGTGCTCGAGCAGGACGCGGTGAAGCGGAGCTTGCGGGAGGTTCAACCCGCGGACCCGCTCGGAAGACTTCTGGACTCGGCCATGTCCGGCACCCGCGGCGCGCCCGCGGCGGCGGACGCGGCCTGGAGCGCCGGCCTCGTGACGCTGAGGACGGTTCGGTGAACTTGAAGACTGCGCAAACTCAACGGGAGGGAAAACCCTTGAAACTACGTGACATGCTTTCGGCGGCCGCCTGCGTCGCCGCGCTCGCCCTGGCGCCCGCCGCGGCCCAGGCCTGGCCCAAGGCCAAGGGCAAGCCGGAGGCGACCAAGACCGCCGCCGCCAAGCCCGCGGCCAAGTCGATGGACTCCAAGCCCGCCCGCAAGGAAGCCGGCCGGATCGTAAACGGCGTGCTGGTCGCGCCGGGCGCCGCGCCCTGGACCGTGTCGCTGGTGCAGAAGGGCTACGCGCCGGTGGACGGCCACTTCTGCGGCGGCACCCTTATCGACACCCGCTGGGTGCTGACCGCGGCCCACTGCATGGGCGGCGGCGAGTTCCAGGTCCACGCCGGCACCCAGGTGCTGAACTACGGCGGCGTCACCTTCGACGTGATGGACGTGATCGTGCACCCGTCCTACGACCCGTCCAACAACGACAACGACATCGCCTTGGTGCGGCTGGGCAAGCCGTCGGCCGTGCGCCAGGTGACCCGCGTCGAGCCTCTGCGCCTGGCTCGTCCGGGCGAGGACGCCACCCGCAACGCCGGCGTGACCAAGGTGCTCGGCTGGGGCGCGATCTCCGAAGGCGGGCCGCTGTCGACCGACCTGCTGGAGGTCGAGGTGCCGCTGGTGACGCCCGAGGCCTGCAACGCCGCGACCGCCTACGGCGGCGTGATCACGAACAACATGATCTGCGCCGGCTACATGGAAGGCCAGAAGGACTCCTGCCAGGGCGACAGCGGCGGTCCGCTGGTCGCGGGCGATCCGAACCAGGGCTGGACCCTGATCGGGGTGGTCAGCTGGGGCGAAGGCTGCGCGCGGCCGAACCGTCCGGGCGTCTACGCCAAG
Source organism: Caulobacteraceae bacterium (assembly GCA_035628275.1). Taxonomy (GTDB): domain Bacteria; phylum Pseudomonadota; class Alphaproteobacteria; order Caulobacterales; family Caulobacteraceae; genus DASPKD01. The sequence continues at coordinate 10,048 of DASPKD010000082.1, read as the reverse complement.
GTGGCGAACTACTACGACTGGATCTTCACCACCATGGCCCAGCACTGGGCCGAGGGGTACTGATCCGGCCCTGAAAGGCTGAACGGCACGGGCCCGGCGGCGACGCCGGGCCCGTTTCCGTTTCCGCGCCGGGGAGCTTACTGGCCGCCGCCGTCGTCCTCGTCCGGGATCACCGCCGTGGCGGGAACGCCCGGCCCCGAGGCGCCCAGGAACGGCTTGGGCCTGCGGGCGGCGGACAGGATGGAAGAGCCGGCGGCGAAGCCCTCGCCCGTGTCCGAAGCCACGTCGACGCCCTCGGCCTCGTAGCTGCGCCCCTCGACCGATCGCTCGTCGGCGTCCTCGTAGCGCTTCAGCTGCTCCTGCTTGGCGCCCAGGTTGATGCGCAGCTGCAGAACCTCGCTCATCGCCCCGAAGGTGCTGCGGATCACGGTGATCGGCAGGGAGGCGACGGCCAGGGCTTCGCTGGGCTTGTAGACGCTGACCTCGCGCACCATGCCCCCGGAGAAGGTGGCGCGGGTCTCGGTGCGCACGAAGCGGGCGCGGGCGATGTCGACGGCGCCCAGGGTGGAGCTGTCCGGCAGGCTGACGATCGCCTCCGCGGCGCTCAGGCCCGGCCGGGCGCCGGCCGGCGCGCGCACCGCGACCTTCACCGAGGTCATGGCCGGCACGCAGATCGCGCGGCTGCACAGCACCTCGGCCGAGGGCCGCCCCCGGTCCGCGGGGTCGGCCGGCTGCGGGGGCGCCGGGGGCGGCTTCAGCCGTTCGGCCCCGAGCGCCTCGACCACGATGAAGGCGTCTCCGGGCGAGGCACGGTAGCAGCCGGGATCGACGCTGGCGGTCATGGCGTCGCGCAGGACGCGGTTGGCGGCGGCGACGCTGGCGGGGTTCAGCGGATCGAACTGCACCGAGCGCACCGCCGAGGGCGCCTCCCAGTCGTCGATCGCCTCCTCGGGACAGTAGCCCTGCGGCTCGTCGCCGAAGTCGCGCACCGCGCCCGGCGCGTTCGGATTATGCTTCAGCGAGCTGATCCCGCCCACCGCCGCCCCGATCTGGGCCAGCACGTTGGTGGTCTGGTCGTCGGTGACGACGTTCAGGCTGCGCAGCAGGCCGGTGCGCGGATCGACCTCGACCCGGAAGGACTCGTTGGCGAAGGTGGAGCGGTTCAGGGTCAGGAAGTAGCGGTGGTCCGGGTCCGGATAGAGCACCGGCTCATACAGGCGCACGGCGTAGCGGCTGGTGCCCCACACCATCAGTTCCGCCTCCATGAACGCCTTGGGCAGATTGTAGTAGGTCATCCGCTGGGCGCCGTAGGACGCCTTGGGCGTCGCCTGGGTCGACTGCACCGGCCGGGTGGAGCAGGCGGACAACACCGCCGCCGCGATCAGAACCGACTGACGCCACATCGAAATCCACCTCGCCTCGCGCACAGGGAAGCGTACACGCCGAAGCGGCGCGGTCGAGTCCTTTCCGTGGCGGGCGCGGGGCGGCTAGTCGGCCGCGGCCGTCGTCAGGCTGAGCAGGCCCTCGGCCTTGCGCTGAGGCTTGAAGCCGGGAATGGCGCGCTTCAGCGGCATGGTGTCGGGCAGGACGTAGACCACGCCGTAAGTGCCCTTGAACGTCGGACGGACGACCTTTCGGTAGAACTTGGCCGAGACGTTGATGCAGCCGTAGGTGATCCGGTTGTCGTCGGGACCAGGCGAGGCGAGGCGTTGCTCCCGCTTCTCCTCGCGGTTGGTCTCGGCCACCGGGTGCAGCGACACGGCGGTGTCGTAGTCGACCCAGAAGACGGTCTTGCCTCCGGTCGCCGGGCCCCACCCGGCCAGGAAGCGCCCGGCCGGCGTAGTGCGCGCCTCGGGCGGGATGCTCGCGAGTTCGAGCTCGCCCACGCCCGGCGCGGAGTGGTCGCCGACCGCCGAGCCCAGCAGCACCGGCGCGGCGCCCTTCAGGCGTCCGTCGGACGAGAACACCAGGACCTGGGCCGAGCTCTTGTCGATCACGGCGAACGGCAGGCCCCGGTTGTCGCCCGATGCCACCGCCCACTCGGCCACCTGGACGGCGGCCTCCGAGAACGCGAGCGGCTCCTCGGCGGGTTTCGCCGGCTTCGCGGCGTCGGCCTTCTTCAAAGGGGCGGCGAAAGCGGCGGCGGGCAGGCCGGCGCCCGCGAACAGCAGGGCCAGGCAGGTCGCGGCTACGGGCAGGCGGTTACGGTACGGCACGGGGATACTCGGTTGAAAGCGAGGCGGAGCCGCTCGGCGTCGGGCGGCTCCCCTCTCCTGTCGCGATCGTGGATCAGCCGCGGGGGGTGCGGGCCCGGGCCTGTTCCAGACGGTCGATGCGGCCGCCCATCTGGTCCATCCGCTGGTTGGCCGAGCGTGCGTCGGTGGCGGCGGCCTGCGCGGCCTGGCCAGCGGCGTCGGCGCGGCGGGCGGCGTCCTGCGCGCGCGCGTCCACGCCGTCGATGCGGGCGTTCACGGCGGCGATCTGCTCGTCCACATAGCCGCGCGTGGCGCAGGCGCCGAGGCCCAGGGCCCCGCAGACGACGACGGCGGCGGTTCGCAAGCTCGCGGTACGAATGTTCATTCCCACTTTCCTCATCACTTCGGACGTTCGGCCGAAGCCCGTCCCTGAGAATTGAAGCCTCGTTCGAGGCGACCGAGCCGAAGCTGGGCCACGACCGTAACGACGGAGGCCGTCGGGCTGTTCCGAAGGGTGGCGGCGCGCTCGGGCGAGGAGTGGCGGAGAGGGTGGGATTCGAACCCACGATACCCTTGCAGGTATGCCGCATTTCGAGTGCGGTGCTTTCAACCGCTCAGCCACCTCTCCGCGCTGCTCGAAAGCCGCCTGGGGCGAGCGAAGGCGCTACCTACTCATCCGCGCCGCTTCGCGCAAGCGCCTCGCTCAGAACAGCCAGTCGTCGAAGCTCGCCTGCAACGATCCGACGCGGCCCGGACGAGCGGCGCCGGGGTTCGCGCCGACCACGTCCAGATCGCCGTCGGCGAAGCGCAGGGTCTCCACCCCGCTCAGGCGATCGGCGCCGTCGGTCCCGACCAGATCGACCACCGTGAAGCCGCCTCTGCCGTCGGCGCGAACCTCGTAGTCGGCCCGGTTTCCGGCGAAGGCCGCCACGTCGCGACCGTGCCCGCCGACGAGGGTGTCGTTCCCGCCGCCGCCGATCAGCAGGTCGTCGTCGCGCCCGCCGTCCAGCAGGTCGTCGCCCAGGTCGCCCATGAGGGTGTCGCGCCCGCGCTCGCCGAACAGGCGGTCGTCGCCGCCCGCCCACCACCAGTAATCGCCGGCCAGGAAGTCGTCCCCGTCGCCGCCCTTCAGCAGGTCCGCCCCGACCGAGCCGTAGACGCGGTCGTTCCCGCCGCCGGCGTCGATCTCGTTGACCGCCGCCCCGCCCCACAGCACGTCGTCGCCCGAACCGGAGCGCATCTGAAGCTTCTCGATCTGGCGGTACTCGGTGGCGGTCAGCAGGTCGGCGTATTCGATCCGGTCGCTGTCGGCGGCCTGCACCCAGGCGGGGCCGCGGCTCATCGGCCCGTAGGCGGGATAGCTGGAGACGGCCGCGGTCTTGCTCGCCCAGTCGATCACCGCGGTGTCCACGCCGTCGCCGCCCAGCAGCAGCGTCGGTTCCGCGCCGCCGCGGACGCGGAAGGTGTCCGAACCCGCGCCGCCTCGCATCGTCTTCATGGCCTACTCCCCCTCAGCCCGCCGCTCGCGGCGGGTTCTGAAAGGGAAAGCGGGGATCAGGCCGTTGTTCCGGCTGGACTATTGTTTTTGTTCGACCCGCGTTCGGCGAGTTCAGGTCTTCAGCCGCCAGCCCCGCCGCAGCAGCAGCCAGCACGTCAAAGCAAGCGCCGCGGTCAGCGCCGCCACCACCGCGACACCGATCCGCAGATCCCCGTCCGGATGGCCGATGAAGCCGAAACGGAAGCCGTCGATCAGGTAGAAGAACGGGTTGTAATGGCTGAGCGTGCGGAACGGCTCGGGCAGCCGGTCGACCAGGTAGAAGGTGCCCGACAGGAAGGTCATGGGCATGATCACGAAGTTGGTCACCGCGGCCAGATGGTCGAACTTCTCCGACCACAGACCCGCGATCACGCCGACGAACCCCATGACCAGCGACGCGCCCACGCCGAAGTAGAGGATCGCCCACAGCTGGTCGAAGCCGAAGCGCGAGAACGGCCAAACCGCCGCGGCCGTGACCACGCCCACCACGATCCCGCGCGTGGCCGCCCCCAGGCCGAAGCCGACCAACAGCTCGAACGGCGACAGCGGCGGGGTGAGGAAGTCGGGCGCGGTGCCCATGATCTTGGCCTGGATCAACGAGGACGAGGCGTTGGCGAAGGCGTTGTTGAGGATCGCCATCATCACCAAGCCCGGGGCCACGAACTCGCCGAAGGGCGTGCCGTGCACCGGCGGGCGGGCGTCCTGCATGGCGACCACGAAGATCATCATGTAGAGCAGGGTGGTGACCACCGGCGCGGCCACGGTCTGCATGCCGACTTTCCAGAAGCGCCGCACCTCCCGCAGGTAAAGGGTTTTCAGCCCGGTCCAGTTGACGCCCCGGTGCTCGCGCGGGGCCGGCGGGGCGGCTGCGGTTTCGCTCACGATCATGGCGGCTCAGATGCGCCCGACGCGGCGGCGGCGCAAGCGGCGAAAAGCTCGGCCGTATAGCGCGAGTCGCGCCGACTACATCTAGATTCTGTGGACAGTCGCCGATCTAGATGTTGCGTCCCTTAACAAGGTGTTTACGATTAGTAGCACAGGACGGCGGGGCCGCCCTCCTGTGGACACAATATCTGGGGTCGGCTTCGCGCCGACTCACCCCCTCAGGCGGGTTAGGGAGGCGAGGACATGGGCTGGACGGACGAACGGGTCGCCACGCTGAAGAAACTGTGGCTGGAGGGCCTGTCGGCCAGCCAGATCGCCAAGCAGCTGGGCGGCGTCACCCGCAACGCTGTGATCGGCAAGGTGCACCGCCTGGGCCTGTCCGGCCGCGCCGCGCCCTCGCAGCCCTCGCGTCCTGTCTATCGGCCCCAGCGCCCGCGCCCCGCGGTCGCCGCCCAGCCGGCGCCGCGCCGGGTCGAGCCCGCGCCGCGGCCGTCGGCGCCGCCGCCCTCGCCGGTGCTGGACCTGCCCGGCACCGCCAACGTGCTGACGCTGGGCGCCCACATGTGCAAGTGGCCGATCGGCGACCCGTCCTCGGACGAGTTCAGCTTCTGCGGCCGCCGCGCCGGCGACAGCCCCTATTGCGTCGAGCACGCCCGGGTCGCCTACCAGCCGCAGCAGAAGAAGAGCGGCGCCGGGGAGCTGGCCCGCAGCCTGCGCCGGTACATCTGACGCTGGGAGGTCTTTCCCTGCGAGACGGCGGCGGGCGCGCGGCGGCGGCCCGCCGCTTTTCGTTCTAGGCCTGGTCTCCGCCGCCCTATCCGACATCGCCCCCGGCGTGCTCGCCCGCTAGGATGACGCGCATGTCCCTCGCCGATTCCGCCCCCGAGACCGAAGGCAACGCCAAGGCCTATTCCGTTTCGGAGCTGGCCGGCGCCCTGAAGCGGACGCTGGAGGACGCCTACGGCTTCGTGCGGCTGCGCGGGGAGGTGTCGAAGGTCACCCGCCACGCTTCGGGCCACGTCTATCTGACGCTGAAGGACGAGCGGGCCTGCATCGACGCGGTGGTCTGGAAGGGCCAGGTCCGGGGGCTGAAGGCCCAGCCGGAGCACGGGCTCGAGGTGGTGGTTACCGGTCGGATCACCACCTACCCGGCCTCCTCCAAGTACCAGATCGTCATCGAGACCATGGAGCACGCCGGGGTCGGCGCGCTGCTGGCGCAGCTGGAGCGGCTGAAGGCCAAGCTGAACGGAGAGGGCCTGTTCGACGCCGCCCGCAAGCGGCCCCTGCCGCGCACGCCCGTGGTGGTCGGCGTGATCACCAGCCCCACCGGCGCGGTGATCCGCGACGTGCTGCACCGCATCCGCGACCGCTGGCCCTGCCGGGTGGTGGTCTGGCCGGTGGTGGTCCAGGGCGAGGCGGCCGCCGCACAGGTCGCCGCCGCCGTACGCGGGTTCGACGCCCTGCTCGAGGCCGGCGGCCCGGTCCCCCGGCCCGACGTGCTGATCGTGGCACGAGGCGGCGGGTCGGTGGAGGACCTGTGGCCGTTCAACGACGAGGCCCTGGCCCGCGCGGTCGCCGCCTGCCGCATCCCGGTGGTCTCCGCCGTCGGGCACGAGACCGACACCACCCTGATCGATTTCGTCTCCGACCGGCGCGCGCCGACCCCCACGGCGGCGGCGGAGATGGTCACCCCGGTGCTGGGCGAGCTGAAGGCCGGGGTCGCCGAGCTGGAGCGGCGGATGCTGCGCTGCGCCTCGCGCGGGTTCGAGGAGCGCCGCCAGCGCCTGAACGCCGCCGCGCGCGGCCTGCCGCGTCCGACCGACGTGCTCGCCCTGGCCAGCCAGCGCTTCGATCTGGCGGCGGGGCGCCTGGGCGCGGCCCTGTCGCGCAACACGGCCTCGCACGAGCGCGACTTGGTCTCCGTGACCGCCCGCTTCGGCCCCGGACTGCTGGACCGACCGCGCGCGCAGAAGGCCGAGCGGCTGACCGGGCTTTCCGCGCGGCTGGACGCCGCCGCCGTCCGCGCGCCCGAGCGGATCGGCGCCCACGCACGCCTGCCTCAGCTGTTCCGACGAGCGGAAGACGCGCTGGCGCGCCGCCTGGACCAGGAGGGGCGGCGGTTGAGCGGCATGGATCAACTGTTGCGCTCGCTGAACCCCGACGCGCCGCTGCGCCGCGGCTTCGCCCGGGTGCACCGCGCCGACGGAACGCTGGTGCGCTCGGCGGGAGGCGTCGCGGCGGGCGAGGCGGTGCGGCTCAAGTTCGGCGACGGCGACCGCGATGCGGTGATCGAAGGGGCGCCGGGGCCCGCCAAGGCCGCGCCCCGTCCCGCTCCCAAGCCGCCCAGGACCGACGGGCGGCAGGGCGACCTGTTCTGACGCCTCGCGAGAGAACGGCGGCCCCGGCTGAAGCCGGGACCGCCGAGGGGCCGCCGCGAGGGGAGGGCCGGTTCTTACGAACCGGCCGCGGCGGTGGTGAGAGGGGACTGGCCGCCGGCCGCCTTGGCGACGCACTGGCCGGTGTCCATCAGAGCGTGCTGGCCCAGGCAGAAGACGTCCTCGTAGTGCGGGCCGGCCACCGCCAGGCACTGGAACAGGTTCAGCTTGGCCATCCGCAGGCAGCTCGCGCCGGAAGGCTCCGACATCAGCGGCGTCAGGGCGGCCGCGTCCGCCTCGCCCGCCCGGCCCAGCACCGTCAGCGCCGCCAGCGCCAGGCCGCGGGTGACCGTCGGGGTGAAGTCGCCCTGGCCGCCGCCGAAACGCGCGGTCCGAACGTCGGAGATCCGCGCCAGCAGCCGCTCGGCGTCCTGGGCGGTGGGCGTGTAGCGCGCCGCCGACAGCGCCTTGGAGCGCGCCAGCCGCCCGCTCCGGTCGGCCACCGTCTGCTTGGACCAGCCCTGGCGCTGCACGTCGTAGGCGGACTGCTTGACCCGTCGCCCCGCCGCGTGAACCGCCTCGCCCTGCTCCTTCAGCGCGGCGGCGACGACGCCCGCACCGTGTTCGGCCCCGCGGATCGAGGTGACGTTCCAGGGCTCGGCCAGCAGCGCCTCGGCCAGGCGGTCGGCCTCGGCCGGGGTGCGGGCGGCGTCCTTCACCCCGCGCACGAACACCGGGTCCTGCAGCGCCGCCAGCGCCGCGTAGGCGACCGCGCCTTCCTGCATCTGCCGGGGCTCGTAGGCGGCGCCGGTCTTCAGCGCGGCGGCGACCGCGGCGCCGTCAGCATAGTCGGGCCGCATGGCGGCGGCGGCGGTCATGTAGGCCTCGTAAGCGCCGGCCGCCTCGACCACGCGCGATGCCAGGGGCGCGGAAACCCCGCGCGCGCCGGTCTCGATCGTGCCGTTCCACCAGGCCATGGCCCCGGCGGCGGTCTGGGCCGAAGCGACGCCGGCCACGACGGCGAAGGCGGCGGCGGCGATAGTCGTTGTGACGTCGAGCTTGGGGAACATACTGGCGCCCTCCTGATGACGAGCTCAGGAAAACACGTCCTCTATTGAGCGAATCCGAACGAAAACAGCTAAGCCGGATTCATGACGAACAACGGTCAAGACTAACCCGGGCTTCACCATGGGCGTCGACGGCGGCGCGCGGGCGTGCGACGAGGCGGCGAGCATCGAAAGCGGGAGACGACGATGGACCTCAAGGGACGCGCCTGTGTGGTGACGGGCGGCTTCGGCGTGCTGGGCCGGGCGGTGACGGCGCGGCTGGTCGCGGCGGGTGCGACCGTCGCAGTGGTCGACCACGCCGACGGGGTCTCCACCGAGGGCGCGGCGTTCGGGATCGGCCGGGTCGACCTGTCCGACGCCGCGCAGGCAGAGGCCGCGATCGGCCGCGCCGCGTTCGAGCTGGGCGGGCTCTACGCCCTGGTCAACGTCGCCGGAGGGTTCCGCTGGGAGATCCTGGCCGACGGCGACCTTTCCACCTGGGACCGGATGTACGCGATCAACGTCAAGACCGCCGCAGCGGCGTCCCGGGCGGCCCTGCCGCACCTGCTGGCCGGCGGGCGCGGACGGATCGTCAGCGTCGCCGCCTACGGCGCCCTGAAGGCCGCTGCCGGGATGGGGGCCTACGCCGCCTCCAAGGCCGGGGTGATCAAGCTGACCGAAGCCCTGTCGGAAGAGGTCAAGGCGAAGGGCGTCACCGTCAACGCCGTGCTGCCGACCATCCTGGACACCGAAGCCAACCGCAAGGACATGCCCGACGCCGACCCGGACAAGTGGGTGAAGCCCGAGGACCTGGCCGAGGTGATCGCGTTTTTGCTGTCCGACGGCGCGCGCGCGATCACCGGGGCGGCGATCCCGGTGACGGGACTGGTCTGAGCCGAGGCCTCAGCCGATCAGCCCTGCATCTCGTGGATCGCCCACATCCGCTTCGATCGATATCTTCAGCCGCTCCAGCGCCTGGACCTCGATCTGGCGCACCCGCTCCTTGGACACCCCCAGTTCACGGCCGAGCGCCTCGAGCGTCACGCCGTCCTCCGACAGCCGCCGGCGGCTGACCACCAGCCGCTCGCGGGGGGTCAGGCGGTCCAGGGCGCGGGCGACCGCGCGCTTGCGGGCGTCGCCGTCCCGGCGTGCAGCCGTGGCGGCTTCAGGATCGAGGGCGTCGTCGGCCAGCAGGTCCTGCCATTCGCCGTCCTCGCCGGGCGCGGCGTTCAGCGAGCGGTCGGCGGCCGAGAGGCGGGACGCCATCGCCTCCACCTCGCGCGCCGGCACCTTCAGCGCGACGGCGATCCGGTCGCGCGCGTCGGCCGTCAGGGCGTCGCCGGTGTCGCCCAGCCGGGCACGCAGCCGACGCAGGTTGAAGAACAGCGACTTCTGCGCCGAGGTGGTGCCGGTGCGCACGATCGACCAGTTGCGCAGCACGTAGTCCTGGATCGCCGCGCGGATCCACCAGGCGGCGTAGGTGGAGAAGCGCACCTCGCGCTCGGGCTCAAAGCGGGCGGCGGCCTGCATCAGGCCCACGACGCCCTCCTGCACCAGGTCCGACATCGGCAGGCCGTAGCGGCGGAAGCGGGCGGCGATGGAGATCGCAAGGCGCATATAGGCGGAGGTCAGCTCGTGCAGGGCCCGCTCGTCGCCGGCCTCGCGCCAGCGCACGGCCAGCGCCCGTTCCCGCTCCGCATCCAGCAGCGGGACCTTCATCGCGCCGGTCACCAGGCGACGGTCCAGCACGGCCTCGGTGGTTCGCACGCCCATGCCCCTCCTACGGCGGCGGGGCGCAAGCGGTTCACCGGAAACGAAAAACGCCCGGCGGAGCCGCCGGGCGTCTTCAGCTCTAGCGATGTGCCGGCGGATCAGGCCGCCTTGGTCAGCGACTTGGTCAGGATGGCCACGGCCGCCTCGCGGTCGATCCGCTCGATGGCGGCGACTTCGCGGGCCATGCGGTCCAGCGCCGACTCGTACAGCTGGCGCTCGGAGTAGGACTGCTCCGGC
>DASPKD010000081.1:0-7901 GCA_035628275.1 Caulobacteraceae bacterium | reverse complement strand
GCTTGTAGCCGACGGTGTTGACGTTGGCGATGTTGTCCGAGATCGCCGCGAGCGCGGCGGAGTTGGCGGTCAGGCCCGACACGCCCGCCAGCATGGCGCTGTTGATGCTCATGGTCTGCGTTCCCCGTTGTTCTTCATGTGCTTTTCGGTGGTTCGCGCTACTGCGTCGGGGCGGTGCGGCCCCAGGTCAGGCGCGCGTTCGGGCGCGCCCTTGTTCATGTCGTCAGTTCGGAAGCGGCGGGGCCTCCACGCTGATCACCTTGTCCAGAGGCACGATCGAGCCGCCCACCGTCAGGTAGGTCTGGCCGTCGAAGGTCTCGACCGCGCTGGCGCGGCCGCGGATCAGCGCCTGGGCGGGGACGGTGGCCTCGCCGTTCTTGGCGGTGACTTTCAGGCTGTAGACGCCGCCGTCGGCCAGCTGACGGCCGCCCTGGTCCTTGCCGTCCCAGACGAATTCGTGGAGCCCTTCGGTCTTGGCGGGCGCCGGGCCCTTCCAGACCACCTTGCCGGTCCCGTCCAGGACCTCGAGCGTGACGTCGGAGGCGCTGCGGCCGAGCTCGTAGCTCCACGCAGCCTCCCCGCCCTGGAGCTTGGTCGCGGCCCAGACGGCGGTCACGTCCTTGCCGATGAACTGCACCGCGCCGGACAGGCCGCCCTGCCCCTGCCCCACCAGCGACTGCAGCAGCTGGTTGGTCAGCAGTTGCTGCTCGACCCCGGCCATCTGCACGATCTGGGCGGTGAACTGGTTGGAATCGACCGGTGACAGCGGGTCCTGGTTCTTCATCTGCGCGGTCAGCAGCTGGAGGAAGGTCTCGTAGTTTTCGGCCAGGCGCGTGCGCCCGACATCGAGCTTCTCTCCGGCCTGGGCGGCGGTGACGGCGGCGACCATGGTCTAGATCCTCACGTCCACGCCGAGCGCGACGTCGCGCCCCCGGCGGCCGATGATGTCGGTGTCGGCGGCGAGCGCCGTGCGCTCTCCGTCCTGGAAGGCGCGGCGGCCGCGGCCCTGCTCCGCCTGCTCGCGGGCGTGGCGGTCGAAGCCGCCGGCCTCGCGCTCGGAGAAGCTGAGCGCGTCCTCGGCCACGTTGAACCCGGCCTGTTCGAGCATCCGCCGCAGCTCGTCGGCGCGGGCGCGCAGGTCAGTGGCGGCGGCAGGGTTGTCGAACGCCAGCTGGGCGGCCAGTCGGCCGTCGGCCCCGATCTCCAGCCGCACGTCCACCGCGCCCAGGTCGTTCGGGTGCAGCTCGATGTCGAAGCGCGTCGAGCGCCCCTCCAGCCGCCGCACGATCTGGGCGGCGAGGTGGGCGACGGTCTCGGGCGAGCCGCGGGCCACGACGGCGGCCGCGGCGCGAGCGTCGCTCGGTGCGGCGGCCGCCTGGGCGGGGACTTCACCGGCGGCGGGGGACTCCGGCGTGTCGGAGGGCGCGGCGCCGGTCGCGAGCGCCTGGACTTCAGGCGTCGCGCCGCCGGTCGCTTTGTCCGGGGAGGGCGGGGCGCCGGTCTGCGGCTGGAAGGTGGGAGCTTGTCGCTCGGCGACGGCGGACGGCGCGGCGGCGGGCGGCGCCTGATCCTTGGCGGTCGGCTTCGCGGCGGTTTCGCCGGAGCGGACGGCGCGCAGTCTCGACTCGATCTCGGCGACGGTCGGCGCCGCCAGGGGGCGGCCGTCGGGGCGTCCCTGCCCCGCCACCTGACGCAGGGCGGCGATCAACCCGGCCGCCGAGGCGGCGTTCGGCGCGGCCGGCCGGGCGGGCGTCTCGCCCGAGGCCAGAGGCTGGGCGGCGAGAGCGGCGGCGTTCGCCGGCGGCGCCGGCGGGGCGGGGACGGCGGCATCGACGCTCGGAGGCGCCAGGAACCGGGCGACGAGAGCCTGCAGTTTCGTCCCGACCTCGGGCGGCGCCGACGCGATCACCTTGTCCAGGGCCGCCTGAACCTTGGGCGGCAGGGTTCCGTCGGGCTGGACCAGCTGGCCGAGCGCCAAGCCTCGGCCGTCTTCCTCGGAGCCCAGCGCCTCCTTCAACGCCTGTCCGAAAGCGTCCAGCGCCTTTTCCAGGACGGGTCGGGCGCCGTCGCGGGTCGGCTCCGCAGGCGGCGCGGTCGGAACGGAGGGCAAACCTTCGAGCGTCCCGGCCGTCTCTGCGGCGACCGACGGGCCGGTCCCGCCGGGGGTCGCGCCGGGACGGGTCAAGACCGCCAGCGTCCGCAGCAGGCCCGGCGCGGCGGCCGGCGCCTCTCCGAGAACTGCAGGCCGGCGCCGGTCGCCCGCGAACAGCCCCAGCGCCCGCTCGAACGCCGGCGCGTCCGCCTCGCCGTCGGCGGTCGGAGCGGCGCCGGCGGCGGGCGCGATCAGGGCGGAGAGGACGTCCACGGCGGACATGGAAAGCTTCACTCGTGTTGCTCGCGCTTCTTCAAGCAACGCTCGGGCCAGCCGCCGTTAACCATCAGCCGCCTTGTTTCTGTTGCGCTTTTCGCCTCCGCCCGCCGCGTCAACCTTTCGGAAAGGAGCGGTTTTTGCCGGACGCGGCGGCGCTTCTTGCCCGGCCCGGGCTCTGGCACGGCCGTTGCGCTCTCAGCATCGAGCAATTCGTCTCCCCACGGAGAAGTCCTTGGTTTTCAACGGCGACAGCCTCGCGCACTCACCGAACGGCGGGCAAAATCCGCCGGGCGGCGGGACGCCTTTGCCGGGCGGAGGCCGCCCATGTCGCTGAGCACCATCATCAACGCCGGCATGTCCGGCCTGACCACCGCCCAGACGCAGCTGCGGGTGGTTTCGGACAACGTCGCCAACGTCAACACGCCCGGCTACGTCCGCAAGGTCGCCGAGCAGCAGTCGCTGACCACCCAGGGCCTGGGCGCGGGTGTCGAGGTCTCGCGGGTGCGGCTGGCCACGGACCGCTTCCTGCAGGCCGCGGGCCTGACCGCGTCGGCCGACGCCGCGCGCATGGGGGCGCGCTACGAACTTTACAACCAGGTGCAGAGCCTGTTCGGCGACCCGGGCGCGGACAGCTCGTTCTTCGCCCGCGCCGACCAGATCTTCTCCGCCTTCGCGGCGGCGGCCGAGGACCCGGTGTCCTCGCCCCGTCGGCAGGAGGCCCTGTTCATGGCCGAGCGCCTGTTCGACGAGGCCTCGCGCATCTCGGCCGGCATCCAGGCGGTGCGCACCGACGCGGACACGCGCATCACCTCGGCGATCGAGCGTGTGAACGGCCTGCTGAAGGACATCGAGGCGCTGAATCTCGAGATATCCCGCGCGACCGTCACCGGTTCGGACGCGTCGGGCGCGGAGGGCCAGCAGGCGCGGCTGATCGACGAGCTGTCGTCGTTCCTGGACATCCGGGTGACCAGCCGTCCGGTCGGCGGCGTCAGCGTCCGCACCGGGGACGGCATGCTGCTGGCCGGCGACGGGGCGGCGGAGCTGTCCTACCAGCGCGCGGGCCAGGTCAACGCCGAGACCGGCTTCAACGAGATCTGGCTGGCGGAGCCGCGCGGCGAGAAGCGCGCCCTGCTCGACCATCTGGCCAGCGGCGAGCTGAAGGGTCTGATCGAGCTGCGCGACCGCGAGGCGCCGGCCGCGGCCGAGCGGCTGGCCGAGCTGACCTCGCGCATCGCCGACGAGCTGAACCGCGCGCATAACGCCAACAGCGCCGTGCCGGCCCCCTCGGTCATGACCGGCCGCGACACGGGCCTAGACCTAGCCACCGCGGTCGGCGGCTTCACCGGCCGCACCACCATCGCGATCGTCAACGCGAGCGGCGTGATCCAGCGGCGAGTGGACGTGGACTTCGACGCCGGAACCATGAGCGTAAACGGGGCGGCCTTCGGCGGCTTCACGCCCGGGACCTTCCTGGCGACGCTGAACGGCGCGCTGGGCGGCGCCGCCACGGCGAGCTTCGCCGACCGGGCGCTCAGCCTGACGGCGGCGGGAGCGAACGGCATCGCCATAGCCGACGACGCGGCCGCGCCCGCCGTCAACACCGGCAGGGGCTTCAGCCACTACTTCGGCCTGAACGACCTGGTGCGTTCCAATCGGCTGGCGACCTTCGACACCGGCTTGACCACCGCCGACCCGCACGGCTTCACGCCCGGCCAGACGGTCACCTTCCGTTTCAGCGGCGAGACCGGCTCGCGAATCCGCGACGTGCCGGTGACCGTGCCCGCGGGCGGGACCATGGCCGACCTGCTGAGCGCTCTGAACTCGGTGGCGACCGGCGTCGGGCGCTACGGGAGCTTCGCTCTGGACGCCCATGGGCGGATGAGCTTCACGGCCTCGACCACCCCGCCCGCGAGCCTGTCGGTCGCCTCCGACTCCACCAGCCGCGGCGTCGGCGGGCCGTCGATCAGCGAGCTGTTCGGCCTGGGCTCGGGCGTGCGCTCCAGCCGCGCGGACGGCTTCTCGCTGCGGTCGGACCTGAAGACCACGCCCACGCGGCTGGCGCTGGCCAAGCTGAACCTGGCGGCGGCGGCGGGCGCGCCGGCTCTGGCGTCCGGCGACGGGCGCGGGGCGCTGGCGCTGGCGGACGCGGGCGACCGCAACGTCTCGTTCGAGGCGGCGGGCGGTGCGGGCGCGGCGTCCATGACCCTGTCGCGCTATGTCTCCGACCTCGCGGGGGACATCGGCGGTCGCGCGGCCATGGCGGTGGACCGCAAGGAGGCGGCCGAGACCCTGTCGCGCGAGGCGGCCTCGCGCCGCGCCTCGTTCGAGGGCGTGAACCTGGACGAGGAGCTGGTGAAGCTCACCACCTACCAGCAGGCCTTCAACGCCTCGGCCCGCCTGATCCAGGCGGCCAAGGACCTCTACGACGTGCTGATCGGAATCGTCTGATGACCCGCATCTCCACCGCCGACAGCTGGAACTCCGCCCTGCTCGACCTGATGAGCGCCCAGAAGCGCCAGTTCGACGCCCAGAAGCAGGTCACCGACCAGAAGGTCGCCACCGATCTGAAGGGCTTCGGCCGCAGTTCCGAGACCCTGACGGCGTTCCGCGCCATGCAGTCCAAGGTGAACGGCTACGTCGAGGTGGGAGAGTCGGTGGCCTCGCGCCTGACCAGCCAGGACTTGGCGCTGAACCGCATCGCCGACGCTGCGAAGGGCGCGCGCCAGGCGATCGCCGAGGCGCTCGCCACCGGGCGCGTCGACGGTCTGATGCTGGACCTGCAAAGCCGCTTCCAGGAGGCGCAGGACGGGCTGAACGCCAAGCATCACGGCCGCTTCCTGTTCGGCGGCGCCCAGGTGGAGACCCGGCCGCTGGCCGCCGACACCCTGGCCGACCTCGCCGCCGCCGCCGCGATCGACGATGTGTTCGTCAACGACGATCTGAAGCCCGCCTCGCGGCTGGACGAGTCCACCACAATCGAGACCGGCTTCCTCGCCGACGAGCTGGGGCGCGACCTGATGACCGCGTTCCGCACCGTCCAGGCCTTCCACCAAGGCGCCTCCGGCCCGTTCACGGGGCAGTTGACCGAGGCGCAGCGCTCTTTCCTGGAAGGGGTGGTCCAGAGCTTCGACGCCGCCCACACAGGCGTGGTCGAACAGACCGCCCGCAACGGCTCGCTGCAGAACCGCGTCGACACCCACCTGGAGTCCCAGAAGGCCCAGGCCGACGCCCTGGAGGGCCTGATCGGCGAGCGCACCAACGTCGACATCGCCGAGGCGCTCAGCCGCCTGCAACAGGCGCAGACCGCGGTGCAGGCTTCCGCCCAGGTGCTGGCCCAGCTCCGCAACGTCTCCCTGCTCGACCTGCTGCAGCGCTGATCCGCAACGGGGCGATGCTCACGCGCCGCGGCGGAAGCCCAGCCAGGTCCAGCGCACGCCGGCCGCGCGGTTTTCAGGCTGGATCGAGTCTGTCTCGACCCGCCGCACGCAGGTCAGGCCCTCGGCCTCGAACAGGGCGACCGCGTCCTCCGCCGAGGCCGGGTGGACGGGGCGGGACGGCGCGCCGGGACCGTGGCGGATCGAAAGCACGAGCAGGCCGCCGGACGCGAGCGTCCGAACCAGCGGCCCGACGCTGCGGGCCCGCTCCGCGTCGTCCAGGTGCTGCCAGACGGCGTTGACGATCACCAGCTCGAACCGCCGTCCCGCCAGGGCGGGCGCGAGGTCGGGCAGTCGGCCGTCGATCCACTCCACCGCCGTTCCGCCGCACACGCCCCGGAAAGCCGCGACCGGCTCGACGGCCGTGACCCGCCACCCGCGCCGCGCCAGCCAGTCGGCGTCGCGCCCCGTCCCGGCCCCTACGTCGAGCGCGGCGCCGGGCGCTTCGGACAGCAGGTCCAGCACCGGCGCGTACAGCGCCTCGGAGTCGATCGTCCGGTAGCGCGGGATCAGCACCTCCGCGTCCGCCGCATAGCCGGCCAGGGCGGCGGCCGAGGTCACGCCGGAACCGCCGCCTTCGGCCGGTGCAGGGCGCAGATCTTGTTGCCCGCGGGGTCGCGCAGATAGGCCAGGTGCAGGTCGCCGAACGGCCCGCCCTGGCGCAGGCCGGGCGGATCCTCGCACGACGCGCCGCCGTTCTCGACGCCGGCGCGGTGGAAGGCCTGAACCGCGTCCGGATCGGCCGCGGCGAAGCCCAGGGTGCCGCCGTTGGCGTGACAGGCCGGCCCGCCGTCGAGCGGCCGGGTGATCGCGAAGGCGCCGCGGCTGGTGCGCCACCACCACCGCCCCTTGTCGTCCTGCACGCCGGGCGGCACGCCCAGCGCCCCCAGCACCGCGTCGTAGAACCGGCGCGACGCCTCCATGTCGTTGGCGCCGAGAGTGACGTGGGTGAACATGGCCGCGCTCCTTCTCTATGGGTCGCGCAGAGCTTAGGTCGGGTCCGTTGCGATTGGCAACCCTCGTCAGTACACCACCACGCTGCGGATGCTCTCGCCCGCGTGCATCAGGTCGAAGGCCTCGTTGATGCGCTCCAGCGGCAGGACGTGGGTGATCATCGGATCGATCTCGATCTTGCCGTCCATGTACCAATCGACGACCCGCGGCACGTCGGTGCGTCCGCGCGCGCCGCCGAAAGCCGAGCCCTTCCACACCCGCCCGGTGACCAGCTGGAACGGCCGTGTGGCGATCTCCTTGCCAGCCTCGGCCACGCCGATGATCACGCTCTCGCCCCAGCCCCGGTGGCAGGCCTCGAGCGCCGTGCGCATCACTTCCACGTTGCCGGTGCAGTCGAAGGTGTAGTCCGCCCCGCCGTCGGTCAGGGCCACCAGGTGCTGGACCAGGTCTCCCTGCACTTCCTTCGGGTTGACGAAGTCGGTCATGCCGAAGCGTCGGCCCCATTCCTCCTTGGCCGGGTTCACGTCGACGCCGACGATCCGGTCGGCCCCGACCATCTTCAGGCCCTGGATCACGTTCAGCCCGATGCCGCCCAGGCCGAACACGATGCAGTTGGCGCCGGGCTCAACGTGCGCGGTGTTGACCACCGCGCCCACGCCGGTGGTGACCCCGCAGCCCACGTAGCAGGCGGTCTCGAACGGCGCGTCCTTGCGGATCTTGGCCACCGCGATCTCGGGCAGGACGGTGTAGTTGGAGAAGGTGGAGCAGCCCATGTAGTGGTAGATGGTCTGGCCCTTGTAGGAGAAGCGGCTGGTCCCGTCGGGCATCAGGCCCTTGCCCTGGGTGGCGCGGATCGCCGTGCAGAGGTTGGTCTTGCGCGAGAGGCAGCTTTTGCACTGCCGGCATTCGGGCGTGTAGAGCGGGATCACGTGGTCGCCCGGCTGCACGCTTGTGACCCCTGGGCCCACATCCAGCACCACGCCGGCCCCCTCGTGGCCCAGGATCGAGGGGAAGATGCCCTCGCTGTCGAAGCCGTCCAAGGTGTAGGCGTCGGTGTGGCAGACCCCCGTCGCCTTGATCTCGACGAGCACCTCGCCGGCGCGCGGGCCTTCCAGGTCGAGTTCGACGATCTCGAGCGGTTT
>DASPKD010000080.1:0-4682 GCA_035628275.1 Caulobacteraceae bacterium | reverse complement strand
CGGCATGCCCAAGGAGATCGTGATGCGGCACCGCCTGCCGCAGTTCAATCACCTGTTCACCAGCGACGCCTACTCGGCCGGCTACTACAGCTATCTGTGGTCGGACGTGATGGCGGCCGACGCCTGGGCCGCGTTCGAGGGGACCGGCAACCCGTTCGACCCGGAGACCGCGCGCAAGATGCGCGCCTACATCCTGGCGTCGGGCAACTCCTACGACCGCGCCGAGGCCTTCCGCCAGTTCCGCGGGCGCGATCCCCGCGTCGAGGCCCTGCTGGAGCAGCGCGGCTTCCCGATCAAGTAGCCCTGCGCGCGCCCCTCCCTCGTCAAGGCGGGGGAGGGGCGTCCGCCGCCGCGCGTCAGGGGGCCGCGAGCCGCGCCACCCGCCCCTGCCACAGGACCAGCAGCGGGGTCACCGCGAGCTCCATCACCAACGCCCAGCCCATGACGCCCGGCCAGCCGTGCTCGGTCAGACCCAGAACCCGCGCGAGGCCGCCGACCACCACCACGGCGCCCAGCAGCCGCACGCGCGCCGTGCGCCGCTCGATCGAAGGGATCGCACTCCAGAAGCCCAGTCCGATGCCGAGCAGCAGGCCCGACAGGTAGCGGTGATGGCTGTCCAGGGCCGCGCTCTCGGCTGCGCCGGGGATCATCTCGGGCCCCAGCGCCGCCCCGGCCAGACCCGCGCACACCGGCACGAGCCCGCCCAAGGCGACGGCGAGCTGAAGCGCCCGGCGTTCCCACATCGGCTTCATCGGTGCTCCTCCTCCGCAGCCGCCAGCCCCGGGACCTTCGTCGAAGGGAGGAACTAAGGCGCCGGGGGACGGTTGGGAAATCGAACGCCCCACAGTCCGGAGACGCCGTAAGTGCTCGCCATGGAATACCGGGGCCCGTTGCGGGTCCGCCTCGAACAAAAGCCGATGCCGGTGATTCAGCATCCGCTGGACGCGATCGTGCGGGTCACGCGCAGCTGCATCTGCGGCTCGGACCTGCACCTGTACAACGGCGAGGTGCCCGACACGCGCGTGGGCATGACCTTCGGCCACGAGTTCTGTGGAATCGTCGAGGAGATCGGGCCGGAGGTCCAGAACCTGTCGGTCGGCGACCACGTGCTCGTGCCGTTCAACATCGCCTGCGGGCGCTGTCACTTCTGCAAGCAGGGGCTGTTCGGCAACTGCCACGAAGCCAACGCCCAGGCGACCGCGGTGGGCGGCATCTTCGGCTACTCGCACACCGCCGGCGGCTACGACGGGGGCCAGGCCGAGTATGTCCGCGTACCTTACGCCGACGTCGGCCCCACCGTGATCCCGTCGTGGATGGATCCCGACGACGCGGTGCTGCTGACCGACGTGGTGCCCACCGGCTATCAGGCCGCCGAGATGGGCGGCATCCAGCCCGGCGACACGGTGGTCGTGTTCGGGGCCGGGCCGGTCGGCATCATGGCCGCGCGCTGCGCCTGGTTCTTCGGCGCGGGGCGGGTGATCGTCATCGACCACCTCGACTACCGGCTGGAGTTCATTCGCGACTACGCTCCGGCCGAGGTCTACAATTTCAACGAGATGGACGACCCGGTCGTGTTCCTGAAAAAGGCGACCGACTCACTGGGCGCCGACGTCTGCATCGACGCGGTCGGCGGCGACGCATCCGGCAACCGCCTGCACGCGGTGTTCGGCAAAAAGCTGAAGTTGGAGGCCGGCTCGCCGATCGCCCTGCACTGGGCGATCAACTCGGTGAAGAAGGGCGGAGTGGTGTCGATCGTCGGCGTCTACGGACCGACCGGCAACATGGTCCCGATCGGCAACGTCGTGAACAAGGGCATCACCATCCGCTCCAACCAGGCGTCGGTGAAGCGCCTGCTGCCGCGGCTGATCGAGCACGTCGAGGCCGGGCGGCTGAACCCAAAGGCGATCATCACCCACCGGGCGCCGCTCGAGGACGTCTCGGATCTGTACCACATCTTCTCGTCCAAGCTGGACGGCTGCATCAAGCCCGTGCTGGTCCCCCGGCACTAGGAAGGACCTGTAGAGCCATGCCCGCCACCGTTATCGACCCGTCCCGAATTCCCGGCTGGGGGATCGACGCCGACCCCCGCAACGATCCGACCTACCCGATGCGCGACCGCTCGCGCGACGACTCCCCCGGCATGAACTGGAGCCGCCCGCCGCTGCAGGAGCCCGATGTCGAGGTGCTTCGCTCAATCGAGCACAACCGGCTGCCCGCGGTCATGGGCATGTCCACCCCGCCGCGCGGCCTCAGCGGTGCGATCCGGCGCATGGCTTTCCGCTACAGCGAGTCCCAATGGGCGCACTGGCTGATGCTGATGGGCGCCGACCGCGTCAACGTGGTCGAGGGCCTGTTCCAGGATCTGCGCCGGGGCAAGATCCCCAACATCTTCGCCGAGATGGGCCTGGGTACGGAACTGAAGCACAACCGCAAGAACTTCCTGACCCGTCTGGTCATGGGCTTCGCGACCGCTTTCGTGCTGGCGTTCCTGCTGACGGCGTGGCTGGACTGAGGCTCGGGCGCAGACCTGTTCAGTCCGGCGCGTTCGCGTTTATGGTCGCGCCGACGTGAACGGAGCCCGCAGATGACCCGCGCCAAGACCTGCCTCTGGTTCTCCAACGACGCCGAAGAGGCGGTGCGGTTCTACGTCGATCTGGTGCCGGACTCGCGCATCGACCACGTCCAGCGCTCGCCCGGTCCCTGGCCGGCGGGCGAGACCGGCGACGTCATCGTGATCGACTTCACCTTGGGCGGGGCCCCGTTCCAGGCGCTGAACGGCGGGTCGCGGGCCGACTACGGCACCGCCGCCTCGATCTCGGTGACCTGCCCGGATCAGGCGGAAGTCGACCGGCTGTGGGCGGCGCTGACCGCCGACGGCGGGGCCGAGATCATGTGCGGCTGGCTGCGCGACCGCTGGGGCGTGCCGTGGCAGATCGTGCCCGAGGTCATGATCCGCCTGCTTGCCGACCCCGATCCCGGCGTGGCCCGCCGCGCGTTCGAGGCCATGCAGGAGATGATCAAGCTGGACGTCGCAGCGCTGGAGCGCGCTGCACGAGGGTGACATCTAGCGTCGCCGCAGGTGCGGATCACCGCCAGCCGGCGGCCTTGAGCGTGGGCGCGTAGGTCCGGCTCACCGGCGCGGTCATCCCGCCGGCCAGCCGCGCCTCGCCGCCGCCGCGGGTCCACCGCACCGCCTCGATAGCGTCGGCGGCGACCCACCAGGATCGGTGCAGGCGCCATCCGTGGGCGCGGGAGAGTTCTTCCACGGCTTCGGAGAACCGCATGGCGAGCAGCTCCGACCCGGTGTCGGTGTGGACGCGCACGTAGTGGTCTTCCGCTTCGAGCGCGATCAGGCGGGCGCCGCGGCGCCTGGCCGACAGCCGCAGGCGGAAGGCCTGCTCGGCTTCGGGCAGCGGCGGCAAGATCACCGTGCGGGTCTCGACCACCCTGCGCCGCAGCAGGGCGCGCAGGGTTGTCAGCAGCAGCATCACCGCCAGCACCTGCCAGGCGAGCTGGTGCAGCAGCCACCACCGGCGCGGCAGGTCGAGCATCACCGCGTTGAGGACGTAGACGTACAGCGTCACCGGCGGGGTGATCGCCAGCGAGACGACGACGATCCGCAGCCAGAATCCGCGCACCCGCCCTGAGAGCACCCGGTCCGCCGCGATCCCCGCCAGCCCCGCCCCGAACACCGCCAGCAGCCAATAGGCCGTGCGCAGCAGTTTGGGCGCGTCCAGGGTCCGGTAGGGGCCGAGTTCGGCCATCAGCAGGGCGAACCCGGCCAGCAGCAGCAGGTCCAGCACGATCGGCCGCCGACGCACCCCCTGCGCCATTCGCGAAGCAAACGCACCGTTCACGCAACAGCGCCTTTCCAACATCGGTCCGCCGGGCGAGCCGTCGCTCCAAGCTTCGCAGAGGAGAACGGCATGCCACGATTCCTGTACCACATCGCCCTGGCGGTCGCGGCGGCGGCCTGCGCCTGGTCGACCCGGGCCGCGGCGCACGAGGCGCCGCCGCGGACCATAGCCTTCGTCCACGCCTCGGTGGTTCCGATGGACCGCGAGCGGGTGCTGGCCGACCAGACCGTGGTCGTGGTCGACGGAAAGATCGCCGAGGTCGGCCCCGCCGCCAAGGTCCGCGTGCCGCCGGGCGCGCTGCGCGTCGACGCGCGGGGCCGCTGGCTGATGCCCGCGCTCAGCGACATGCACGTCCACGTCGAGGGCGAGTCCTGGGACGCCCTGCTCAGCCCCGAGGCCAAGGCCGCCAGCAAGAACCCGCCGTTCAAGGACTTCCTGTTCCCCTACGTCGCCAACGGCGTGACCACGGTGCAGGTGCTGTCGGGCACCCACGAGCTGCTGCCGGTGCGCGGCGAGATCGCCAAAGGGGCGCTGCTGGCGCCCAGGCTGATCCTGGCGCGGATGATCGACGGCCCCGACAAGGCCTGGCCCGAGCCCCTGAGCACCTGGGTCTCCACCGCCGAGCAGGCGCGTGACGCCACCCGTCAGGCCAAGGCCCAGGGCTACGACAAGATGAAGGTCTATTCGTTCCTGACCAAGGAGACCTACGACGCGGTGATCGCCACGGCGAAGGAGCAGAACATGGATGTCGTGGGGCACATCCCCTACGACCTCTCGGTCGAGTACGTGGTCGACTCCGGCCAGAAGATGATCGCCCACACCGAG
>DASPKD010000079.1:0-9011 GCA_035628275.1 Caulobacteraceae bacterium | reverse complement strand
TCAGGTGGAGCCGGGAATGGGATTCGAACCCACAACCCCCGCTTTACGAAAGCGGTGGCAGTCCATCCGGACAGCGGCCCCTACCGAGTAGGGGAAGCGTATTGCACGCTCCCCCGGTTGCCAAAGAACGGTGACTCCGATCGGGAGAAGTATTACCCGGCCCTAGGAAGGGTTGTCAAGTGAAAAGCAGAATGCGAGGCGTGACGGTCAGCGTTGGCTGGCCCGCTTGCAGTCGGGGCAGAGCTCAGGCGGCGGGAACTTCATCTGATCGGGCGCTTTCTCGTGAAGGAAACACTTCTTCGTGATGGTCACCTTCGGCTCTTGAGGCGGTGGGGCGGGAGGGTTGGGGATCGGGATCTGACGAGGCCTGGATTCCCCTTGCAGATAGGCGTCCCACAGCGACACCTTGCCGTCGCCGTCGCACGCGGTGCAGCTTACGATGAACTTACCGATACCCTCGCAGCCGCGGCAGACCTTGTAGTCATAACCACACACGCCATAGGCGATAGCGGCCAGGGCGCCAAGAATCAGAATGCTGTTTACGGTCCCCAGGACCGCAATCTTAGCGGCAGAGACTGCGTCGGGCTTTTTCTCGTCAGTCATAATCCCTCCCCACTAGGCGAGGGATTATACCACTACTTTCTGAACGAGAGGGCCACAACGATGACGGCGACGACCACGAGGACGGTGACCCATCCTTTCGGCGGGTCCAAAGGGCTACCGCCCCCGCCCCCGAGGACGTTCACGTCCAGCAGCCTGATCTGCTTCGCCAGCGTCTCCTGATTGACAAGGGCGCGCAGCTGGGAAATAGTGTCCTCGAAGTCGTCGTTGATCGAGATGACCAAGGCGTGGTTTTCACTCGCCAACGCCTTCAGCTCGAGAGGCATCGTCAGTCCGAGGTAAGCAAGGGCTGTGCCCATGAACTCGCGGCGGACACCGTTCAGGCGGTCGGCGATCTCCAGCCGACCTTCCCGCGTCCGCCGTTGATTCGCCTCCGCGATCAGCTCGGCGTGCCGACGCTGCGCGATATTGGCGAACTCGACGATTCTCGGATCGTAGGCCATCAGCGCCCCCTCTCGATCAGCCTATCCAGCTTGAAGTTTACGTTCTCCAGCTGCCGATCGACAGAGTCGAGGCGATGCAGCAGCGCTTTCTCGCGCTCAGCGATGGTGACCTCGAGCACCCGAACGCGCTCGGAGAGCCTGTTCGCCGTCGCCTGGCCGTTGAGGCCGGCGGCGAGCGAGCCGAGCACGGTCAGGACGGCCGCGACAATTCCGGCCTTTTGCTTTCTCGTCAGCATGGCTCTACTCGTGTTTGTGTCCCTCGAGGCTGATCGTGCACTCCACGGTGCCGTCCGGAGAGCGCTTTCAGCCGACCTCGGTCTTCGGGCAGCTGGAGCCGCACAGGGTCACCAGCGCCACCAGGAGCGCCGCGAGCTTCTTCATAAGCCCTCCTACAAAGCCCCGCCGTCGCCCGCGACCACCGCGCCCGCGCCGTCGAGGCTGGACCAGTAGCAGATGCCGCGCAGCGCGCCGTCGGTCATGGCGGCGGCCGCGATCGTGTAGCCGTGCTTGATGCTGTTCGTGATGATGCAGTCGGCCTGACGCGCGCTGTTCATGAACCTGGACCACCAGATCGAGAGCGTCGCGATCGTCGCGCCCGGGTCGACGTGCCGCCCGGCCTGGAGGTTCGCGTAGGTCTGAGCCGCGGCGTAGTCGGCCGGGAAGCCCGTGAGGCCGAAGGAGACCGTCGCCGCGCCGCCCGACGTGAACGTCTCGGTGATGTAGTAGATGAAGATCGCGCGGACGGGCCCAGTGATCGAGAACATGGCGTGTCCCGCGACCGTGTTCCAGGTCGCAAGGCTGAGATCCGCGTTCACGATCAGCCGGTTCTCGAAGCCGTTGAGCGCGGGCGTCACGCCCGGGGTGAAGATCGCGCCGCTCATGCGGTCACCTTTCCTTTCCGCTGCCGCGAGAGCGACTGACCGATCAGCCGCGCGCGCACGTCGACGGGCGTCTTGGGGTCGAGGATGGCCCGCGCCTCGGGGGTGAAGCCTCCCGTGTAGGCGTCCACCGTCGCTAGAGCCTCGAGCTGGGAGGCGTGGATCCGGCGGGCCTGATTCTGGACGAAGACCGGCCGGGGCGGGTGCCCGAACTTCACGTCGCGGTGATTCTCCCAGCCGGGGGCGGGATTCCGCACCCAGGCGATCTGTTCGCCGCAGCGGTTCAGGCACGCGCAGAACTTCGGCAGCCACTTGCCCATCGTCAACCCGCCCTCGGGAGGGTCCAGGCCATCCCGTCCTCACCCGCCTGGGCGCCCGCGCCGCCGCCGGCGGCCGCCGTGACGCCCGGGCCGACGCCGATCGCGGCGCCGCCGCCGCCCCCGCCGCCGTTTCCACCCGCGCCGCCGCCCCGGCCGGCGCCGCCCGTGCCGTTCGAGCTCTGCCCGCCGGCGGCGCTCACGGCGCAGTTCACGCCGACGTCGACCATGAAGAACGCGAAGCCGCCGCCGCCCCCGCCCGAGCCGCCCGGGCCGCCCACGCAGAACTGCCCGGGGCCGACGTCGAGGCCGCCCTCGAAGCCGCCGACGGCGCCGGCGCCGCCGTAGCCCCAGAGCCCGATGCCGCCCTGGCCGCCGCCGCCGCCCCCCGCGCCCGTCGAGCCGTTGAGCCCGCCGAAGCCGAGCGCGCCGGAGCCGCCGCCGCTCGCCGCGATGCCGTAGAGGTCCGTCCCAAGGGTGAGGTTCGCGACGGACGGGAGGCAGAGCCAGCGCGTGTGCATCTTCAGGCCGCGCCGGATGATCGTCCGGTTCGCGGAGGTGATGTCGCGCTGGGCCGTCGCGGTGCCGCCGGCCGTTTGCGTGCCGCCGCCGGCCGCCGCCGTCCCCGTCGAGGCCGAGTAAGACGTGCTGTTCAGGAACCACAGGGAGGTCGCCGACGGGGCGTTGCCCGCCGTCCCGTTCGCTTGTGAAGTGACGTTGCTCGGTTGCGTCGCCGCACCCGCCGCGCTGCCCGCCGCCGTGAC
This sequence comes from Caulobacteraceae bacterium, assembly GCA_035628275.1. GTDB lineage: Bacteria > Pseudomonadota > Alphaproteobacteria > Caulobacterales > Caulobacteraceae > DASPKD01. The sequence continues at coordinate 5,988 of DASPKD010000079.1, read as the reverse complement.
CGTGACGTTCGTCGCGCTGTAGGCGAAGACGAGGATCGCGCCCGCCCCGGCGCCGCCCGCGCCGGAGGCTCCGTTGTTGCTGCTGCCGACCACCGCCGCGCCGGGCGTCCCGACCCCTCGACCCTGAGCGGAGATAAAGCCGCCGCCGCCGGTCAGGTTCCGGGAAACGCAGATCAGGCCGTAGTTCGCGGCGGAGGGAATGTAGAGGGTGAACCCCGCGAGGGTGAGGTCCCGGTAGAGCTTGACGTTATCGCCCGCGGCGAGCGTGGTATCAGCGACGAGGGTCTGATCCCCGTCCGAGCCGGGGCCGTAGATCCACTTGCCGTCGAGGCCCGACATCGGCGAGGAGCCGGGCGTGAAGATGACGCCGCCCATTCACTTGAAGGCCTGCACGCCGACGGTGACCGCCGTCCCGTCGGTGATGCCCCTCAGCTGCAGCTGCGCGAGACCGCTTTCGGGCTCCAGCTGGAGCATGCCGCCGGGGGCGATGAACGCCCCGCTCCCGTTCACGGCGGCCTGGCCGAAGGCGATGTAGACCTTGACGGAAGCGTGCGGGTTCGAGACCCAGAGGCGGCCGCGCGCGGAGTCCGCGGCGATGATCTGGGCGGAGGAGCCCGCCATGGCGGCCGTCGTCGGAGCCTGGGGGGAGAGCCCGGCCGAGCTCCCGATCGAGCCGCCCACGTAGGGCGCGACGATCGCGGACATGGCGTCGAGAAGGACGAAGTCCTCGTTCCCCGGCGTCCCGTCCGTCGGGAGGTTGACATACCAGTTGTGGATGCCCGGGACCAGCATGTAGCAGATGCCGTCCTGAGCCGTGTAGAAGCGGCCGTCGGAGATCGTTGTGTCGTCGGGCGGGACGCACGTGAAGCGCACCAGGCGCGGCGCGCCGACGGGCTTCAGGATCGACGGCCGCATGATCTGCACGCACTGCCAGGCGGTCTTGTCGACCGTGGAGGTCGCGACCGAGGCGAGGACCTTCTTCCGGGGAGCCCCGAGGCTCCACGCGTCCTGTCCGGAGAAATCGGCGGCGTTCACCCGGCCCTCCGCAGAAGGAGGAGAGCGCCGAGACCCAGCAGGATGGGCGCGGCCGATCCGGACGCCTCGCCGTCCTTGCGCGTGAATCCCGCGAAGCCCGACTCCCCGCCGGGGCCGCCCCCCGGGACGTCGCCGCCGCCGGGATGGCCTCCCGTCTGGCCGCCGGGGTTGAAGGGCGGCGTCATGACGCCGGGCGGGAGCTGGCCCTTGAGGATGCCCGCCGCCTGGCCGACCAGGCCGCCGGCCGCGCCGCCGTACTCGAGGGCCGCGGAGCCCACCTTGCCGAGGGTGTTCAGGAGGCCGCCGCTGGCGCCGGCGCCCGCGCCCATGCCGCCCGCGCTCTTCGCGCCGGCCGCCGCGGCGCCCGCCGCCTTGCCGATGTTGCCGAGGGATCCGGCGAAGCCGCCCGCCGACGGGGTGACGCCGAAGGCCTGGGGGCCGCCGGCGGCCGCGTAGTTCGCCATCGTCAGCTCGGCGGCCGCGTTCGCGGACGTGCCGGGGGCGACGGCTCCGAAATGGCTCTGGCCGGCCCCGTAGCTGTAGGCGCCCGGGGCGCTCTGGAAGGTGCCCGCGCCGAGCGCAGCGGAAGCGCCGATGCCGAGGGCGGCGCCGACGCCGCCGTAGACGCCCGTCCGGACGAACTCCGCGCGCCCGGCCTTGCGGGCGTCCCGGCCCGTCTTGCCCTCGTGACGCGCGGCCGTGGAAGCGTTGTAGCGGTTCGCGGTCGCGCCGAGCGCCGCGGCGGCGGGGGCGAGGACAACGCCCAGGCCGGGGACGAAGGCGAGGGCCCCGGCTCCGACGGCCGTGCCGACCCGCGTGATCTTCACGCGCGTGTCGGCCGTGCGGCGCCCGAACTCCTTGACCTGATCGGAAGAGCGGCGGACGTACTCCTTGCCCTTCTCGTAGTACCGCTTGAAGATGCCCACGCCGGGGCCCTCCTTTCAGAGGATTAGGCGGAGGGCTTCGGGTCCGCCGGCTTCGCCTTCAGGGCCTCCAGGACGCTCTCCAGCTGCGCCGAGAGCGCCTTGTTCTGGGCGATCAGGGCCTGGACGTCGCCCGACACGGGGGCGGCGGCCGGCTGGGCGCTCGCCGGGGCCTTCGGCTTGAACTCGTCGAGGGCGAAGGGCGTGCCCGAGAGCTCGACGGCCTTGCCCTCGTAGCCCGCGAACTTGTAGTGGCCCTTCAGGTCCTCGCGCTTCGCGACCGCCTTGACCGAGCCGTCCGGGTGGATGAAGAGATACATGTCGCGTTCTCCTTTTAGGCCTCGACGGGCTGGTCCACCCAGGGCACGATCTGGTCCGTCGCGACGAACGAGCCGTCGACGGTCAGCTCCACGCGGCCGCCCGGGAGCATGAAGGGCTCGGGCAGGAGGAAGAGCTTGTTCAGGGTCGTCGAGAAGCCGCTGATGTAGTCCTGAGCCTGCAGGATCAGGCCCTCGGTGTTGAGCGTCCAGATCTGGTTCCCGCCGGAGTCCCAGAGCTGGAGCTGGTCGATCGAGGTCGTGCGCGGCAGGACGAAGCCACGCAGGAGGCCGCGCTGGGTGAACGTGTAGGTGCCGGGCGCGGCCGAGGCCCCGATGTTCATGTCCTGGGCGAGCAGCGTCGGGTAGGCCTTGCCCGGGGCGTCGGAGACCTCGTAGCCGATGCGCCAGGTGCCGTTGGCGCCCGTGTTGTCGGTCGTGATCTCGAGCGAGAGGGCCTTGTTCGGCGCGCAGCCGCCATCGACCATCCCGAAGAGGGAGAAGTCGATCGTGAAGCGCTTCACCGTGGCGCCCGCGACCTCGCGCTTGGCGAGGGTCGACATCACGGCGTTGAACTGCAGCTCGTTCAGGCGCCAGATGGGGTTGCCCGCGGCGAAGAGCTCGATCTTCGTGAGGGCGTCCATGTCGTTGTCGGTGGGCGCCATGTCCACGAAGATCTTCTTGATGGCCGGGCCCCAGAGCATCTCGTTCTCGGACCAGCGCAGCGTCTCGGCGGTCGTGTTCGCCTTCGCCTTCGAGACGCCGGTCTTGTAGGTCGTGGCCATCTTCTGTTTCTCCGTTCTCTCTCTCAGGGCCCCGCGCCGGGGTTTAGAGCTTGCTCGAGAGCATGGCGCCCGCGGCGCCGCCCAGGATCGCGCCGACGGCGCTCCAGAACTTGATGCCGTCGAAGTAGGGGCCGAAGTTCCACTGGTAGGCCGCCTGGGGCAGCGCAGGCAGCACGAAGGACTGCACCGCCGCGATGCCGACCGTCGCCCCGCCGGCGATGAACACGAACTTCGCGATCCCGACGTTCGCGCCGCCGGGGGTGGGGATCGTCACGCTCATGGTCTTCTTCCTCCGTCGCCGCGGCTCAGCCGCGCTCGATGCCCTCAAATACCCGGCGGAGAAAGAGACAGGAAGGCGGTGTGTCGTGGGCGATGTCGCGGGCTACGTCGTGGGCGACGCTTTTTTCTTCCAGGCGTTCCACTCCTGGCGGAGCAGGAAGCGCAGGAAGTCGCCTTCCCCGGTGAAGCCCTTGGACATGACACGCAAGGCGTCGACCAGGTCGGGCGGGAGGAAGAAGCCTTTCCGCTCCCAGCCGAGCGGATGGCGCGCGGGGGGATCGGGGCGGCGCGTGGGCTTAGCCATCAGAACCCCACTTTCAACGGGATGAACGCGCCGTCGGGATTTTCGCGCGCCGGCGGGAGCTGGCCCACGCGCTCAGGCTCGAGGCCGTAGTCCGCCTTCAGGTCCGCCTGGTCTTCCGGTGCGGTCATGCGCCCGACCAGGATGTGCGTCACCAGGCCCTTCATGGCGCGGCCGCAATCGCGGTAGAGCTGGGAAGTCACCACGGCGCCCGCCAGCACGCGGCGGCGCTCGCGCAAGCAGCGCTGGAAGTTCTCGGGGATCGAGCGGACGGACGGGACGACGTTGTAGAGCTCGTCGACCAGGAGGACGACGTTCCGGCCGCCGTAGATCGCCCCGCAGAGGCGGTCGAACTCCTCTCCGTCCTTGGGCGTGAAGGCGATATCGTCGCCGTCCTCCCAGACGACGTCGATCAGCTCGTCGAGGCTGCGCGCGTGGTACATGTCGTCGAAGGCCTCGACGCGGCCGGTGTCGACCACGATGAGCGCGGCGCCGACGGCGGTCATTTCGGCGGCGAGCGCCCGGGCGCGGGTTGTCTTCCCGCTGCCCGGGCAGCCCAGGACGAGATAGGCTTCGCTCATCCCGCCTTCGCCCAGTCGGGCGTCACGATGGCCGCGCCCATGTACGTGCCCGGTTCGACGTCGCCCGAGCCGGGCCGGAGCGCTTCCCGCGTCGCGGACGTGTCAGGCTGAGGCGGCGGAGGCGCCTGGGGCGGCGGCGGGGCGGCCGTCGCGCGCTGCGCGCGGTCGATGTCGCGGTAGGCTTGGTCGCGCTCGGCCTCCGGGGTGGGCTTTTTCTTCGGCGCGGCCTCCCAGCCGCGGCTCTTCGCCATCGTGTGGAGGTTCATCGCGGTCATGCCGCCCGCGACGACGAGGCCCGCGACGAGCTGGAAGGGCCCCGACTGGAGCTTCGCGATCCAAGGGAAGAGCGTCGGCGCGTTCGCGCGGATCAGGCCCTCCGCCATCGGGTGAAGCGCGATCGCCTGCTGGACCTCGGGCGACGTGAGGTCGAGCGGCGGCGAGTACTTGAACGACACGACGGCGCTGAAGACGCCCGTCCAGACCATCCCGACCGCGTCGACGCACTGCTGCGCCATGTCGACCTTGGCCGCCTGGACGTCGGCGGGGGTGGGCCCCCCTTGCGACGCCCCTCCGCCATCCAGCCCGGCCCCCTTCCTGGCGGCGTCCCGAGCGGCGTTGGGCGACGCGGATGACGTCGCTCCAGGGGGAGTGACGTTCGGCGACGTGGTCGTCCCGGGCTTCCCGGCGGCGGCCCGGGCCGCCTCCACCCACCTTTGCACTTGGCGCTTGGACACGCCCAGGACCTGGGCCTCCGTCGCGGGATCGGACAGGCCCTCGAGGATGCGCGTCACGGCCTGCTGGCGCTTGCGGTCGAGCGGCTTCATCGGCTTACCTCGTGAAGTCCATGGCGTCGAAGAAGCGCCGCCAGAAGCCCGGCGGCTTGGGGGTGTCGCTCTTCGAAGCGGCGACGGCTTTCTCGAGGACGTCGATCCGCTCGAGGAGCTTCGCGCGGTCGGGGTCGCCCGTCGTCATGTCGGCCAGGCGCTTCTCCGCCGCGGCGAGCCGAGCCTCGAGCTGGGCCGTGGTCGGCGGCGTGACCGGGGCCGGGGCCGGCGGGGCGGGCGGCGCGGGGGGAGTCGTGCCGCCGGCGCCCGCGCCGGACCCGGCGGGCGGGGGATCGTTCGAGAAGAGGATCTTACGCACGGTTCATCTCCTTCAAGATCTCGGGAGGGACGGCGCCCTCGGCGCCGGGCTCGACGACCTGGCCGAGCAGGGTGACTTGCTTTCCGCAGCCGACGCAGAAGTGCCACTCCCAGTTTTCCGGGCCGCTCACGCGCGGATCGAGGCGGTGGACGAGGAAGCGGCAGAAGCCGCCGACGACGCGGCGCCAGGTGGAGCCGCAGCCGGAGCAGGGGACTTCCTTGAATTCGTCGCGCTTGAGCTGGGCGGGGTAGGGAGGCTTGCCGTTGGGGCGCGGCGCGGGGGGCAGCACGGAATTGCTCCTGTCTGCCCTCGACGCTATGTGTACCCGGATGGCACATCAGAGTCAAGGGAAAAAGAAACCCCCGCCAGGCGGTGAGGGCAATCACGCCGGCGGGGGCCCCGAGGAGAAAACGGTCACCGCTCTTCGGAGAGCGGGGCTACTTCACAAATTCGCAGGGAGCCGTCCGAGGGGTTGGGCTTGTGCACACCCTCGGCAAAAGGCCTACGCGTTAAGGCCCGCGTGGCCGGCAGCCCGAGTACTGAGCGGCATCCGCCGCCGTTCCCATTCGTCCTACCGGCTCCCATGAGTTATCTCGCCTTCACCGCTCATCCGCGAGCGGTGCT
>DASPKD010000078.1:0-14522 GCA_035628275.1 Caulobacteraceae bacterium | reverse complement strand
TCAGCCTTGCAGCCGCACCGCCGGAGCTCCCAGCATCGACGCCAGGTTCGTCCCGCTCGACTTCCGCCCCGCCGCCGCATCGGGCTCTGGTACCTGAGCGCCCTCCCCCGCGGCGGGGTCGGAGAGGAGTATGGGGGCGGTTTCAGGGGGCGGGTGAAAATATCGGAAACGCCCGCTCCCGCGCTCCTATTTCGCCGTCATCCCGGAGAGCGCGCGAGCGCTCGTCCGGGACCCAGGGGGATGTCCACAACCCGTGCCGCCGCCGGGGTTCTCCGCGTCCCCTGGGTCCCGGCTCTGCGCGGCTGCGCCGCTCCGGCCGGGATGACGGGATTTGTCGCGGGTCCCCGGTGCAAATGCGGGGACGGCGGGGCTTCCACGATGCCGCGGTCGCGACCCCCGATCGGCGACGCCCCGAACATGATCGGCGAAAATTAACCCTTCCGACCTAGCTTTGCGGCGTCCTGGGGAGGAACGCCGTGCGGGATTTCACGGAATTCGCGGTGAACGGCCAAACGCCGGTCATACTGGTCGTGGGGCTGTTCTGCCTGCTTGCGGCGGCGACGGGACTGCGCGTCTACGCCCGCGCGGCGCTGACGCAAGGGGCGCTGAAAGCGACTTGGCTGGTGTTCGCCGGGCTGTCGGTCGGGGTCGGGATCTGGGCCTCGCACTATTCCATCATGCTGGCGCACGAGCATCACAGCGCGGGCTATGCGCCCGGCCTTACCGGGGCGGCGCTGGTCACGGCGGTGGCGGGCATGATTCTGGCCTTCAGCGTGGCGGCCCTGACCACCGGATTCGAGGGCCTGCTGGCGGCGGGTCTGACGGGCGGCGTGGTGATCGCCGGCACCCACTACATGGCGGTCAGCGGCATAGCGCTCGAGGGCCGGCTGGAGTGGGACCGGGATTCTGTGATCCAGTCGGTTCTGCTGGGGGTGGGCCTGTCCACCGCCGGCTTCTTCGCCGCGGGGCGCTCGACCTTCTGGCTGCGGCAAGCCGGCGGGGCGGCGGCCCTCGCCCTGGCGATCATGGGCGTGCACGAAGTAGGCCTGCAGGGCTTGAGCGTTCGTCCCGATCCTGCCGCGATCGTGCCCGCCGACCTGTTGAGCGAGGGCGCGATCTGGGCCTGCGTGATCGGCCTGTCGCTGCTGGTGCTGACCGGAGGCGTGGGCACGGCGGTGATCTATTCCCGCAGCAAGCAATCGGCGCTGGAGCGCCTGCGCGAGGCGATCGAGGTGCTGCCCGCCGGCCTGGGATTCTACGACGCGGAGGATCGGCTGGTGGTCTGCAACCGCCAGTACGTCGGCATCGCCGGCTTCTGCCGCGACTCCATCACGCCCGGCGTGCCGTTCCGTAAGCTGCTGGAGGTCGATTTGGCCCACGGCGACTATCCCGAGGCGGTCGGGCGCGAGGCGGAATGGATGGCGGAGCGGCTGGCGGCGCGGCGCAGCGGGGCCGGCGCCATCGAGCAGCGGCTGGCCGACGGGCGCTGGCTGCGGCTGGAGGACCGGCTGACCTCGGACGGCGGGGTGGTGACCATCGCCGTCGACATCACCGACCTCAAGCGCCAGGCCGAGGCGCTGGAGCGGGCCCGCCAGGAAGCCGAGACCGCCAACCGGGCCAAGAGCGAGTTCCTGGCCAACATGAGCCACGAGATCCGCACGCCCCTGAACGGCGTGGTCGGGGTGGCCGACGTGCTGGCCGGCACCGCGCTGGAGCCGCGCCAAGCGGAGATGGTGGAGATCATCCGCTCCTCCGGCGAGACGCTGGAGCGGCTGCTGTCCGACATCCTAGACCTGGCGCGGATCGAGAGCGGCCGCATCGAAATCCAGCAGGACGGCTTCCACCTGGGCGACGCGGTGCGCGCCGTGGCGGCGCTGTCGGACCTGCGCGCGCGGGAGAAGAACGTCCCTCTGGTGGTGGAGGTCGCCGCCGAGGCCGAGACCCGCATCAGCGGCGACATGGTCCGCATCAAGCAGATCCTGACCAACCTGGTCAGCAACGCGGTCAAGTTCACCGACGCGGGCGAGGTGCGCCTGTCGGTGGAGCGGGTGGAGGACGGCGAGGCGCCGCTGTGGCGCTTCACCGTGCGCGACACCGGGGTCGGCTTCGACCCCACCAACAAGGATCGCATCTTCGGCCGCTTCCAGCAGGCGGACGGGTCGATCACCCGCAGGTTCGGCGGCACCGGCCTAGGCCTGGCCATCTCGCGCCAGCTGGCCGAGCTGATGGAGGGCGAGCTGGATTGCGACAGCACCCCGGGCTTCGGTTCGGTGTTCACCTTCGAGGCCCGCCTGCCGGTGCTGGCGCAGGAGGAGGCCGCGGCCGACGCCGGGCCCGCCCCGACCGACGCCATCGAGGCGGAGGAGCGGCCGCTGCGGGTGCTGCTGGCCGACGACCACCCGACCAACCGCAAGGTGGTGGAGCTGATCCTGGCCCAGGCGGGGGTGGAGCTGACTTCGGTGGAGAACGGCCAGGAGGCGGTGGACGCCTTCCGCGCCGGTCGCTTCGACGTGGTGCTGATGGACATGCAGATGCCGGTGATGGACGGCCTGACCGCCACCCGCGCCCTGCGCGGCATCGAGGCGGCGCAGGGGATGGAGCGCGCGCCTGTGTTCATGCTGACCGCCAACGCCCTGCCCGAGCACGTCGAGGCCTGCCGCGCCGCCGGCGCCGACCGCCACCTGACCAAGCCGATCTCCGCGCCGGTGCTTCTGCAGGCCCTGGCGGAGGCGAGCCTGGGCTCAGCGGCCGAGGCCGAGCAGGCGGCGGCGTAAGCGGAGAGGCGACACCCTCTCCCCGTTCTTACGGGGAGAGGGAAGGGTGAGGGGCCTGGCCGCATGCGGCGGCCAGGATCGCGGCGCAGACGCGATCGACCCGGTTCAGCACCTCAGCATTGCTGAATCGAAGCACGACGTAGCCTTGGCGCTCGAGCCATTCCGTCCGAACCAGGTCCGCAGCCGCGACCTCGGGTATTCGGTGGACGCCGCCGTCGAGCCCCACGACTAGTTTGGACTCGGCGCAGTAGAAATCCACGATGTAGGTCCCGCGCGGCGCCTGGCGCCTGAACTTGAGGCCGCCGAGACGCCGGTCGCGCAACTCCGTCCATAGGATCGCCTCCGCCGGCGTCTGCCGCTCGCGCAGCCGGCGCGCCTTCTGCGTGAACCTGACGTGCGGCATGAGCCCCCCTCACCCTGCCCTCTCCCCGCAAGCGGGGAGAGGGTGAGTTAACCTGGTCGCCGGGCGAAGGACCACCGCGCCGATGTCAATCCCGCTACGCTTGCGCTAAGCTCCGCCGGACGCGTGGGGCGGAGAGCATGGGGCAGCGGGGAGGCGAAGAGCGTGCGCACGCCCGGCGACCGGCCGGCAGGCCGTGGCCCGGGCCCGTGCTGCTGGTCGATCTGCTGGGGCTGGCCGGGCTGGGCGCGGCTCTCTGGACCCGCGTCGGCCCCCTGCCGGGCGAGATCGCGGCCTGGTCGGGGACGATCTTCGACGCCGGCCTGATGCTGGCCGCCTGCGCCCTGGTCGTGCGCGGGGTCGACGCGGTGCTGCGTCGGCGGGAGGCGCGGGGCCGCGCCCGCGACGAGCTGCTGCGCCGACTGGCTGAGCTAGACGCCGCCCTGCTGGACCTGCGCGCGACCCTGTCGCCGGAGGCGGCGCGGCGGTTCGTCGAGCGCCGCGAGGCGTTCGCCGCCGGGGCCGAGCTGGCCCGCACGCGGCTGACCCGGGACGAGCGCGCGCAGGCGAACGCCTGCCAACAGTTCTGCGATCAGATGACGGAGGCGGTCGCCGCGGCCGTGGCCGGGCGGGCGGGCGCCGTCGCCCTGGCCGAGCGGCTGGCGCGCGAGATCGACCGGGCGGCGCGGCGCGACGACCTGGACAGGCGAGACGCCGACGCCCTGACGGACCTGCTGGACGACGCGGCGCGCGTGGCCGACGAGCCGGTGTTCGCCGAATGGAACAGCGACCACTTCGGGCGGCTGGCGGCCAATCGGCGGCACTTCGGCCGGGAGCTCGGTCGCTGCGAGGCGCACGCCGCCGACCGCCTGGAGCAGCAGGGGCTGGAGCTGTTCGACCGCCTGCTGGCCCACGTCAGGGCCAAGGTCGAGATCGCCGACCTGCTGCAGGACTGGCGCGAGGCGTGCGGGGATCTGGAGGCGGCGCTGTCCGGCGTGACGTCGACTGCGCGCCGCGACCGATCGCGGGCTCCGCAACGGCTGGCCGACCGCTTTCCCGAAGCCGGCGCGCGCGGCGTTCGGGTCGAGTTCTCGGCCCCGAAGCGCCGCCTGACCGCGGCGAACGACTAGGCGGGCAAAAGAAAGGCCCCGGCACACGCGTCCGGGGCCCCGCAAGGCTCAGGAGAGGAAGCTTACTGGTTCGGGCTGGGGGCCGGCTCGGCCGGGACGGTGTCGGCGGGGATGCGGTTGTCGACCGCGTCGCCGGCGTTCTCGACCGCGTTCCCGGCCTTTTCCGCCGCGCCTTCGACCGCGCGCGCCGCCGCCGCGGCGGCTTCGCTCGCACTGTCGCCGGCGGTTTCGATGGTCGTCTCCACCCGCGTGTCCTCGCCCACCACCGGCGCGGACGCCTGGTTGTTCTGGGAGAACAGATAGACCAGGGCCACGATAGCCACGATGGCGATCAGGGCCACGATCACCCAGACGGTGCGGTTGTTGTCGCGCTCCACGCCCATGGCGGGTCTCCACTAGAACTCCGCCGAACAACGTTACGGCAGAGCCGTGGTTCCCGTTTGGGTTCCCGTCACGACGGCGCCATATCTGAAGCGTCTGATCGGAAAGCGCGATTCGCGCGCAGCAACCGGGCCGTCCATGCCCTTTGAACAGCAGCCCTCGCCGCTCGCGCCCGCCGTCCGCCGGCCGCGCCCCTGGGGCGTGCCCCTGGCCGGCGGCGCGGGCGTGGCGCTGATGCTCGGGCTGGCCGCCTCCGACGGGCCGCACGCCGAGCGGCTGCTGTTCGCGGCTGCTGCCGCGGCGGCGGTGACCCTGCTGACCAGCGTGCAGGCGTTCCGCTTCAGCCGCCGCCAGGACGAGGCCGCCGCGCCCGCCGACCAAGGCGGCGGCTTCGCCTCGCCCGAGCCCGAGCGCGGCCCCGGCTTCCAGGCGGTGCTGGAGGCCTTGCCCGACCCGGTGATGGTGGTCGTGGCCAGCGAGCCGGACGACATCGTCGGGCGGCGGATCGCCTTCGCCAACAGCGCCGCGCGCGAGCTGCTGCGCATCCAGGGGGACAGCCCGCTGCTGGTCGCCGCCGTGCGCGATCCCGAGGTGCTGGAGGCGGTGGACGAGGCGCTGTTCGGCGGCGTGGGCCGGATCGCCGCCTACGAGACCGGCGGGGCGCAGGACCGGTTCTGGCGCGCCTGGACCCGCCCGCTTCCGACGCCGGGAGACGGTGCGCGGCTGGCGCTGCTGTACATGCGCGACGAGACCGACAGCCGGCGCATGGAGCGGATGCGCGCCGACTTCCTGGCCAACGCCAGCCACGAGCTGCGCACGCCGCTGGCGTCGCTGTCGGGCTTCATCGAGACCCTGCGCGGTCACGCGCGCGACGACGCCGCCGCGCGCGACAAGTTCTTGACCATCATGGCGGCGCAGGCCGACCGCATGGGCCGGTTGGTGGCCGACCTGCTGTCGCTGAGCCGCATCGAACTGAACGAGCATATCCCGCCCTCGGGTCGGGTGGACCTGGCCATGACCGTCAGCGACGTCATCGACGCCCTGGCGCTGCTGGCGCGCGAGAAGCAGGTCGGGCTGGAGGTGGTCGCGCCGCCCAAGGGGCATGCGGTGGTGACCGGCGAGCGCGACCAGATCGTGCAGGTGGTGCAGAACCTGATCGACAACGCGGTCAAGTATTCGCCCGCGGGATCGTCGGTGCTGGTCGAGGTGGCGAGCGACCTGACGCTGGACGAGGCGACCGGCGGGCGGGAGCCCCGCGCCGCGCGCCTGTCGCTGCTGACGCCCGACCGCAGCGAGGCGCGCTTCGCCCTGGTGCGGGTGCGCGACCGCGGGCCCGGCATCGCTCGCGAGCACCTGCCGCGCCTGACCGAGCGGTTCTACCGCGTCGAGGGTCAGAAAAGCGGCGAACGCTCGGGCACGGGCCTGGGCCTGGCGATCGTCAAGCACATCATGAACCGCCACCGCGGCGGCATGCTGGTGGAGAGCCAGCCGGGCGAAGGCTCGGGGTTCTCGGTCTACTTCCCCAAGCCGGTCGAGGCGCGCTCGTACGTGCCCAAAGCGCCCGCTCCGGCGGCCGAGCAGCGCAACAAAACTGTCACCGAAGCTTCGTAATCCGACAACCGAACCGCTCCATAGGTCGCAGCCGGAGCGAAGCGCGCGACACGCGGCACGGCCTCGCGCGGATAACGTCCTGAAAGTACAGGTTCGATGATCTGGATCGTCTTCGCCGGACTGTTCCTGTTCTCTCTGGCCACTTATTGGCTGGGGCGGCGCAAGATCGTCGCGGCCACGCGCAAGGCGCCGGACCGCCCCCACTCCCTAGCCGGCTATCACGGCGCCTATGTCGCCATCTGGGCGACCGTGCCGGCGCTGATCCTGCTGATCGCTCTGGTCGGGTTCGGCGACCGTCTGGAAACGGCGATCCTGGCGGCCGATTTGCCCCCCGCCGTCCAGGCCCTGTCCGCCGATCAGCAGTCCCTGTTCCTCAGCGACGCTCAAGCCGTCGCCCAGGGCCGGCGGGCCAGCGATCAGGCCTACGCCGGCGAACTCGGCGCCGCCCTGCAGGCGACCGCAGAACGCGCCGGGCGCATCGACCGCACGCTGCGCTGGGGCGGCTGGGCCCTGGCGGGCCTGCTGGCGCTGACCGGCGCCTTGTTCGCCCTGCCCCGGATCGCGCCCCAGTTCCGCGCCCGCAACAAGGTCGAGGGCTGGGTCTCGGCCCTGCTGGTGATCTGCTCGGCGGTCGCGGTGCTGACCACCGTCGGGATCGTCCTGTCGCTGGTCTACGAGAGCGTGCGCTTCTTCTCGGCGGTGCCGCCGCTGGAATTTTTAACCGGCATGCAGTGGAGCCCGCAGATCGCCATCCGCGCCGACCAGGTCGGCCAGTCGGGAGCGTTCGGGGCCGTGCCGCTGTTCGTCGGCACTTTCCTGGTCATGCTCCTGGCCATGATGGTGGCCGGCCCGATCGGCCTGTTCTCCGCCATATACCTGTCGGAGTACGCCGGGCGGGGCACGCGCGCGGTGGTCAAGCCGGTGCTGGAGATCCTCGCCGGCGTTCCGACCGTGGTCTACGGCTTCTTCGCCGCCCTGACGGTCGGCCCCGCGTTCCGAGGCGCGTTCAACTGGGTGGGATCGCTGCTGATCGGCGGGCCGCTGGACGGCTTCGGCCAGTACCTGATGACGGTGCAGAACCAGATGGCGCTGGTCGCCGGCGTGGTCATGGGGATCATGCTGATCCCGTTCGTCTCCTCCCTGTCCGACGACATCCTGAACGCGGTGCCCCAGTCGCTGCGCGACGGCAGCTACGCCATGGGCGCCACCAAGTCCGAGACGGTGAAGAAGGTGATCCTGCCCGCGGCCCTGCCCGGCATCGCCGGAGCCTTCCTGCTGGCCGTCTCGCGCGCCGTCGGCGAGACCATGATCGTGACCATGGCCGCGGGTCTGCAGGCCAAGGCCACCCTGAACCCGCTGGAGACGGTCACCACCGTCACCGTGCAGATCGTCACCCTGCTGACCGGCGACCAGGAGTTCGACAGTCCCAAGACCCTGGCCGCCTTCGGCCTGGGCCTGACCCTGTTCGTGATCACCCTGGCGCTGAACGTCGTCGCCCTGCGCATCGTGCAAGCCTACCGGGAACAGTATGACTGACGCCGCCCTCCCGAGCGCCGGCGCCGGCCGGCCCGCGCGCGACATCCGCACGGCCGTTGAGAAGCGGCTGAAGGCGCGGCACGCCGCCGAGCGCCGCTTCCGCTTCTACGGCCTGGCCGCGATCCTGATCGCCATCGCCTTCCTGGGCGTGTTGCTGGGCCGCATCGGCCTGCAGGGCTACAGCGCCTTCGAGACCTACACGGTGGAGCTGCCGGTCTACGTCGACCCCTCCCGGATCGACCCCGCCGACGTCCAGGGCGCGAACTACGACCTGATGATCGCCGACCAGCTGGTCACGCGCCTGGGTCTGGCCGATCCGACCGGCGATCTGGGACTGGCCGCCAAGGACGTGCTGTCGCCCGACCTCGGTTTCCAGGTGCTGGAGCAAGTCCGCGAGGACCCCTCGCTGATCGGGCGCACGATCACTCTGGACGCGCCGATCGGGGACGACGCGGACCTCTACTACAAGGGTCATTACGGCCGCGAGATCGTCGAGGACGACCGGACCCTCACCGACCAGCAACTGACCATCCTGGACCGGATGCAGGACAAGGGCATGGTGAGCAGCGGCTTCAACACCGGCCTGTTCACCCGCTCGGACTCCACCCAGCCGGAGCTGGCCGGTTTGCTCGGCGCCATCGTCGGTTCGGCCATGATGCTGGCCGTCACCGCCCTGCTGGCGGTGCCGATCGGGACGCTGGCGGCCGTGTACCTGGAGGAATTCGCGCCGCGTAACCGGTTCACCGAGATCGTCGAGGTCAACATCAACAATCTCGCGGCGGTCCCTTCGATCGTCTACGGCCTGCTTGGCCTGGCGGTGTTCATCAACTGGATGGGGCTGCCGCGCTCCTCGCCGCTGGTCGGCGGCCTGGTGCTGGCGCTGATGGCGCTGCCGACGGTGATCATCGCCACCCGCTCGTCGCTGAAGGCGGTGCCGCCGTCGATCCGCGAGGCGGCGCTGGGCGTGGGCGCCTCGCGCACCCAGACGGTGTTCCACCACGTCCTGCCGCTGGCCATGCCGGGGGTGATGACCGGAACCATCATCGCCCTGGCCCACGCGCTGGGCGAGACCGCGCCGCTTCTGATGATCGGCATGATCGCCTTCGTCCCGGGCGTGCCCGAGGCGATCACCTCGGCGTCCTCGACCCTGCCGACCCAAATCTTCATCTGGGAGAACGCGTCCGAACGCGCCTTCCACGAACGCACCGCCGCCGCGATCATCGTGCTTCTGGGCTTCATGATCGTCATGAACGCCGCGGCCATCTTCCTGCGCAGCCGCTTCGAGCGGAGGTGGTGATCATGCTTCCCAAGATCTTCAGACAACGCGACGACGAGGGCGGCGCCGCCGGCCTCGTGTCTTCGACGGCCACGCTCGGCGGCGGCTTCATCAACGGCGCCGCGCACCACCCGCCCAAGGTGATCGCGCGCGGCGTGGACGTGTTCTACGGCGACAAGCAGGCCCTGTTCGACGTGTCGCTGGAGGTGCCGGACAAGGCGGTGACCGCCTTCATCGGCCCTTCCGGCTGCGGCAAGTCCACCTTCCTGCGCTGCATCAACCGGATGAACGACACCATCCCCTACGCCCGGGTGACCGGCCGCATCGAGATGGATGGCGAGGACGTCAACGCCCGCTCGGTCGATCCGGTGGTGCTGCGCGCCCGCGTCGGCATGGTGTTCCAGAAGCCGAACCCGTTCCCCAAGTCGATCTTCGAGAACGTCGCCTACGGCCCGCGCATCCACGGCCTGGCCGGGTCCAAGTCGGATCTGGAGGGGGTGGTCGAGCAGTCGCTGCGGCGCGCCGGCCTGTGGGAAGAGGTCAAGGACCGGCTGCACCAGCCGGGCACCGGCTTGTCCGGGGGTCAGCAGCAGCGG
Organism: Caulobacteraceae bacterium; assembly: GCA_035628275.1. GTDB lineage: Bacteria > Pseudomonadota > Alphaproteobacteria > Caulobacterales > Caulobacteraceae > DASPKD01. The sequence continues at coordinate 4,818 of DASPKD010000078.1, read as the reverse complement.
CTGGTGATCGCGCGGGCGATCTCGGTGTCGCCGGAGGTGATCCTGATGGACGAGCCCTGCTCGGCGCTCGACCCGATCGCCACCGCCCGCATCGAGGAACTGATCGACGAACTGCGCCAGCAGTTCTGCATCGTCATCGTCACCCACTCCATGGCCCAGGCCGCGCGGGTGTCGCAGAAGACCGCCTTCTTCCACCTGGGCACCCTGGTCGAGACCGGACCGACGGAGGAGATGTTCCAGCGTCCGAAGGACCCGCGCACCCAGGACTACATCACCGGCCGGTTCGGTTGAGGACGGGAGGGGCGTGTTGAACCAGCACACGGTCAAGGCTTACGGCGACGAGCTGACCCAGCTGACCGCCGAGGTCGCGCGCATGGGCGGTCTCGCCGAAGCCCAGGTGGCCGACGCGGTCGAGGCCGTGGCCCGCCGCGACGTGGCCCTGGCCCAGGCGGTGGTCGGCCGCGACCGGCGCCTGGACGTCATGCAGCGCGAGATCGAGCGCAAGGCCATCCGCCTGATCGCGCTCCGCCAGCCCATGGCCGGCGACCTGCGCCGCACCCTGGCGGCGCTGAAGATCGCGCTGGACCTGGAGCGGACCGGCGACCTTGCCAAGAACATCGCCAAGCGCGCCCTGCAATTGGCCGAGGCCGAGCCGATCACGCCGCTGACCCGCTCGATCGAGCGGATGGGCAAGCTGGTGGCCGGGCGGATGAAGGACGTGCTGGACGCCTACACCGCCTCGGAGCTGGAGCAGGCCGTCAGCGTCTGGTCGCGCGACGACGAGGTGGACGAGCACTATAATTCGCTGTTCCGCGAGCTGCTGACCTACATGATGGGCGATCCGCGCACGATCCAGTCGTGCGCCCACCTGCTGTTCATGGCCAAGAACCTGGAGCGGATCGGCGACCACGCGACCAACATCGCCGAGATCATCCACTACGAGATCACGGGCGAGGAGCTGACTTCGGAGCGGCCTCGCTTCGACACGCCCGAAAGCTGACGGAGACAGCCGTGACGCCTCACATCCTGGTGGTCGAGGACGAAGACGCCCTGGCGACCCTGCTCCAGTACAACCTGGAGAAGGAGGGCTACAAAGTCGCCCTCGCCGCCGACGGCGAGGAGGCCCTGGTGCAGGTGGACGAGCGCCTGCCGGACTTGGTGGTGCTGGACTGGATGCTGCCGAAGGTGTCGGGCATCGAGGTATGCCGCCGGCTGCGCGGCCGCTCGGAAACCCGCAACATCCCGATCATCATGCTGACCGCGCGCGGCGAGGAGACCGACCGGGTGCGGGGTCTGGACACCGGGGCCGACGACTACGTCACCAAGCCGTTCTCCACCACCGAGCTGACCGCGCGCATCCGCGCGGTGCTGCGCCGCATCCGCCCGGGCTTGGCCGAGGACGCGGTGCGCCAGGGCGACATCGTCATCGACCGCGTCGCCCACCGGGTGAAACGCGCCGGGCGGGAGATCCACCTGGGCCCCACCGAATTCCGCCTGCTCGACTACCTGATGCAGCACCCCGGCCGGGTGTTCAGCCGCGAGCAGCTGCTGGACGCGGTCTGGGGCTCCGACGTCTACGTCGAGGCGCGCACGGTGGACGTGCACATCGGCCGACTGCGCAAGGCGCTGAACAAGGACGCCGAGCTGGATCCGATCCGCACCGTCCGCTCGGCCGGCTACTCGCTGGACGTCGAGGGCTGAGCCCTCACGCCCGCCCGATGCTGGTGTAGCGGAAGCCCTGCTCGCGCATGTCGGCGGGGCGGTAGACGTTGCGCAGGTCGACCACCACCGGCGAGCGCATGGACGCCTTGACCCGGTCCAGGTCGAGGGCGCGGAACTGGTCCCACTCGGTCAGGATCACCAGGGCGTCGGCGCCTTCGATCGCGGCGTAGGCGTCGTCGCGGAACTCAACGCCGGTGAGCAGCTTCTCCGCCTCGTGCATGCCCTCCGGGTCGTAGGCCTGCACCGTCGCGCCCAGGGCCTGAAGCGCCGGCACCACGTCCAGCGACGGCGCGTCGCGCATGTCGTCGGTGTTGGGCTTGAAGGTCAGGCCCAGGATGCCGATCCGCTTGCCCTGAACCTCGCCGCCGAGGGCGTCGGCGACCTTGCGGGCCATGGCCTTCTTGCGGGCGTCGTTGACCTGGACGGTGGTCTCCACCAGCCGGATCGGCGCGTCGGCGTCGGCGGCGGTGCGGACCAGCGCCAGGGTGTCCTTGGGGAAGCACGAGCCGCCGTAGCCGGGACCGGCGTGCAGGAACTTCGAGCCGATCCGGTTGTCCAGGCCGATACCCTTGGCCACCTGCTGCACGTCGGCGCCCAGCGCCTCGCACAGGTCCGCCACCTCGTTGATGAAGGTGATCTTCATCGCCAGGAAGGCGTTGGCCGCGTACTTGATCAGCTCCGAGGTCCGCCGCCCCGTGAAAAGGATCGGCGTCTCGTTGAGGTTCAGCGGCCGGTACAGCTCGCGCATCACCTCGCGCGCGCGCTCGTCTTCGGTGCCGACCACCACCCGGTCGGGCCGCTTGAAGTCGTTGATCGCCGCGCCCTCGCGCAGGAACTCGGGGTTGGAGACCACGGCGAAGTCGGCGTCCGGGCGCTTCTCCTTGATGATCCGCTCGATCTCGTCGCCGGTGCCGACCGGCACGGTGGATTTGGTCACCACCACGGTGAAGCCGTCCATCAGCCCGGCGATCTCCTCGGCCGCCGCATAGACGTAGGACAGGTCGGCGTGGCCGTCGCCCCGGCGCGAGGGCGTGCCGACCGCGATGAACACCGCGTCGGCCTGGCGCACCGCTTCGGACGCGTCGGTCGCGAAGAACAGCCGCTCGGCCCGAACGTTCTGGGCGACGAGCTGGTCCAGGCCGGGCTCGAAGATCGGGATTTCGCCGCGTTCAAGCCGCTCGATCTTGCCGGCGTCCTTATCGACGCAGGTCACCACGTGGCCGAAATCGGCGAAACAGGCGCCCGACACCAGGCCCACATAGCCGGTTCCGATCATGGCGACGCGCATGGTCGACCCCTCTCAGCAGCGAAGACTTACGAAGCCGGGGGCATAGACGGTTCGCGCCCGCCGCGCCAGCGGGCGCCGTGGAAGCCGCGCGCGGTAGGTCACCAGCTGGGTTTGAGGGACAGCTGGAAGGCGACCAGGGACTCGTCGGCGGAGGTGCGTTCGGCGCCGTGAGGAGCCCGCGCCTTGATCTCGCGCTGGACGTAGCCGAACGAGGCCTGAAGGTCGCCCTTGCGCCAGGCCACGCCCGCCTGGGCGTCGCCGATGAAGGCGCCTTCGTCGGTCGAGACCCCGGCGCGGCCCCAGCCGTCCGGACCCGAGGTTACGTTGTAGCCGACTGCGCGCTTGTTGGCGGCGGCGAACAGGTACCAGCGCGGGCGCTGACCGAACCGGTCGCCGTCCTCCACCAACCCGTCGAGCCGGTCGCCGAGGTCGGCGCCCAGGCGCACGGTGGCGCCCGCCTCGGCCGAGCCGCCGGAGGCGCCGAAGCCCAGGCCCGCGTGCGGGGTGATGTCGAGGTCGAGGTCCTCGCCCTCGAAACGCACGGCCGAGGGCCAGCCGCGCAGCCAGGTCACGTCCACCTGCTCGTCGCCGAGCGCGCCGTCGCCGAAGAAGGCCGGGGCCCCGCCCTCGTCGCGCAGCAGTCCGCCGCGGGTGACGCGCAGGCGGTCGACCGCGGCGCCCTGGTCGCTCAGCAGCACCTCGCCGGTGGTTCGGCGGACCAGGCCCTGGCCGGTCAGTACGTCGGACGCAGCGAAGCGGGCATCGTCGTCGAAGGCGAAGGCCGGGCTCTCGAGCCGCTCGACGGCCCAGACCACCTGGTCGGCGGGAGCGAGACGGCTGTCCTGAGCGAAGACGGTGGTCGCGGACAATACCGCCGCAGACGCCGAACAGACCCCAAGCAGCAAACGCATCCGCGCCTGTCCTTTCCGGGCCGCAAGGTTTTGAACCTGCGACGAAACTCTAATCCGACCTAGACTGCCGGACCTAACGTCTCCGTCATTTGCAAGTTCCGAGCCGCCCGTTGCGGGACCTTCGCGCGGTACGCCTCGGCGCCTTTACTGGCAGGCGAGGCATTCCTCGTAGTCGGTCTTTGCCGCGGCTTGGACGTCGGGACGGGCGGCCTTGTCGTCGGCGCCGGCGAAGGCAGCGCGCTGCACCGATTTGGAACGCAGGTAGTAGAGGCTCTTCACCCCGCGCTCCCATGCGGACCAGTGCAGCATGTGCAGGTCCCACTTGTCGACGTCGCCGGGGATGAAGACGTTGACCGACTGCGACTGGCAGATGTCGGGGGTGCGGTCGGCGGCCAGCTCGATGACCCAGCGCTGGTCGATCTCGAAGGCGGTCTTGTAGACGTCCTTCTCCTGCTCGGAGAGGAAGTCGAGGTGCTGCACCGAGCCCTCGTGCTCGAGGATCGAGGACCACACCGCATCGGTGTTCCGCCCCTTCTCGGCGAGCAGCTGCTCCAGATAGGGGTTCTTCACCGCGAAGGTGCCCGACAGCGTCTTGTGGCTGTAGATGTTGGCCGGGATCGGCTCGATGCCGGCGCTGGTGCCGCCGCAGATGATCGAGATCGAGGCCGTCGGCGCGATCGCCAGCTTGTGGGTGAAGCGCTCCATGTAGCCGCGCTCGGCGGCGTCCGGGCAGGCCCCGCGCTCCTCCGCCAGGGTGCGGCTGGCCTTGTCGGCCTCGCGGCGCAGGTGCTTGAAGATGCGCATGTTCCACGACTTGGCCATGGCGCTCTCGAAGGCCACGCCCTGCTGCTGCAGGAAGGAGTGGAAGCCCATCAGGCCCAGGCCCACCGAGCGCTC
>DASPKD010000077.1:0-2214 GCA_035628275.1 Caulobacteraceae bacterium | reverse complement strand
GTTCTTCATCTCGACCTGGGCGAAGGCGCCGCCCTTGCCCGGCTTGACGTGGGCGGTCTTGACCACGCCCCAGAGGCCGCCGTCGTGCTGGAGCACCATGCCCGGCTTGATGGAGTTCGCGTTGATTTTCATGGGTGTCGGCAGGTCCGGAAATTCGGGCGCGACACCTACAGGCGCGGCCGTCCGGAGGCAAGGACGTCGTCCACCGCCTCGACCACCGCGTCCGGGGCGAAGTGGTGCAGCATGTGGCCCAGCCCCTCCAGCCTGCGGGTCGAGGCGTGCGGCAGGCGCGCGGCCAGCGGGACCGCGTGGCGGTTTGGATCGACGACGCGGTCGGCGCTTCCGTACAGCACCCGGGTCGGACAGGTCACCGCCGCATGGTCGATGAGGCTGAACGGGGAACCCGGCAGCAGGACCGCGGAGTCTTCGGCGTCGGCGACCATGCCCGCCAGCGCCAGGTCGTGCGGGAACTCGCGCCGCCAGCGGTCGGGCACGGCCTGGGGCGAGAACATCAGGTCCTGCATGCGCGGCAGCATCGGAGGATCGACGGTCGCGTTCGCGGCCTCTGACAGGGCCGGACCGAAGAACGGATAGGACCGCGGCCCCAGCACCAGATGCTCGGCCGGCCGGAATTCCCGAAACGCCATGGGCGACAGCAGCACCAGGCCGGCGATCTCCTCCGCCCAGGCCGCGGCCCACGCCAGCGCGACCAGACCGCCGAACGAGTGGCCGACCACCACCGGGCGCTCCACCCCCAACTCGCCCAACGCCTCGCGGAGACGTCCGGCCTGGCGCTCCGGTGCGGCCTCGAAGCGCGGACGGGGGCTGCCGCCGTGGCCGGGACGGTCGAGCGCTATGGTGCGGAAGCGCGCCGCCAGCACCTCCAGCGGGCCCAGTCGCCAGTCGTCGAGCGTGGTCAGGGCGCCGTGGATCAGCACCACCGGCGGTCCCGCGCCGGCCTCGATCAGGCGCACGCGCCCGGGCGCTTCGATGTCGGCGGCGGGCACCTAGTGCAGCGTGACGTTGCGGGGGCGGTTCAGGCGCGAGAACTCGCGCAGCACCGCGCCGGAAAAGCTGGTCCAGCCGGCGCCGGCGTAGGGCGCGGCCATGGCGGCGGCCTTGCCGTCCACCTTGCGCGCCTGTGAGACGTAGGCGGCGGTCAGGCCCAGCGTCGTCACCGAGGTCAGGATCTGGCCCATCCGGCTCTTGGGCGCCAGCGCCAGCCACAGGGTGTTGACCGCCTGCATCGCGCCCCAGACGCCCAGCGCCCGGCGCCGCTCGGGACTGTCGGCGGCGTTCCAGACCCTTAAGCCCGACCAGGTCAGCATGGAGAACAACGCCGGCCAAAGCAGGTTGGCCCCTTTCCCCGGCCGCTCGGCCGAGGGGCGGTCCACCGCGTGCGACTCGTGGTCGGACGCCTCCGGCGCAGCGCGGGCGCCGAGAGCTGTCGACAGCACCGCCGCGCCGACGAAGATCGCTGCGCCGAGCGCCACGTGCCCCGCGCTGCGGTCGCGGCTGTTCAGGAAGTCCGCCGCCGCGCCCCTGGCCGACCGCACCGCAGAATCCAGCATGGTGTCCTCCTCCCGGCCGTCGCCGCGGGGAGGAAACCGGCGCGAAGGCGGGCGGTTCCGCCGTCAGCCGCCGGTGGCGCTGGAGTCGGTCTGGATCTCCTTCATGGCGCTTTGCAGATAGTTCTGCTCGCCCATGGCGCGGATGAGGCCCAGTTGGCTTTCGAGGAAATCGACGTGCTCCTCGGTGTCGCTCAGGATGGCGACCAGGATCTCGCGGCTGACGAAGTCGCCGGCCGCCTCGCAGGCCCGCACGCCGTCCACCAGCAGCCCGCGCCCGCCCAGCTCCAGCTGCAGATCGGCCTCAAGACATTCGGCCACGCTCTCGCCGATGCGCAGTTTGTGCAGGTCCTGCAGGTTCGGCAGGCCTTGCAGGAACAGCACGCGTTTGATCAGCTTGTCGGCGTGTTTCATCTCGCCGATGGACTCGTCGTAGACGATCCGGCCCAGGTGGTGGAAACCCCAGCTCTCGAACATCCGCGCGTGCAGGAAGTACTGGTTCACTGCGGTCAGCTCGTTGGTGAGCACCGCGTTCAGCAGCTTGATGATCGAGGGATCGCCTTGCACGCCCGGCCTCCGCTTATTCGGCGGCGAGACGCAGGGCCTCCGTCTGGTCCTGGATCATGCGCCGCATGTCGCAGACGCA
>DASPKD010000076.1:0-16217 GCA_035628275.1 Caulobacteraceae bacterium | reverse complement strand
ACCAGCAGCCAGAACGAGATGTTGTTCATGCGCGGGAACGCCATGTCCGGCGCCCCGATCATGATCGGCACGAACCAGTTGCCGAAGCCGCCGATCATCGCCGGCATGACCATGAAGAAGATCATGATCAGGGCGTGGGCGGTGACCACCACGTTGTAGCCGTGCTTGGACGCCTCCACGAGGCCGAGCTGCGACAGCATCGAGCCTTCGGTGAACACCTGCAGGCCTGGCTGGGCCAGCTCCCAGCGGATCAGGCCCGACAGGGCGCCGCCGACGATCCCCGCCATGATGGCGAACAGGATGTACAGGGTGCCGATGTCCTTGTGGTTCGTGGAGAAGAACCACCGGACGAAGAACCCGGGCTTGTGGTCGTGGGGGTCGCTATAACCCGCGTGAGCCGTGGCCATCTGTCAGCCTCTACTCTCTTGCTCTACTGGGCCTTCGGCGCGGGCGTCGCGCCGGCGGGGCCGGGTTGTTCGGTTTTGCCGGCGGGCGGCGCCTTGGTCGCCGGAGCGGGAGCCTGGACGGCGGCGCCGGCCGCGGCGGGCGCCGGCACGGTCGCGTCGCCGGCGGAGACCACGGTTCCGGTCGCGCCTTGCGCCGCGGCGGCGGGCGCGCCGCCGACCGCCGGCGTCGAGCCGCCTTGCGCGGCCACCCAGGCGTCGAATTCGGCCTGGGTCACCACGTTGATCTGGATCGGCATGTAGGCGTGGTCGACGCCGCACAGCTCGCGGCAGTTGCCGTAGTACTTGCCGACGCGGTCGGCCTTGAAGCCGATCTCGTTGACCCGGCCCGGGACGGCGTCGACGACGAAGCCGAACGCGGGAACGCCGAAGGCGTGGATCACGTCCTGGCCGGTGACGACCACGCGCACGTTCTTGCCGACCGGAACGACCATGGGGTTGTCGACGCCCAGCAGGTAGGGCTCGCCCTTGGCCTCGGCCTCTTCCTTGGGCAGCAGGGTGGAGGTGATCTCGTCCACGCCGTGGTCGGGATATTCGTAGCCCCAGTACCACTGATAGCCGGTGACCTTAACGACCACGTCCGGCTTGGGCAGGTCGTGGAACTGGAACAGCAGCCGGAACGAGTAGATGGCGATGAACATCAGGATCAGCACCGGCACGACCGTCCACAGCACCTCGATGGCGGTGTTGTGGCTCCACCTGGCCGGGGTCGGGTTCGCCCGCTTGTTGAAGCGCACCACCACCCAGATCAGCAGCCCCAGCACCAGGACGCAGATGGCGGTGATGATCGGCATCAGGATGCCGTCGTGGAAAAAGTGCGCGGCTTCCTTGAACTCGGAACCCGCCGGCTGAAGGCCGATGCCGCCCGGCGTCGGTTGTCCCAGCAGCTCCTTCGCCTGGGCGGCGGCGCCCCACATGGCCGCGCCGAGCGCGAGCGAAACCGCCGTCGCCAGCTTTCGCATGCCCATTCCGAAAATCCTCATGTCCCTCTCGGCCCCCGGTGGAGGGCGCACGCCCGGGGCGGGCTGAAACACGGCCCGGGACATGGAGCGCGCGGGGGCTGCGGCCAGCCGTCCGCGGGCGCTCGAATGTCGCACCCCTTCGGGCGCGTCACATATCGGGTGGAACCCGGCTTGCCAAGCGATTGCGACCACCGGACGCGCCGGTTTCCGTTTCCGCCGCGGGCGCCTATGTTCGACGTTGGTTTTCAGCGTCCGGAGCGTCGCGCATGAACGCGCCTTCCCCCGTCCCTTCCCTGCTCGATTCGGCCGAGGTGGGGCGCGAGCGCGCCCTGGCGGTGCTGGGCGAGGCGCTGGCCGGCGCCGACGACGGCGAACTGTTCCTGGAACACGCCGAGTCCGAATCGCTGGTGTTCGACGACGGGCGGCTGAAATCGGCCGCCTACGACGCCACCGAGGGCTTCGGCCTGCGGGTGGTGGCCGGCGAGCGGGCCGGCTACGCCCACGCGAACGAGATCTCCGAACCCGCCCTGAAGCGCGCCGCCGACTCCGCCGCCCTGGCCAAGCGGGGCTACGAGGGCGTGTCGGCCGAGGGTCCGCGCGCCACCAACCAGAAGCTCTACGGCGAGGACGATCCGCTCGCCGCGCCCGACTTCTCGGCCAAGATCGAGCTGCTGCGCGAGATCGACGACTATCTGCGTTCCAAGGACCCGCGCGTGGTCCAGGTGTCCGCCTCGCTGGCCGGCGAGCGGCGGGCGGTGGAGATCCTGCGCGGCGACGGGCGGCTGGTGCGCGACGTGCGCCCGCTGGTCCGGCTGAACGTGTCGGTGACCGTCGACCGCGACGGCAAGCGCGAGAGCGCCCATGCGGGCGCCGGAGGCCGCGCCGGGTTCGAGACCTGGATCGCCCCCGACCGCTGGCGCGCCCAGGCTGACGAGGCGCTGCGCCAGGCGCTGGTGAACCTCGACGCGATCGCCTGTCCGGCGGGCGAGATGGACGTCGTGCTAGGCCCCGGCTGGCCCGGCGTGCTGCTGCACGAGGCGGTCGGCCACGGGCTTGAAGGCGACTTCAACCGCAAGGGCTCCAGCGCCTTCTCCGGCAAGATCGGCCAGCGGGTCGCCGCGCCGGGCGTGACGGTGGTCGACGACGGCTCCATCGCCGGTCGGCGCGGGTCGCTGACCGTCGACGACGAGGGAACGCCCACCGGCCGCACCGTGCTGATCGAGGACGGGATCCTGGTCGGCTACATGCACGACCGGATGAGCGCGCGGCTGATGGGCATGGCCGCCACCGGCAACGGCCGGCGCCAGTCCTTCGCCCACATGCCGATGCCGCGGATGACCAACACCTTCATGGAAGGCGGCGGCGACAAGCTTTCGGACATGATCGCCTCGACCAAGCGCGGCCTGTACGCCGTCAACTTCGGCGGCGGCCAAGTGGACATCACCAACGGCAAGTTCGTGTTCCAGTGCACCGAGGCCTACCTGATCGAGGACGGCCGCATCGGCGCCCCGGTGAAGGGCGCCACCCTGATCGGCGACGGCCCCACGGTGCTGACCAAGGTCCAGGCGATCGGCGACGACTTCGACTTCGACCCCGGCGTGGGCGTCTGCGGCAAGGCGGGCCAGGGCGTGCCGGTCGGCATCGGCCAGCCGTCTTTGAAGATCGCAGGGCTGACGGTGGGCGGGACGGCCGTCTGATGCCTATGCACCTTTCCAAAGCTTAACCTACCTGTCCGCAATTTAACTCGCACCCGCCACTGTTCGCCCACAAACCTTCTCCCGTAACGAGGGAGGAGATCAGCATGCGTTGGATCGGCTTGACGGCCGCGTTGATGACGGCCGTTTCGGGTCAGGCTCTGGCTCAGGCCGCCGAGCCCGCCGGTGCGGCGCAGGCGTCGACAGGGGTGATCTCCTATCCACCGTCGTTCTTTGCGGAGTCGCGCCCGAACACGGCGATGGACATGATCAACCGCCTGCCGGGCTTCACTTTCGAAGGCGGCGACCAGGCCCGGGGTTTCGCGGGCACCGCCGGCAACGTGCTGATCGACGGCCAGCGCCCGACCGCGAAGACGGACTCCCTCAGCGACTTTCTCGCGCGCATCCCGGCCTCGCAGGTGGAGCGGATCGACCTGATCCGCGGCGGCGCTCCCGGCATCGACATGCAGGGCCGCACGGTCGTGGCCAACGTGATCCGCAAGCGCCAGGACAACTTCCAGCAGACGGTGAGCGCTTCGGGGCACTTCTTTACTGAAACCGGCCGCATCCTGCCCGGCTGGCGCTACGAGGTCAGCAAGCGTTCCGGCGACAGGCTGTTCGACGCGGCGATCACCCGCGGCGTGGGGATGGACGACTCGGTCGGCCACGGAAAGCGGTTCATTCGCGATCCGAACGGCGTGGTTCTGGTCAATGACGACGTGCTGACCGAAGCCGACTCCGCGCCCCACTCGATCAAAGCGTCCTACAAGACGCCGCTGGCGGGCGGCACCTTCCGCATCAACGGGACGGTCGGGACCAATCCCTGGAAGGAAGAGGACAGCTTTTACTCCGGCGGCGACCGCACCTACGTCTGGGGCTCCCAGACCGGGCTGAACGGCGAGATCGGGGTGAACTACACCCGCAAGCTGACCGACCGGCTGGAGCTGGAGGCGCTGACGCTGCAGAAGCTCGGCGAATCCGAGTTCGTATCGACCTACACCGACGGGACCGACGAGGCGGTGTTCGTCTCCGAGGCCGAAACCGGCGAGAGCATCGGCCGGGCGGTTCTGAAGTTCGTCCAATCGGACAAGCTGCAGTACGAAGCGGGCGGAGAGGCCGCCTTCAATTTTCGCGAGGGCCATGTCGCTTACTCGGAGAACGGATCGACGATCCCGCTGCCGAACCCCGACGTGCGCGTGGAGGAACTGCGCGGCGAGGCCTTCGGCCAGGCGACCTGGCGGCCGACCGCCAAGCTCACTCTGGAGGCGGGCTCCCGCTTCGAGCAGTCCACCATCACCCAGAGCGGGACCACCGACCGGGAGCGGTCGTTCTTCTACGCCAAGCCGCGGGCGGTGGTGAGCTGGTCCCCCAACGAGCAGACCCAGCTGAGGCTGCGGGTCGAGCGCGAGGTCGGGCAACTGAACTTCGGGGATTTCGCTTCCAGCGCCAACCTGTCCGCAGGGACGTTCACCACCACCAACACGGAGCTGGAACCCGACAAGACCTGGGTCTACGAGGCCTCGCTCGAGCGCCGGTTCTGGGGCGACGGCGCGGTGGTGCTGACCTACACCCACGGTGAGATCACCGACGCCATCGACCGGGTGCCGGTCTATGTCGACACCGACGGCGACACGATTCTGGACGTGTCCGATCCGGACGACGACAACGACGGCGCAGCCGACGCGGTTGATCCGGACGACGGGGACGACGCCTTCGACGCGCCGGGCAACATCGGCGACGGCCGCCGCGACGAGATCGTGCTGAACGTCACCTTGCCGCTGGACCGCTTCGGCGTGAAAGGCGGGGAGTTCAAAGTCGCTTCGACGTTCCGGTTCAGCGAAGTGACCGACCCGACCACCGGGGAGAAGCGCCGCATTTCAGGCGAGCGGCCGCAGGACGTCCGGTTCGACTTCCGCCAGGATCTTCCCGAACGGAAGATGACCTGGGGTGTGGTCGCCCTTCACGGCTGGGACGAGACCTACTACCGATTCAACGAGATCCAGCGGTACCATCTGCCGCCGCCGTTCCTCGCCGTTTTCACTGAGTGGAAGCCGGATCCGAAGACCTCGCTGCTGGTGGAGGCGTCCAACCTGACGCGCTTCGAGTTCAACCGGAAGCGCGAGGTCTACGAGGGTCCGCGCGACGTGGCGCCGTTGGCCTTCACCGAGGAGATGTACACCAAGTCCCAGGTGCGCTTCTACGTCCGGCTGCGCCGCACCTTCGGGTGAGGCACTCCCCGTAGTCGGACGAGACGGCCGTCAGGCGACCTGACGGCCGTCTTCCGTTTCGGCCTCGGGCTGAGGTTCAAGCGCCAGCGACAGCGCCTCCAGCAGCCGGCCTGCGTCGATCGGCTTGGCGACGAAGTGGTCCATGCCGGCGGCCAGGCAGGCGGCGACGTCTTCCTCGGCGTTGTCGGCGGTGACCGCGATCACCGGGACGTGACGGTTGGGCCCGTCCATCGCACGCAGCCGCCGCGTGGTCTCGCGCCCGTCCATCTCGGGCATGCGCACGTCCATGAACACCACGTCGAACGCCTCGGTCGCGGCGATCTCCAGCGCCATCTTGCCGTGCGAGGCGGCGGTGATGTCCACGCCCAGCGGCTGGAGGATCAGCTGCACCGCGCGCCGGTTGATGTCGTGGTCGTCGACCACCAGCACCCTGAGCGGCCGCTCGCCGTCGTCCTCGACCGGCGCTTCGACGACGACAGGCTCGGGCGCGTGCTCCGGCGCCGGATCGAAGGCGACGGGCGCCAGGAACACCGGCGCGGGCAGCTCCACCCGTTCGGGCGCAGCGAGCTGGTCCGACCCGGCCGCCGGGGCCTCGGCCAGGCGCAGGGTCAGGCCGAGGGTGAAGGCCGAGCCGCGGTCCTTGGCGCTGACCGCGGTCAGCCAGCCGCCCATCAGGCGGGCCAGGTCGCGGCTGATCGCCAGCCCCAAACCCGTGCCGCCGTAACGCGAGGCGACGCCGGCGTCGGTCTGGTCGAACGGGGTGAACAGGCGCTTCAGCTGCTCGGGGGTCATGCCCGACCCGGTGTCCGCGACCTGGACGCGGACCGCCGCGTGCTCGTCCTCGGCCGCCCAAGCCGACAGGCGGAGCGTGATCGAGCCCCGGTCGGTGAACTTCAGGGCGTTGGAAATCAGGTTGTTGAGGATCTGGCGGATGCGGATGGGGTCGCCCTCGACCCACTGCGGCACCGAGGCGGCGCCCTCGACGCGCAGCCGCAGGCCCTTCTTGCGCGTCTCCGCCCCCCACAGGCGCGCGGTCTGGGCCATCAGGGCGCGCAGGTCGAAGCGGCTCTCCTCCACCGTCATCCGACCGGCCTGGAGCTTGGAGTGATCCAGGATGTCGTCGAGCAGGGTCTTCATCATCCGCGCCGCGTCGGAGATCAGGGCGGCGTGCGAGCGGGACGCTTCGCCGCCGGTCTTCTGCAGCTCGGCCGCGCCCGCCAGCATGGCCGAGATCGGCGTGCGGAGGTCGTGGCTGACGGTGGCGACGAAGGCGGACTTGGCGGCGGTCGCGGCCTCGGCTTCGGCGCGCTTACGCTCGCTCTCCGCCTGGGCGACGAGGTTGGCGGCCCGGTTCTTGTCGAGAATGTTCCAGAGGATCAGCGCGTAGGCGGTGAACGACACGCAGCCCAGCGCCACCGCGCTCTGCGCGTGCGGCGCGGCGCCGAAGTAGCCCATGAACAGAGGGGTCGCGAGCAGATAGGCGAACTGCGGACCGCCGGCGGCCGCCAGCATGGCCCGCGAGCCCTGGGTCGAGACGATGGTGTTCAGGATCGCCGCCGAAAGCACCAGCGCCGCGCAGACCCCGCCGATCGGGCCGCCGAGCAGCCACAGGGGCACGCTGAGCGAACCGAACACGATCGCGTTCACCAGAACCGCGCCGCAACCCAGCGCCTCGCGCCACCATGGCAGGTGATCGGCGCGCCCGGTGTTGACCGGGGCGAAAGCGGCGCATTCCAGCACCTGCGCCAGACCGTAAGCCAGCACCCACGCAAGGGTGAAGTCCCAGCCGACCAGCGGGTTCAGCGCCAGGCAGATAAGGCAGGCCATCATCATGCGCTGGATCAGCTGACCCCGGCGGACGCGCGCGGCGTAAGCCAATCCCGTCGCGCTCTGGGGCTGCGTCGCCATGCCGGCCTGTCCTCCGCTCGGAAATCCGTCGGCTCGCCCATCCCAGGCGAGCCTCGTCCCCCGTGCGGGACCTTAGGGGATCGCGGCTAACGGGCGGTGAAGCGGAATGGTGAACGGGACGCCGCGCCTTTGCCCTTTCCACCCTTCGGGCCTAAGCCACGGACATGCGCCTGGTCCCCGTCGACGATCCCTGCGACCCCCGCGTCGCCCCTTTCCGCGACGTGCGCGAGCGCGACCTGGTCGGGCGCGAGGGGCTGTTCGTGGCCGAGGGCGAGGTGGTGCTGCGGGTGCTGGTCGAAGGCGCCCGGCACGAGCCGCTGTCGGTGCTGATCGACGCGCGTCGGCTGGAGAAGCTGGCGCCGCTGCTGGAACGGCTGCCGGAGGCGGTCCCGGTCCACCTCGCCGCCCAGGCGGTGATGGACGCGGTGGCCGGCTTTCACATCCACCGCGGGATCCTCGCCCTGGCGCGGCGGGCGCCGGAGCCGGACGCGACCGCCCTGCTGGACGGCCTGTCGGAGCGGGCGCTGGTGCTGTGCCTGTTCGGGGTGTCGAACCACGACAACGTCGGCGGCGCCTTCCGCAACGCCGCCGCGTTCGGGGCGCAGGCGGTGCTGCTCGACCCCGGCTGCTGCGACCCGTTGTACCGTAAGGCGATCCGGGTGTCGGTGGGGGCGGCGCTGCGCCTGCCCTTCGCCCGCCTGCCGCAAGCCGCCGCCGCGGTCGAGCTGCTGGCCGGGCGCGGGTTCGAACCGCTTGCGCTCAGCCCCCGGGGCGAGACGCCCCTGCACGCCGTGACGCCGACGGCGCGCACGGCGGTTCTGCTGGGCGCTGAAGGGCCGGGCCTGCCCGACGCGGTGCTCGACCGCTGCCGCACCGTCCGCATCCCCATGGCCGAGGGCTGGGACTCGCTGAACGTCGCCACCACAGCGGGGATCGTGCTGCATCACCTGCAGATCGGGTCGGGGGGCGGCGGTGACGGCGAGGGAGCATGGGAGCACCTGTGCGGGGACGGCGCCCCGGCGTCGCCGATTATGAAATCCGCCTAGCCGATTCCGGAATCCGGCGCGCACGCGGGAAGCAGCCCCTGCTAAATGAGCCGGTGCATCAGGGTCCCGCCTTGCTCAACCGCAGTGACCGCCGCGAATTCAGGCTATCGGGCGCCGCTCCCGTCCGGCGCCTTCCGGTCGGGCTCCGCGCGGTCGCCGCCGCCGTGACCGGCGCTCTCGCGCTTTTCGGCGGGGCGGCGGCGGCGCGGGCGGAGATCGTGCGCACGCCCTATGTCGAGGCCGAGCTGGCGCCAGACGTCGCCGCCGCTGCGCCGGGCGGCACGGTGCACGTGGCGCTGCGGCAGAAGATCAAGCCGGGCTGGCACACCTACTGGCGCAACCCCGGCGATTCCGGCGAGCCGACGCGACTGGCCTGGACCCTGCCTCAGGGCTGGAGCGCCGGAGAGATCGTCTGGCCGACGCCGGAGCGCCAACCGGTCGGCCCGCTGGTCAACTACGGCTACTCGAACCAGGTGCTGCTGCCGGTCCCGATCCGGGTTCCGGCGGACGCGCGTCCGGGCCAGACCGTGCGGCTTGCCGCGGTCGCCGACTGGCTGGTGTGCGAGGAGATCTGTATCCCGGAGCAGGTGAAGCTGACGCTGGACCTGCCCGTCGCGGCGGGACCGGCCGCGCCGCATCCGCAGCACGGGGCGGCGGTCCGACAGGCCCTCGCGGCGGCGCCGAAGCCGGGCGTCCTGACCGGCGTCGCGGCCCTGGCCGGGGGTCGGCTGAAGCTGGCGGTGCTGGGCGCGCCCGCGCGAGGCGACGGCGCCGCCCGGGCCTATTTCTTCCCCTACGACGGCGCCCTGATCGACCACGCCAAGCCGCAGGGGATCGAGCGGGGTCCGGCCGGGCTGACCCTGACCATGGTCCCGGGCTACGGCGCCCAGACCGGAGCGGTGACGGGTCCGGTTCAGGGCGTGCTCTCCTTCGGCGAGGGCGAGGCCTATCTGGTCGAGGCGTCGGTGGGCTCTCTGCCCGCACAGGCGGCGGGCCTGGGCGCGCCCGGCGCGGGCGGGCGGTCCGGGCTGGGACTGCCGTTGGCCCTCGGCTTCGCGTTTCTGGGCGGGCTGATCCTGAACCTGATGCCCTGCGTGTTTCCGGTGCTGTCGATGAAGGCGGCGGCGCTGGCGGGGCACGCGCACGAGCCCAGGACCGCGCGGGTCCAGGGCCTGGCCTTCCTGGCCGGGGTGCTGACCACCTTCTTGGGGTTGGCGGCGGCGCTGCTGGTCGCGCGGGCGGCGGGCGAGACGGCCGGCTGGGGGTTCCAGCTGCAGTCGCCGCCGGTGATCGCCGGGCTCGCCCTGCTGATGCTGCTGATCGCGCTTAACCTCTCCGGCGTCTTCCACCTCGGCGAGTCGGTGCAGGGCGTCGGCTCTGGCCTTTCCGGCCGCGGCGGAGCGGCGGGCGCCTTCTTCACCGGCGTGCTGGCGGTGGCGGTGGCCGCGCCCTGCACCGCGCCCTTCATGGCCGCGGCGATGGGTTACGCCGTGGTGCAGCCGACGGCGGTGGCGCTGTCGGTGTTCGCCGCGCTCGGCCTGGGGCTGGCCGCGCCGTTCGTGCTGGTCAGCTTCACGCCCACGCTGCTGCGCCGCCTCCCGCGGCCCGGCGCGTGGATGGAGACCCTGCAGCGGCTGCTGGCCTTCCCGATGTACGCCACCGCCGCCTGGCTGGCCTGGATCTTCGCCCGGCAGACCGGCGTCGCGGGCCTGGCCGAACTGTTCGCCGCCGCCTGGCTGGTGGCGCTGGCGGCCTGGCTGTTCGGTCGTTCCCAGCACAGCGGCCGCCCGCTGCCGTTCCGCATCGGCGCGAGCGCGGCGGCGCTGCTGGCCGTGGCCTGGCTCGGCGTCGCCGCCCTGGGCGCGCCGGGCGGCGGCAAGGCGGAGTCCGCCGCCCTCGCCGCAGAGGCCTACACGCCTGAGCGCCTGGCGGCGCTGAGGGCCGAAGGACGGCCGGTGTTCGTCAACTTCACCGCCGACTGGTGCGTCACCTGCAAGGTCAACGAGCGCGTCGCCCTGTCGAGCGCCGAGGTCGGCCGCGCCTTCGAGCGCACCGGCGTGGTCTATCTGAAGGCCGACTGGACCAACCGCGACCCGGTGATCGCCGCGGCCCTGTCCGAGCACGGCCGCGCCGGTGTGCCGCTCTACCTGTTGTACTCCCCCGGGGCCGACCAGCCCCGGATCCTGCCCCAGCTCTTGACGACGGGCGCCGTGATCAAGGCGCTCGAAGAAGCGACCCCTAGCACCTGAAGGAGGCTTACATGCTCACTCGACGTCATCTCGGTCTGGCCGCCGCGGCGGTCCTGCTCGCCGGCGGCGGCGCGACCGCCCAGACGGGTCCGGTCATCGGCCAGCCGGCCCCCGACTTCTCCGCCCAGGACGCGGACGGCAGGACCCGCTCGCTCAAGCAGTACCGCGGCAAGACGGTGGTGCTGGAGTGGACCAACCACGACTGCCCCTACGTGAAGAAGCACTACAGCGGGAACATGCAGGCGCTGCAGCGCGAGGCGACCAAGGACGGCGTGGTTTGGCTGTCGATCGTCTCCTCCGCGCCGGGCCAGCAGGGCCACATAACGGGCGAGCAGGCCAAGCAGCTCACCGCCTCGCGCAAGGGCTCGCCGACCGCGGTGCTGCTCGATCCCAGCGGAGCGGTGGGTCGCCTCTACGGCGCCAAGACCACGCCCCACATGTTCGTGATCAACGCGCAGGGGCGGCTGGTCTACGCCGGCGGCATCGACGACGTGCCCAGCAACAAGGTCGAGGACCTGGAGCGCGCCAAGCCGCTGGTGAAACTGGCCCTGGCCGACGTGAAGGCCGGCCGCGCGGTGGCCGTCCCCGCCTCGAAGCCCTACGGCTGCGCGGTCAAGTACAAGCCCTGAGCGACGGCGGCTCAGCCGGGTCGGGCCGCTGCGCCCGACCCGGTCGGGCCGGCGAGGCGGGGCGTACCGCACGGTGGTCGCCGACAGGAGCCTCGGCGCACGAGCCCTGACGCTGGCCTTCCTGCGTACCGACTCGCCTATCCTTCTGCATTGATTGTAGGGTTCCGCCACCTGCAACCTCGGGGGAGGCGGACATGGCCGACGGCGACGCTCTCGTTTCAATTCGCGATCGGCTGCTGAAGGAGCGCAACGCGCTTCTGGACCTGTCGACCCGCAACCGCTTGCTGAACACCCCCCTGCGGACCAGGAACAACCGCGCGATCGAGATCGTCGACGAGAAAGCCCCCGAGGTTTTCCGGCTGCTGACCTCGAACAGGGCCCTGAGCTTCGTTCCCGGCGTGGAGTTGAGCGAGGCGGCCCGCGCCGAACTCGATCCGGACGACGACGTGACCGGCGGAATTCCGCAGCCGGAAAACGATACGATCGACGAGCAGGGCCGGTCGTCCCGTCACACCGACACCCGGCTGCAGACCCGGTTGACCTCCGAGGGCCTGCAAAAGCGCCTCTTCGACATCTGGTACGACGCCCAGACCCTCGAGCAGGAGCAGGGCGTCAACATCCTCTATCTCGCGCTCGGCCTGCTGCGCTGGTTCGACAGCGACACCTCGGACATCGCCCGGCACGCGCCTCTGGTCCTGCTGCCCGTCAAGCTGGAGCGCACGAGCGCGGCCGACCGGTTCAAGCTGCGCTGGAGGGACGAACCCCCGTCGCCGAACCTGACTCTCCAGGCGAAGATGAAGGCCGAGTTCGCCCTCGCCATCGAGGACTTCAAGGACGAGGACGAGGTCGACCTCGCCGGCTACTGCGCCCGGGTCGCCGAGACCGTTTCCAGGAACCAGCGTTGGGAGGTGCTGCCCGACGCCATGGTGCTGGGGTTCTTCTCGTTTTCGAAGTTCCTGATGTACCGGGACCTCGATCCGGAGAACTGGCCCGGCGAAGCGGGGATCGACAGCCGTGAGTTGATCACCGCCCTGCTGCGGGACGGCTTCCCGGAAAGCGCCCCGCTCGTGGGCGACGGCGACGCCATAGACGAGGTCGTCCGCCCCCTCGAACTGAACCACGTCGTGGACGCCGACAGTTCCCAGACCGTCGTGATCGCCGAGGCCGCGGGCGGACGATCGCTGGTGGTCAAGGGGCCGCCGGGCACGGGCAAGTCCCAGACCATCACCAACATCATCGCCGCCGCCGTGGCCCGCGGGAAGAAGGTCCTGTTCGTCGCCGAGAAGATGGCGGCTCTGGACGTCGTCCACCGCCGGCTTCGCCAGGTCGGGCTGGGTCCCCTCACGCTCGAACTGCACTCGAACAAGGTCAGCAAACGCACGGTCCTGGAGGAGTTGAAGCGTACGCGCGACGCACAGCATAGGCCCCCGACGGGCGATCCGACCGTGATCGACAAGCTGGCGGAGACCAGCGACGCCCTGAACGCTTTCGCTCGCCGCCTGCATCGGCCCTTGCAGCCCTGCGGACTCACGCCCCACGCCATTCTCGGCCTGCTGGCCAGGGCGCAGGAGACGGGCGCGCCCGGCGGCTACACGTTGACCGCCGCAGATCGGTGGGACCGCGAAGCCGTGTCCGCCCGACGCGCCGTCGTCACCGACGTGGCCGAGCGGTCGCGGGCTCTGGGTCCCGTGCCGGCGAACGTCTGGCGCGGCGTTCGGCGCGGGGCTCTAGATCCGGTCGAGCGCCAGAACCTGGCCGGCCGCATTCAGGATCTTGCGGAGGCGAAAGCCGAGGCGGAGCGGCACGCGGCCGTGGCGACAGACGCGCTCGGAGCCGCATCGCCCCGGACGGTCGCCGATCTGCGCCGTTCGCAGGCCTTCCTGTCCCTGGCGCCGCCGCCGGCCGGTCTCGACCGGTCGGCCCTGACCCGGCCCGCCTGGAGCGATCTCGACGCCCTCCAGCGCCTGATCGACGCCGGCCGGCTCTACAACGAGACCTGGGCCGTCGCCGAGCAGGCGTTCAACGAGGCCGGCCGTAACGCCGACCTGGGGGCCGTCCGCACCGCGATCGTCACCAAGGGGTCGAACCTGTTCCGGTTTCTGGACCAGGACTATCGTGCGCAGATCGCCCTGTTGCGCTCTTACGTTACGGCCCCGTTGCCCAAGGCGCCGCTGGAACGCGCCGCCCTGGTCGATCGGATGACGGCCGCGCAGAACGCCAGGACGGCCTTCAACGCCGCCGAAGCGGCCGGGGCCGCGTTCGGGGCCGCATGGAAGGGCGAACGGTCCGACTGGAACCAGCTCGACGCCGTTCTGGCCTGGCGCCGGTCCCATGCAGCATTGCCGCCCGCCGTGTGGGCGCGTCTGCCTGAAATCGAGGACATGACCCGGATCGAGACTGCGCGCCGCGGTCTCGCCGCGGCCCTTCCGGATTTCGAAGCGCGACTGGGGGCGGTCGTCGCCGAACTCGACCTCGACCTGGGCCGGGCCTTCGCCGTCCAGGCCGCCGAGGCGATCCCCCTGGAGGACCTGGGGGCTCGCCTTGCCGAATGGCTCGGCGATCTGGAAGGGCTGAGCCGCTTCATCGCCTTCGCGTCCCGCGCCCGGGCCCTGTCCGACCTCGGCGCCGAGTCCCTCGTGGACGGCCTTCACGACGGCGTCCTGGATCATCAGACGCTGGGACCGGCCTTCGAGCGGGCCTATGCGGAGGTGCTCCGGGTCGTTCTATTCGCGGATTGGCCCGAGCTTCGGGCGTTCGACGGCGAGAGCCACAACAACGAGGTCGCCTTGTTCCGGCGACTGGACAAGGCGCGCATCGGCCTGGCCCGGGAGCAGATCGTCGCCACCCACGCCGAGGGTCGTCCGCGCGGCGCGGCGGGCATCGGCCCGCTCGGCGTCCTGAACGCCGAGATCGCCCGCAAGCGAGGGCACCTCCCCATCCGCGTCCTGCTCGAGAAGGCCGGGCCGGCGATCCAGCAGCTCAAGCCGGTGTTCATGATGAGCCCCCTGTCCGTCGCCCAGTTCCTCAAGCCCGGCGGCATGCAGTTCGACCTCCTGGTCATGGACGAGGCCAGCCAGATCGAGCCCGTCGACTCCTTGGGCGCCATAGCGCGGGTGAAACAGATCGTCGTCGTCGGCGACGAGCGCCAGCTTCCCCCGACCGCCTTCTTCAAGAAGCTCACCGGCGAGGAAGACCTGGAGAAGGAAGAGGACGAGGGCGTCACCATCCAGGCCAAGGACGCCGAAAGCATCCTGGAACTCTGCCTCGCCAAGGGCCTGCCGCACCGCATGCTGAGCTGGCACTACCGCTCCAAGCACCAGTCTCTCATCGCGGTCTCGAACCGGGAGTTCTACGAGAACAAGCTGTTCATCGTCCCCAGCCCCTACGACGCGGTGGCCGGCATGGGGCTCAAGTTCAACCTGATGAAGGACACCGCCTACGACAGGGGCGGGACGCGCACCAATCCGAAGGAGGCCAGGGCCGTCGCCGAAGCCGTGATCCGTCACGCCCGCGCCCACCCCGAGCAGACCCTGGGCGTGGCCACCTTCTCCGTGGCTCAACGCCAAGCCGTCCTGAAGGAGCTGGAACTGCTGCGTCGGGCGAACCCGGACGTCGAGGACTTCTTCAGCGCGGCGTCGCACGAGCCGTTCTTCGTCAAGAACCTGGAGAACATCCAGGGCGACGAGCGGGACGTGATCTTCATCTCGGTCGGCTACGGGAAGACCGACACGGGCTACCTCGCCCACGCCTTCGGACCTTTGAGCGGCGAGGGCGGAGAACGGCGGCTGAACGTTCTGATCTCGCGGGCGAAGCTGCGATGCGAGGTGTTCTGCAACTTCACCGGCGCGGACATCGACCTGGAGCGATCCAGGGCCAGGGGCGTGACGGCTCTGAAGCTGTTCCTCACCTTCGCCGAGACGGGCGCCTTCGGTCTGGGCGAGGTGACCGGAGACGATTTCGACAGCGAGTTCGAGATCCAGGTCTGCGAGCGCCTGCAGGCTCTGGGCTATGACGTGAAGCGCCAGATCGGCGCTTCGGGCTTTCGCGTCGACTTGGCCGTATCCGACCCCGACAAACCCGGCCGCTTCACCCTGGGCATCGAATGCGACGGGGCCCAGTTCCACTCGTCGCGATCCGCCCGCGACCGCGACCGGCTGCGACAGCAGGTTCTGGAAGCCCACGGCTGGATCATCCACCGGGTCTGGAGCGCCGACTGGTACCTCCGTCCCCAGGCCGAACTGAAGAAGATCGAACAGGCCATCGCCGCCGCCAGAGCCGAATGGGCCGCCCGGGACGAGGAAGGCTACAGGCCCGCGCGCGCCGTGCCGGTGACGTTCGAGGCCGAGCGCGTCGGCGACGATCTGGACGTCGTCACCGCCGTCATGGAGCCGGGCGCCGACTTCGTCTCCGACCGGAACCTCTATGTGGAAGCCGACTTTGCGGTGGACCGGTCGCTGGAACCCCACGAGACCCCGCTCGCGCAGATGGCGGCCTACGTGGTCAAGGTCGTCGAAACCGAAGGCCCCGTCCACCTGGACGAGATCGTCGCCAGGATCCGCATCCTCTGGGGGCTGGGTCGGGCCGGATCGCGTATCCGCGCGGCCGTCGAACGCGCCGCCACGGCCGCGGCCCGGCACGGATTGATCGAGGGCGGACCCTTCTACTCGAAGCCGGGTCAGGTTCTTGTCGGAAGAGATCGCTCCTCGGTCGGATCGCTCACCCTGCGCAAGCCGGAAGTCCTGCCTCCGGCCGAGATCGATCACGTGCTGCTCACGATCGTGGACGCCAACTTCGGGGCCGGTCGGGACGACCTGATCCAGGCGGCGGCGCGGGCCTTCGGCTTCTCGGCGACCAGCGCGCAGTTGAGGCAGGTTCTGCAGGCGGGCGTCGCTCGCCTGGAGGCGAAAGGCGCCGTCACCCTGAAAGGAGACCTGATCGTGCGGAAGGAGGTCGCCGAGGCGGGGGCGGCCTAGGAGAGATCACGCCGTAGCTACGCGTCCGGGGCGCGGGACCGCGGTGGAGGGGGCCGTGCCGCCG
>DASPKD010000075.1:0-19021 GCA_035628275.1 Caulobacteraceae bacterium | reverse complement strand
GTCCCGACAAGGAAGCCGTCCCCCGGTCCGCTTGCGAGCACAGGCTTCGCGGAGCGCGGGGGAACCCGCCGAAAATTCATAGCGCCCTCGCAAGAGGGCTACGGTTCCGGGCGGCCCGCCCGCGCTCCGCGCCTCCCCACCAACTTCGGAGCTCCGGCCCGTCGATGCGGATGCATACCCGCTTGTCATCCCGGAAGGCGTGCAAGCGCTTGTCCGGGACCGTCGACGCTGATGCATGCGCCCACGCCTTAGTTACGCCCGAAAGGACGTCAACGCATGTCCGGGCCGTCGTTCCGCAAACCGCGAAAAGCGGTCGTCGTAGACCTGTGAGGGTCGGAACTCCCTCACCCCCGGCACGCCGCGCACAGGCCGTGCGCCTCGATGGTCAGGCTGCGGACCTCGTAGCCGGAAGCGGCCGCAGCGCCGGTGAAGGCGTCGGCGCCGGCCGGCTCCACCTCGCGCGTGGCCCCGCAGCAGTCGCAGATCAGGAAGGCGGCAGCGTGCCCGTCTGCGCCCAGGCGGCAGGCGACGTAGGCGTTGAGGCTCTCGATACGGTGGGCGAGGCCCTGCTTTTCCAGGAACTCCAGCGCGCGGTAGACCGTCGGGGGCTTGGCGGCCTCGCCGTCGGCCCCGAAGCCGGAGATCAGGTCGTAGGCCTTCACCGGCCCGTCCGCCTCCAGCAGCAGCTGCAGCACGCGGCGGCGCGGGGCGGTCATCCGCTGGCCCTCGGCGCCGCACCGGGTTTCGGCGTCGTCCAAGGCGCGCGTCAGGGCGTGGCCGTGCAGGCCCGCGCCGTCCGACGAGTGATCGCATCTCAGGCTCATGAACCTCAGCTAGTCCCGCCCGTTTCGGCCTGCAAGCGGCTTGACCGGTTGTGATGTTATTTCATAACAGTTGCGAGAGAGCCGCCGGAGAATTCCATGCGACGCCCCGACCTTCTGCTGACCACCGCCGTCGCCGCCGCCCTGTGCGCAGGCGCCGCGTGGGCGCAGGACGCCGCGGTTCCCCAGACGCCGGGCGCGGAGGAGGAGATCGTGGTCACCGCCGCGCCGTTCGCCATAAACGAGCGCGAGCTGACCTCCAACGTAGACGTGCTGCGGCGTGAGGAGTTGGACCTGAAGCAGATGGGCGGGCTCGGCGAGGTGCTGAGCGACCTGCCGGGCCTGCGCTCCACCGCCTTCGGCGCCGGCGCCAGCCGGCCTGTGATCCGGGGCTTGGCGGGCCCGCGGGTGCAGGTGCTGACCAACGGGGTGGGGCTGATCGACGCCAGCTCCCTGTCGCCCGACCACGCCGTGGCGTCCGACCCGTCTGAGGCGCAGCGCATCGAGGTGCTGCGCGGCCCTTCCGCGCTCGCCTACGGCGGCTCGGCCATCGGCGGGGTGGTCAACATCATCGACGAGCGCATCCCGACCACGCCCGCGACGGGCGGGGCGGACGGGCGGGTGGCGGCCCAGGCGTCGAGCGTCGACCAGGGTCGCCAGCTGGCGGCTTCCTTGAAGGTCGGACCTGGGCCGTGGGTGGTCGCGCTGGACGCGGTCCGGCGCGAAACCGAGGACTACGACGTGCCGGTGTTCCCGGAGTCGCGCCGCCTGCTGGAGGAGGAGGGCGAGGACCCCGGGCCCGAGCGCACGGTGGAGAACACCTGGACGGACCTCACGCAGTACGGCGTCGGGACCGCTTGGGTGGGCGAGGGCGGTCATCTCGGCGCCTCGGTCAAGCGGACGGAGACCAGCTACGGCGTGCCGGGGCACGGTCACGAGGAGCCCGCCCCCGGGCCCGGACCGGCGCCCGACGAGGAGCCCGTCTCCATCGAATTGGAGCAGACCCGCTGGGATGTGCGCGGCGAGTTCAGGGCCGCGTTCGGGCCGTTCGAGACGGCGCGTTTCACCGCGGGGCTCGCCGACTACGAGCACGTGGAGTTGGAGGGCGACGAGGTCGGCACCCGGTTCGTGTCCGAAGGGATCGAGGGACGGCTGGAACTGATCCAGGCCGAGCGCGACGGCTGGAACGGCGCGGTCGGGGTGCAGGCACTGACCCGCGAACTCGACGCGATCGGCGACGAGGCATACGTGCCCGGGGCCGAGATCGGCGAGATCGGCGTCTACACCCTGCAGCGCGTGGACCGCGGCGGCTGGGGCTTCGAGGGCGGGCTGCGCGCCGACCGCCGCGAGCTGGACAGCGAGGCGGGTTCGCGCGCGTTCGACAACGTCTCCGCGTCGCTCGGCGTCTTCGTGCGGCCGAATCCGGACCTGTTCCTGGGCGCGAGCCTGTCGCGCAACGCGCGCGCCCCGACCGAGGCCGAGCTGTTCGCCGAAGGGCCGCACGTGGCCACCGGCGCCTACGAGGTCGGCGACGCGGCGCTGGAATCCGAGATCGCCTACACGCTGGAGCTGACCGCGCACCTGGAGCGCGGCCGGTTCGACGCCGACGTGCACGCCTTCACCGCCCGCTACGACGGCTTCGTCGATCTCAGGCCCACCGGCGACGAGGAGGACGACCTGCCGGTGTTCCTCTATCGCCAGACCGACGCGACGTTCCACGGTTTTGAGGCCGAGGCGGCCTGGGACCTTTGGCGGGAGGGCGAGCGCGAACTGAAGCTGGAGGGCGCGGCCGATTTCGTTCGCGGCGACACCGACCTGGGCGCGCCGGCGCGGGTGCCGCCGTGGTCGGCGACCGGGCGGCTGGTCTACGAGTCACCGGCCTGGGGCGGCCGGCTGGAGGTGCGCCGGGTAGGCGGCCAGGACCGCGTCGCGGAGTTCGAGCTGCCGACCGACGGCTACACCTTGGTCAACCTGTTCGCGTCGTGGAAGCCGTCGCCGGCCCACGGCCTGACCCTGTTCGCCGAGGCCCGCAACCTGACCGACGAGGAGGCGCGCGAGCACGCCTCGTTCCTTAAGGACATAGCCCCCCTGCCGGGGCGCAGCATCAGGGCGGGCGCGGTCTATCGGTTCTGACGCTCGCGCCCGGCGAGCTTCGTTGCCGTCTGCGGACCTATGGGCTAGAAGCGCACCCTCCGTTTTTCTCAGAACAGCAGACCCATGCAAGAAGCCCAGATGGCCGGTTCCCTGACCGGCAACGTCCTGTTTTACAGCCAGCCCGAGCCGCTGAACCCCGAGATGCACGGGAAGCTGGGCGTAAATCGCACCGACCGGCCCTACACCTTCGTGGCCCAGACCCACGTGGTGCCGCTGACGGTCACCGAGTTCGTGCCGGCGTCGCTGTCCTATCCGGTGGTGTTCGTGGGCGAGGCCCGCACCCCGCTGGCGGTGATGGGCCTGCGCTCGGGCGAGAACCTGTTCGTCTCGTCGGAAGGCGAGTTCCGCATGGACGCCTACATCCCGGCCTTCGTGCGCCGCTATCCGTTCGTGTTCGCCAACGACCAGGCCGAGCAGCGCCTGATCCTGTGCGTCGACCGCAAGGCGCCCTTCGTGGGCGAGGACGCCGAGGTGCCGTTCTTCGAGAACGGCCAGCCGAGCAGCTACACCCAGAACGCCATGCAGTTCTGCAACGACTTCGAGACCGAGCGCCGCCGCACCGAGCAGTTCGTGCAGCTGGTGAAGGACCTCGACCTGCTGGACGTCCGCGAAGCCGTGTTCACCCCGCAGAACGCCGACGGCACGCCCGGCCAGCCGCAGAAGCTGGCCGACTACTACGCCGTTTCCGAAGAGAAGCTGCGCAACCTGCCGGCCGAGAAGATGGTCGAGCTGCGCGACAACGGCGCCCTGTCGCAGATCTACGCCCACCTGCACTCGCTGCTGGGCTGGGACAAGCTGATCGCGTTGGCGGTGGAGCGCGCCAACCGCCAGCCGGCGGCGGCGAACGCCTAGGACGCGCCCTTAAACGTCGTAGGGCCGCCTGGCGTACACCGAGCGCGTCAGGCACGAGAAAACCAGGCGGCCCGCCTCGTCCAGCAGATCGTGCTGGGCCATGATCACGCCCTTCGATTCCCCGACCGGATCCTTTCCCATCACGGTCATGCGGCCGCGCAGCAGCTCGCCCGCCGGCGGATTGCGTACCCAGCGCAGGGCGTCCACCGCCAGCCGCTTGGACGGGGGCCAGTCCTTGGACGCGTCGGCCTCCAGCCGCGTCCAGATCGCGTAGAGCATGGCGTCCGGCGCTCCGTTCATCGCATCCCAGCCGGGCGCGAACAGCTGGCAGAAGCTCTCCACCGCGCGCCGGTCGATCGCGATCGCCCCCAGCGACACGACCAGACCGACCTCGATGTCGTCGAACGGCGCGGGCATGCGGTGCTCCGATAATGATTCCGCTCATCCCCACGGAAGCGGGGACCTAGGTTTAGGCGGCGGCCGAGCCGGAAGAAAGCGGCGAAGGAGTCGAGCGCGACCGTTCAAGCCTGGGTCCCCGCTTCCGCGGGGATGAACGGGGGTGAGGCAGTCCTTCGCCCCTCCCGCCCTGCGGCGAAACGTCCTATACGGAGCGCAAGGGGAGATTCCCCGTGGCATTCGAGGGGCTGTAATGGGCGCTCTGCTTCAGAACTTCCGCAACACCGTCGTGGTCAGCCTGATCCTGGCCCTGGTGATGATCTCCGGCTACGCCGCCTACAACGAGCAGATGGACCAGCGCTTCTGGGAAGCGGTGGCGCGGTGGCTGCACGTGGTGTTCGGCATCCTGTGGATCGGGCTGCTGTACTACTTCAACTTCGTCCAGATCCGGAAAATGCCGGATATTCCCGCCGAGTTGAAGCCGGCGATCAGCAAGCACATCGCGCCCGAGGCGCTGTTCTGGTTCCGCTGGGCGGCTCTGTTCACCCTGCTGGCCGGCCTTGCGTTGGCCCTGACCAAGGGCCACGATTACACCATGGAGGTGCTGAGCCTGGGCATGGCCGGCGGCTACATGCCCGAGTCCGACCCGCTCTACGCCCTGCTGGGCGCCGGGGTGTGGCTGGCGATCGTGATGTTCCTGAACGTCTGGGTGTTCATCTGGCCGAACCAGAAGATCGCGCTGGGCATCGTGGAAGCCGACGCCGACCGCAAGGCCAAGGCGGCCAAGACCGCCATGCTGTTCAGCCGCACCAACATGCTGCTGTCGCTGCCGATGCTGGTCTCCATGACCATGAGCCAGACGCTGTACTGAGCGTCACGAAAGACTAGAACACGAGGCCCCGCCGTCTTGGCGGGGCCTTTTGCTTTTGCCCTTTATGACTGAAGACGATCCCTCAGACCTCGACGCCCTCGTCAGTCGCGCCGACCCGGACCGCTGGGCGGCGGCGCGGTTCGTCGCCGATCCGGCCGAACGCACCGACGTGATCGCGCTCTACGCTTTCAACCATGAACTGGCGCGGGTCGCGGGCAGCGTCACCAACACCCTGACCGGCGAGATCCGCCTGGCCTGGTGGCGCGAGGCGCTGGACGAGGCGTTCGCGGAAGGCGCGGTGCGCGCCCATCCGACGGCCCAGGCGTTGGCGCAGGCGATCCGGCGCCGTCAGCTCGAACGGGCGACGCTTGAGGCGATGATCGACGCTCGCGCGGTCGAGCTCTACGGCGAGCCTCTGACCGACGAGGCGGCGGTGTTCAGTTATCTGGACGGCACGGCGGGCGCCCTGGCGATCTCGACGGCCAGTGTGCTGGCGCCCCAGACCGATCCGCAGGTGTTGCGCGCCGCCGCCCGCGCCTGGGGACTGGCGGGCCTGTTCCGTAATCGCGGCGCCGGGCGCAAGGGCCCGCCGCCCGCCGACTGGTCCGACGCCGAGGTGCGCGAACGCGTCGCCGCGCTGGTGCGGCAGGCGCGCGGCGAACTGAAGCGGCTGCCGGTCCCGGCTTTTCCGGCGATCGCCTACGCCACCTTCGCCAAACCCTACGCCGCCGGGCGGGAGCTCTCAGAACCGGCCAAGCGCCTGCGCCTGACCGCCGCTGTCGCTCTGGGGCGAATCTGAGATGAACGACAACACGCCGCAGGCGTCAGGACTTCGGTCATCTTCCGACCGCTAGTATCCATGGCGAGGTTCGGAGGTGGCTTATGGCGTTCGGTCTCGGTGTCGTTCTGTTCGTGATTTCCGGCGCGGCCCTGCTGTGGGCCAGCCGCCGTCAGTTCGGGTTCAAGCCGAGCGAGTCGGCCGAGGCCCTGGCCTCGGACCTGGCCGCCTTCGGGGTGACTTTCTTCGCCGGCTGCGGAGCACTCGCCGGCGCGGCGTTGATGCTGGTCTGAGGGCGGATCACTCCGCCGCCAGCCGCGCCTCGCCCAGCCACGCGTCCAGCGCCGCCAGAGCGCGCACGCTCATCGCGCGCTTCTTGGCCCGACCGCGCTCCTGCGGCGGCAGCTTGCGCCCGCTCTCGTCGCGGCGCGGCGCCTCCATCGGCGGCAGCAGGCCGTAGTTGACGTTCATCGGCTGAAAGCTCCCACCGCCCTCCAGGTGCCCGCCAGTGATGTGGCCGATCAGAGCGCCCAGGGCCGTCTCCATCGGCGGCGTCACCACCTCGCGCCCCAGCCGCTCGGCGGCGGCGAACCGGCCGGCCAGCAGGCCCACCGCCGCGCTCTCCACATAGCCCTCCACCCCGGTCACCTGTCCGGCGAAGCGCAGGCGCGGCTGGGCTTTCAGCCGCAGCGTCGGGTCCAGCAGGCGAGGGGAGTTGATGAAGGTGTTCCGGTGCAGACCGCCCAGCCGTGCGAACTGGGCGCTCTCCAGACCCGGGATCATGCGGAAGATCTCGGTCTGGGCGCCGTGCTTCAGCTTGGTCTGGAAACCGACCATGTTGAACAGGGTGCCCAGCGCGTTGTCCTGGCGCAGCTGCACCACCGCATAGGGCTTCTCGTCCGGCTTGTGCGGATTGGTGAGGCCGACCGGCTTCATCGGCCCGAAGCGCAGGGTCTCGCGCCCCCGCTCGGCCATGACCTCAATGGGCAGGCAGCCGTCGAAGTAGGGGACGTGCTCCCACTCCTTGAACTCGGCCTTGGGCCCGTCCAGCAGCGCCTGGACGAAGGCTTCGTACTGGCCTTGCGTCATCGGGCAGTTGACGTAGGCGGCCTTGTCGCCGCCCGGACCTTCCTTGTCGTAGCGCGACTGGCGCCAGGCGACGGAGAAGTCGATAGACTCGGCGTGGACGATCGGCGCGATGGCGTCGAAGAACGACAGCTGGCCTTCGCCGGTCAGTTCCAGGACCGCCTCGCTCAGCGCAGGCGAGGTGAGAGGCCCGGTGGCAACGATCACGCTGTCCCACTCGGCCGGGGGCAAGCCGGCGACCTCCTCGCGCGCGATAGAGACCAGCGGATGCGCCTCCAGCCTTGCGGTCACGGCCCGGCTGAAGCCCTCGCGGTCGACCGCCAGGGCGCCGCCGGCCGGCACCTGGTTGGCGTCGCCGCAGGCCATGATGATCGAACCGCAGCGGCGCATCTCCGCGTGCAGCAGGCCGACGGCGTTGAACTCCCAGTCGTCCGAGCGGAAGGAGTTGGAGCAGACCAGCTCGGCCAGGCCGTCGGTCTGGTGGGCGGCGGTGGCGCGCACGGGGCGCATCTCGTGCAGCACCACCGGCACGCCTGCCTCGGCGATCTGCCAGGCGGCTTCGGAACCGGCCAGGCCGCCGCCGATCACATGTACGGGTTTCAGGGTCATGGGCGCCGTATAGCCCGCCGGAGGGCGCGGCTGAAGTCGCGCGGTTGCGGCGGCTCGTTCGCCGTCGTAACCGCTCCGGATGAGCGACGACGAACTGCACATCCTGGTCACCGACCGCGAAGGGACCGTCCACCGGCTGGACGCGGTGGAGGGCTGGCGGGTGATGGAGATCATCCGCGACTCCGGCCTGCCGCTTAAGGCGGAGTGCGGCGGCGCGCTGGAGTGCGCCACCTGTCACGTCTGGGTGGACCGCGCCTGGTTCGACCGCTGCTTCCCCAAGACGGCGGAGGAAGACGAGAAGCTGGACGAGGCCTTCATGGTCCGCGCCACCTCGCGCCTGTCGTGCCAGATCATCATGTCGGCCGAGCTGAGCGGCCTGCAGGTGACCCTGGCGCCGGAGGGCGAATGAACGACCCGCGCCGCCTGCAGTTCGGGACCGCCGAGCCGGGGGTGACCTACAAGGAGCGCCCGACCGCCTTCGGCGTCGTGGAGCGGGACGGGCGAATCGCCTGCGTGCGTGTGGAGCGGCCGGAGGAGGGGACTTATGTCGACCTGCCCGGCGGCGCGATCGACGAAGGTGAGACCGAGCGGGAGGCGCTGGCGCGCGAGTTCGTCGAGGAAACCGGTCTGACGGTTCAGGCCGGCGAGGCGTTCGCCTGGGCCGGCCAGTACTTCCGCAAGAGCGACGGCGCGCCGGTGAACAATCTGGCGGCCTTCTACACGGCCGAGATCGCGGCCGAGAACCCCGCCGCCAAGGTCGAGGACGACCACACCCTGGTGTGGTTGGCTCCGCACGAAGCGGTCGCGCGCCTGCGCCACGACGCCCACGCCTGGGCGGTGGCCGCTTGGGTGAGGCGGCGGTGACGATCAGGGCCTGAACCGCACCCCCGCCCGCACCGTCCTAGGCGCGGCGA
Source organism: Caulobacteraceae bacterium (assembly GCA_035628275.1). GTDB lineage: Bacteria > Pseudomonadota > Alphaproteobacteria > Caulobacterales > Caulobacteraceae > DASPKD01. Next base: position 10,540 of record DASPKD010000075.1, on the reverse strand, counting down.
AGCTCTCGGTTCCGTCCGCGGTCTCGCCGGTCTCCACCGCCGCGTCGAACAGGTTGTCGGCGGCCAGGTAGAGCTCGACCGAGCGCGTCGCCCGCCAGGTTGCCTGTGCGTCGGCTTGCAGGCCCACCGATAGCACCCGGCTGTTCAGGTCGTCTTCGAACCGGCGGCTCTCCCAGCGCAGGCGGGTCGACAGCGACAATCGCTCGGTCGCCGCCCAGTGCGCGCCTGCGGTCGCGGTCCACACCGGCGCCTGGGCGGGCCGCTTGCCGGTCAGTTGCGGGGCGTCTGCGCCGCCGCCCACCCGCGCGTCAGTGACCCCGAGCGCGACGTCCAGGGCGAGGCGCTCGCTCGGCCGCCAGGCGGCGTCCAGCTCCAGCCCGACCGCCTCGATCCGACCCGCGTTGCGGCGCTCGCGCAGCACCCCGCCCGCCGGGATAAACCCCGCACGCGGAAAGCTTCCGGGACCGAAGCCGACCGTCACATTGGTCACCGGATCGTCCAGTCGGTTCCAGAAGGCCGTCGCGTTCAAGCCGAGCCGTTCGCCGTCGCGCCCGAACGCCAGCTCGGCGCCGTGCAGGCGCTCGGGCGCCAGCGCGGCGTTGGCCTCGGTCACGTCGTTGCCGACCCGAAACGGCCGGTGCAGTTCGTTCAGCGTCGGCGGCCGGAATCCCGAATAGGCCGCCGCGCGGGCGTGGAGTCCCTCGCCGAGGTCGCGGCGAACGCCCAGCCGCGCCGTCGGCACCACGCCGTCGCGGTCGACCGTGCGGTCGTCCAGGGTGACGGCGCCGGTGGTCCGGGCGCGTTCCAACCGTACGCCCTCGCTCGTCGACCAGGCGTCCAGCCTGGCGCCGCCGGCGACCAGCCACGGCCCGGTTTGGCGAGCGGCCTCGACATAGGCGCCCGCGACCGTGCTGCGCCCGCCCGCGACGCGGCTGCGGGTGAAGTCGCCGGCCATGAAGCCAAACCGCTCGCGCGTCTCGCCTTCCGCCGCTCGGGCGTCGGCGCCGAACTCCAGGCTCCAGCCGGGGGCTGCCCGCCGGAGCGCCGCGTTGACGCCGAAGCCGGTCGCGGGCGTCGCGTCCTGGGAGGCGGCCGGAGTGGTGGAGGCGCGGCCGGATGCTACGGAAACCGAGGCCTGTGCGAAATCCGTCTCGCGCCCCCAGGCCTGCAAGCGCCATCCCCAGCCGCCGCGCGTCGGCGCCTGCGCGAGGGTGAGGCTGGCGGAGGCGCCCGCGGCCTCGGACCCTCCGCCGAGCAGGCCCGAGCCGCGCCGCTCTTCGTAGGCGCCGATCCGGGCGGCCAGGGCCGCGCGTCCGACGTCGCTGCGCCAGCTCAGCGCGGCGCTGCGCGCTTCCAGCGTCAGGGGTACGTCCGCCACGCCGGCGCCTCGCCGCACGGGCGTCCAGCCGTCGGAGGTCTCCGCCATGGCGCTGGCCAGCAACAGGCCCGATCCGAGCGCCAGATCGGCTGCGGCGGCCAGGCGGCCGTAGCCGCGCTCGCCCGCCGAGAGGTCGGCCTCCAGCGGCTCGCCCGCCGCCGAGCGTTCCTCTAGCGCCACCACGCCGGTCAGGGCGCCCGCGCCGTAGGGACCGGCGCCCGCGCCCTTCACCACCTCGGCCGCCCCGACGATCTCGGGCGGCAGGGAGGACCAGATCACCCAGCCGCCGAACGGGTCGTTCTGGGGCACGCCGTCCAGGGTCACCAGCGCCCGCCCCGCGCCTGAAGGCGCCACCGCGCGCAGCGACAGGCCCTGAACCGTCGGGTTGGCGGACAGGCTGGAGGAGCGGCGGAACAGGGAGACGCCCGGAACCTGCTTCAGCGCCTCGTCCAGCCGGGGGGCCGCGGCGATCTCGCCGGGTCCGAGCCGGCGGACGCTGAAGGCGGCGTCGCCCAGCGCCGGCGGCAGGCGCGCAGCGGTGACCACGATCTCCGATTCGGACGGCGGGGGCGGCAGGTCAGGCAAGCGGAAGCTCCGGGCTCGACCAAGGAAGTGGAACGAGGCGCCGGAAAAGGAAAGGGCGCGCCCTCCGGAGAGAGAGCGCGCCCTTCAACCTCAGGGGCGGCCGTAGGGATCGTAACCGGGGGGCGGGGCCGACGAGGGGCCGCGGTAGCCCTTAGTCCAGAACCGCGAGCGACCGTCCCAGCGATCATAGGGATCCGGCACCCGGTAGCGGTGGTCCGGCCAGGGTTCCAGACCGCTGTAGAAGCCGGAGTGGGCGCCGAAGCCCAGCGTCTCCTCGTCCTCGAAGATGTAGCCCGGCAGCGAGCGCGGATCGCGGCAGATCCAGTAGGGCCCCGACAGGTTCGGGGCGTAGCGCCAGTCGTTCCAGCGCCGACGGTCCATCCGCGAGCGGTAGCCGCCCCAGTAGTTTTCGTCGACGTAGCGCCAGCTGCACACCTGGTTCATCGAGTAGAACTGGTTGCCGGAGCCGCGCGGCAACGGCCCGCCCGGCTCGACGAACACGTCGGAAGCGCGCGCGCCGTAGAAGATGTTGCTGTTCAGGTTGGCCTGGCCCGCCCCGACGTGGATGCCGAAGGTGTGGGCGCCGACCTCGCTGCGGGTCAGCGTGATCTGGCCGCCGGCGGCGTAGACGCCCTTGCCCGAGCGGCAGATTAGCGAGCGGTTCACGTCGATGGTGTTGGCGCCTTGCACCCACAGGCCGATGCCGTAGCCGCAGATCTTGCTGTTCTCGACCGTCAGGGTCCCGCCGCCGCGGCCGTAGGGCATGACGATCCCGGCCGAGGCCGGGCCGAAGGCGGGAGATGGGGTCGGCCACAGCAGGAAGCGCGAGCGGGTCACGCGGCTCGGCTCGCCGCCGCCGGGCTCGAGCTGAAGGCCCACCGCCGCGCGGGTCACGGTGACGTCGTCGAGATCGACCGAGCCGCCGTCGACGTAGATGCCCTGGCTCGGGGTGTCGGCGTCGATGCGGACGCTGTCGGTCACGCGAAGCGAGCCCCCGTCCAGGTACACCGCCGCGCCGTCGCCGACGTAGCGGATCACGGTGCGCTCAAGGCGCACGTCGGTGTTGCGGGCGTACAGGCAGGCCTCGTTGCCGGCCTTCTCCGCCTCGATCACCAGGTCGCGCAGGATCACCTCGCCGCGCAGGCCCTTGCCGATCTCGATGTCCAGGCACGGGCCGCCGGGGCGGCTGCGCAGGGCCACGGGCAGGGCGTGGAGCTGGTCCAGGTCGCCGCGGCCGCTCTCGTAGCCGAAGCGGCTGACGCGATAGGGACGGCCGCCGTCGCCCTGAATGGTCACGGGCTTGGTGACGATCACGTTGTCCAGGCAGGCCGCGCCGTTCGCCCGCAGGATCAGGGTGCCGCCCGGCTTCAGCGAGGCCAGCGCGCGGTTCACCTCGTTGGGGTCGCGCGCCTGGGCGCAGTCGACGAAGGCCACGTCGCGCAGGGGGCCCTTCCAGGCCCAGTGCGGCGGCGGCGCCTCGTACCAGCCCGGCCGCTTGCCGCCCCAGGGGCGATAGCCCTTGTGCCGCTTCACCGGCGGCTCCAGTAGCAGGCCGAAGTTCGGGCGGGTCTGGCTCTCGACCTTGGCGTCGGGATAGGCGGCGGAGGCGCTCGGCAGGCCGACGGCGAGCGTCAGGCCGGCGGCGGCGATCAGGCGGGGAAAGCGGCGCTTCGACATGTTCTCAGCTCACTGAATTTGCCGGCGCGGCGCGCGCGAGACCTGGGCGAGCACCGCCTGGATCCGCGACACCGAAGGTTTGAAGCCGGCCAACGCCGACTCCATGCGGTAGACGACGGCCTTGGCCTTGTCCTGGTCGGCCACGCCGGCCACGCCCAGGGCGAAGTAGGTGGACATGGCGAACTTGGCCTCGGGCGAGCCCTGGCGGTCGGCTTCGGAGAACCAGTGGAAGGCGCGGGCGTAATCGGCGGGCACGCCCACGCCCTCGGCGTACATGACCGCCAGCACCAGCTGCGCCTGGGCCGAGCCGTTGATCGCCGCGTACTGGATGGCGCGGACCTTCTCCAGGTTAGACAGCCGGCCTTCCATCGGGTGGCCCAGCATGGCCTCGAGCGTCTCGATCTGGCGCTGGCTGAGCTCGGTGGGGGACGCCGGGACAGTGGTGGTGATGCCCAGGTACTGCAGCGCCCGACCGACGTGGACGAACGGCAGGTCGTTCACCTTGGCCAGGGCGAAGTCCCAGGCGTCGCCGCGCACCCGGCTCTCGTCCGAATGCGGCACGCCGGTCTCCGGCGCCTCGGGCGGGTAGAATTCGTAGGGCGGGACCCAGCGCTTGGCCTTGGCCTCGACGAAGGCGCCGTAGTTGGCCCGCTGGGGCGCCGAGCGCTCGAAGTCCTTCAGCAGCACGTAGGCGCCGACGTCGCCGGTCTGCACCGCGAGATAGTTGTACAGGTAGGCGTCCACGTCGTTGCGCGGGAACAGGCTGACCGCCGCGCGATAGCCGCCGTTCTTGCCGCCGCCGATCGGCCGGCCCGCGGCCTCCATCGCCTGGGCGTTGTCGGCGGGCTCGCCGTAGGGGCCGTACAGGCCGTCGTACAGGCGCGCGAGGGTGCGGAATCCCTCCGCGTCCATGGTCGACAGGATGTAGATGACGCGGTTGCGGACCTTCTCCTGCTCCTCGGTGGACATGCGCTCGAGCTGCTTGTCCAGGGCGTCGTAGGCGACGTGGCGCTCCCACGCCCGGCAGTCGTCGTAGCGGGAGATCGGCCGCAGTGCGCCGAAGGCCGGCTTCACCGCGCGGTTGATCGGGGCGTAGCCCTCGGCGTTGGACAGGGCCAGCGCGTACCAGACCGCCGACTCGATCGGGTCCTCGATGTTCTTGTCGACCGCGCGCACCGCCTGGTAGCGGCGCCCGAGCTCGAGCTGGGCGAAGAAGTCGTTGGAGAAGGCCAGACGGCGCAGGTGGCGGATCTCGCGTTCCTGGTCGTTGAAGCCCGGCTGCACCCCCGACGGCCCGGACGGGCGCGGACAGGCGTAGCGGTTTTCCTTGGCCGAGGTCTTCCACAGGCCGACGTCGGGGCGCTGCTCGCAGCTGGCCACGGCGATGGCGACCGCGCCGATCACGGCGAGGACGGCGGCCACTCCGAACGGCGTCGCTTGGAAGCGGCGCGCACCCGAGGCATGGGATTCCGGCATAGAACGCACCCCAGCACTACGCGTTAAACTGTTAAGCTAAGCGGCACTTTTCGGGGGGTGGTCCCCCCCTGTCAAGGTTAACGCCGAACGTGGCTATTTGGTTTCGGGCCTGAAGGCCGAAGTATGGCGCGACCGCGTCCCGCAAGTCACAGTCGATCCCAACGTGCTTATTTCGCCTGGCACGGGAAAAGCAGTTAACGTCCCAAGTCGTCGAACGCCGTTCACCGGGAAAGTATCCACAAGGACTCGCGCGGCGACTCAAGCCGGCGGGCGTCGGAATCGTCACATTACAGCAAGACCCCTGTCGCGTGCGTCCACGAAGACTATATGTGCCGCGTTCCGTCCGGAGTTCCCGCTACATGAGCTACGCCGCCCGCGCCGACCGCCCCGCCGACAAGGCCGCCCGCTACGCCGAGCTGGCCGAGGAGATCGCCGCGGTGCTGGAGGGCGAGCCGAATCGGGTCGCGCGCATGGCCACGGTCGCCTCCATGCTGGCCAACGCGTCCGACAGCTATTTCTGGACCGGCTTCTACGTCGTGGACGAGACCAAGCCGGCCGAACTGGTGGTCGGCCCCTACCAAGGCACGCTCGGCTGCCTGCGCATTCCGTTCGGCAAGGGCGTCTGCGGCGCAGCCGCGGCCGAACGCCAGACCCAGATCGTGCCCGACGTCCACGCCTTCCCCGGCCACATCGCCTGCGACAGCCGCTCCAACAGCGAGATCGTCGTGCCTGTGTTCGACGCCGCCGGCGCCCTGATCGCCGTCTTCGACGTGGACTCCACCGAGTTCGGCGCGTTCGACCAAACCGACGCCGAGCAGCTCGAGCGCATTCTTCAGCGGACCTTCGCCGCCTGACCGCCGTCGCGGAACTTCCATTTCATGAACAGCGCCGTCGCCGCGCAGGCCAGCGACGCGGAATTGGCCAGGATCAGCGGCCAAGCCTGCAGCAGCACGCCGTAGATCGTCCACAGGGTGAACGAGGTCACGGTGAACATGTACATGCGCAGGCTGACCGAAGAGGCGTCGCGCTCGCGCGCGATCTTCAGGATCTGCGGCACGAAGCTGACGATCGTGCACAAGGCCGCGACCGTGCCCACGACGTTGATCAGCAGCTTGTCGTCCATCGGATCCTCCGGCCGGCCGAGAGGCTGAACGCCCGCGGCCCCGTCCGGGCTCCGCTCACCCAGGACGGATCATGTTCTCAGGGCGCACGATCTGGTCGAACTCGGCGTCGGTGACGTAGCCGCCGCCGACCGCTTCCTGGCGCAGGGTGGTGCCGTCCTTGTGGGCGGTCTTGGCGATCTTGGCCGCGGCGTCGTAGCCGATCCTGGGCGCCAGCGCGGTGACCAGCATCAGCGAGCGGTCGAGCGCGGCCTTGATGTTGTCCTCGCGGGGCTCGGTCCCGACCACCAGGTTGTCGGTGAAGCTGACGGCAGCGTCGGCCAGCAGGCGCACCGACTGCAGGAAGTTGTAGGCCATCACCGGGTTGTAGACGTTCAGCTCGAAGTGGCCCTGGCTGCCGGCGAAGGTGATCGCGGCGTGGTTGCCGAACACCTGGACGCAGACCTGGGTCAGGGCCTCGGCCTGGGTCGGGTTGACCTTGCCCGGCATGATCGAGGAGCCGGGCTCGTTTTCCGGCAGGGCCAGTTCGCCCAGGCCCGAGCGCGGGCCGCTCCCAAGAAATCGGATGTCGTTGGCGATCTTGAACAGGGAGGCGGCGACGGTGTTGATCGACCCGTGGCTGAACACCATCGCGTCGTGGGCGGCCAGGGCCTCGAACTTGTTCGGCGCGGTCTTGAACGGCAGGCCGGTGATCGCGGCGATCCGCTCGGCCACCTGCTCGGCGAAGCCGACGGGCGCGTTCAGCCCGGTGCCGACGGCGGTGCCGCCCTGGGCCAGTTCCATCAGCCGGGGCAGGGTCTGCTCGATCCGCTCGATCCCGAGCTCCACCTGCTTGGCGTAGCCGGAGAACTCCTGGCCCAGCGTCAGGGGGGTGGCGTCCTGGGTGTGGGTGCGGCCGATCTTGATGATGTGGTCCCAGGCCCTGGCCTTGGCGTCCAGCGCCCGGTGCAGGTGACGCAAGGCGGGCAGCAGATCGTTCACCACCTGCTCGGCGCAGGCCACGTGCATGGCCGTCGGATAGGTGTCGTTGGACGACTGGCTCATGTTGACGTGGTCGTTGGGATGGACCGGCGCCTTGGAGCCCATGGTTCCGCCCAGGATCTCGATCGCCCGGTTGGAGATCACCTCGTTGGCGTTCATATTCGACTGGGTGCCAGACCCGGTCTGCCAGACGACCAGCGGGAAGTGGTCGTTCAGCCGGCCCTCGATCACCTCGTTCGCGGCCTGGACGATCGCGTTTCCAACCTTCCGGTCCAGCCGGCCCAGGGCCATGTTGGTCTCCGCCGCCGCCCGCTTGACGATCCCCAGCGCCCGCACGATCGGCAGCGGCTGCTTCTCCCAGCCGATCCTGAAGTTGCCGAGCGAGCGTTGCGCCTGGGCGCCCCAGTAGCGGTCCGACGCCACCTCCACGGGTCCGAAGGTGTCGGTTTCGGTGCGGGTCGCGGCCATCGCGGGCTTCTCCTGGGCGGTGACGGGGGAGGGGGTCTGGGGCGCGGTCTTAGTCGCGCGTTTCTTGCCGAACAAGGCGGAGAAGAAGCCGGACATGGCGCTCGCTCTGGCGGGGGAGGACGCCGCGTCTTATACTCTGGCCAGCAAGCTGGCTAGGAGCGGGACGGTGAAGGTCGGAGTGTTCGAAGCCCGGAACCGCCTGTCGGAACTGATCGAGGCGGCCGAGCGCGGGGAAGAGGTGATCATCACCCGCCGCGGCGCCCCCGCGGTGAAGCTGGTGCCCGCACCGACGGAGCACGAGGAGTTGGTGGCGCGACGTCGGGCCAGTCTCGCGCGGCTGGCCGTCGAGAACGCAAAGCTGGAGGAGCGTCTGGGCCGCAAGCTCACCTGGGAGGAGATCAAGGCCTGGCGAGACGAGGACCGTCCTTGAGGACGGTGATCGACAGCTCGTTCGCGAGCGCCGCCCTGCTGCAGGAAGTTCACACGCCGTTCGTCCGGGAAGCCGCCGTCTGGTCGGGACGGCTGCTGGGACCCGCGCTACTGCCGTACGAGATCGCCAACGTGATGTGGAAGGCTGTTCGCCAAGGCGTACTGCTCCACGACGAGGCGCCGGAGCGGCTTAGGGAGTACGCGGGATGGAACCTGGATATCGAGCTGCCGCCCGACGGCGCGCGCCATGAAGCGATCCTAGCGACCGCCCTTCAGTTCGGCCTGACCGCCTACGACGCCGCCTATCTGGAAATGGCGGGCAGGGTCGATGCGGACCTCGCCACCCTGGACGACAAACTGGCCAGAGCCGCTCGCAAGGCCGGCCTGACGGTCCATCACCCGTGACCGATCCTGCTCGGGCGGACGGCTGGATCGCGCACGGAAAGGTGCGGGCGCGCGAGCACGGGGGTGCGGTGGAGATCGTCATCGACGGCCTGACCACCCAGGGGCGGTACTACAAGCCGCTGGTCTACGAGTTCTTCCGCAAGCAGTGGCGGGGCGGGCGGGCCTCCTACGGCGACTATTCGGTCGAGATCGTCATGGAGCACGTGGGGGAGCCGCCGTGGCTGGACCTGGACAACCTGGCCAAGGCCCTGCTCGACGCGATCAAGGGCTACGTCTTCCACGACGACGCCCAAGTGGCGCGGCTGCTGGTGGAGCGGCGCGAGGGCGAGCGGGAGCGAATACTGATCCGGGTGGCGCCGCGTCCCTGAGGCAGGCCTAGTTCCGCTCGAACCGCAGCAGCGGCAGCACGATCTGCGCTTCGGAACCGACCCACACCTGCGGCTCGGACGGCGGCGACAGCTTCTGTTCGGTCTCGCGGCGGGCGACGCAGGTCTTCACCCGGCGGGACAGGGCGATGAAGTCGCCGACCTCCGGCAGGCTCTCCAGCACGCAGGCGTCGAAGAACGGATAGCGGTCGCCCTCGCCGCAGCCGAACGAGGAGCGGTCCTCGCGCGCGGCGGTCATCACCATGCGGTTCGGCTTGGCCAGACCGGGCACGAACACCCCCGAGAAGCAGGCCGAGACAACCGCCACCGTCGGCTTGTCGCCGCACGCCTCGCTCAGCAGGCGGTCCAGCATGTAGGGCGTCAGCGTCATGTCCGGCCCGAACACCGCGCCCTTCGGCGAGCCGTGACTGGTGACGTAGAACAGACAGCCCTTCGCCCCCGCCAGGCCGGCGGCGGTGAAGTTGCGGGCGATGTCGATCGGCTTGACCACCATCGGCTCAGGCCGAGCGGGGTCCGCGAGCGGCCGCAAGGCGTACTGGCGGACCTCGGACGACTTGAAGCCGCTTCGGGCGAAGGCCGAGGCCAGTTCGGTGCGGGCGTTGTCGAAGGCCTGGATCGGCTTGCCGTCGCCCGAGCGCCAGTCGCCGGAGACCACCGCGACCGTCCAGCCGTCGAAATCGCCGGCGCGCGAAGGCCGGCCGCAGGCCGCGATCAGCAGCGCGAGTACGAAGCCGGCGATCCCCCGCATCGCCAGCGCGTCACTTCTTACGGAACTGGTCGAGCGAGACGACCTTGGGCGCGTCCTCGGCCGGAGCGGCGTCCTCTCCGGACGGCTCGGGCGGGGCGAGGGCGGCGACCGGCGCCTCGGCCGCGACCTCGGGCGGCTCGAACTGCAGCAGGAACTGCACGCTGGGATCGTAGAAGCGGGTGACAGCCGCATAGGGGATCGCCAGCTTCTTCGGCTGGCCGCCGAACTTCAGCATGATGCTGAAGAAGGTCTCGCCGGGCGCCAGGTCCCAGTACTGGTGCTGCACGACGATGGTCATCTCGTCGGGGTACTTGGCCAGCAAATCCCCAGGAATCGAAACGCCTTGGGCGCGGGACTTAAAGGTGATGTAGAAGTGGTGCGAGCCCGGCAGCCCCTCCGGCGAGGCGGCGCGTTTCAGCGCGGCCCTGACTACCCCCCGCAACGCCTCCTGGGCGAGGGCTTCGTAGCGCATTTCGTCCTTGGCGAACGAGTCTTGGGCCATTCCAGAGTCACTCCGGCGCAACCGAATTCGCCGGGCAGGCCCGCGCGTTCGCGCGACACCCCCCGGCGTCGCGGCGACTATACACCACCGCGCGGCGGGAGCGGGAGGGGTGTTTGTGGCCCTTAACCCCGTTCTCCCCCGCGGAAGCGGGAGCCAAGGACTCGGCGAACCGCAACGTCGTTCAGCGCGCAGGAATCTGCCCAAGGGGCGCCGGTTCGAGCTTGGGCCTCGCTTCCGCAGGGATGAACGGATCAGTGCGTGAGGAAATGGAGGGATTCTGTTGCCAGGCTCCCTCCGGGCCCCGCCCAGGGATCTGAACCCCTGGGACTTAAGATCGACTACGTCGGCGCTGCATTACGCAGCGACAGCGTACTCTTCAGCGAA
>DASPKD010000074.1:0-5891 GCA_035628275.1 Caulobacteraceae bacterium | reverse complement strand
CCCGCCCGGCTGGAATCATCCGATTATCGGTCTAGAAATCGCATAAGCAAAGGAGCGCGAATCGCATGGAGCTGTTCGACCTCGCCGACAAGGTCGCGATCATCACCGGCTCGTCGCGCGGCATCGGCCGGGCGATCGCCGAGCGCATGGCCGAGCACGGCGCCCACGTGGTGATCTCGTCCCGCAAGGCCGGGCCGTGCGAAGAGGTCGCCGCAGCGATCAACGAGCGCCACGGCGCGGGCCGGGCGGTGGCGATCCCGGCCAACATCGCCTCCAAGGAGGACCTTCAGCGGCTGGTCGACGAGACAAACCGGGTGTTCGGCAAGATCGACATCCTGGTCTGCAACGCCGCCACCAATCCCTACGCCGGGCCGATGGCGGGGATCACCGACGAGCAGTTCACCAAGATCCTGCAGAACAACGTGGTCTCCAACCACTGGCTGATCCAGATGGCCGCGCCCCAGATGCTGGATCGTCGCGACGGCTCGATCATCATCGTAAGCTCGATCGGCGGCCTGCGGGGCAACGCCCTGATCGGCGCCTACAACATCTCCAAGGCCGCGGACTTCCAGCTGGCCCGCAACCTGGCGGTCGAATACGGGCCGTACGGGGTGCGGGTGAACTGCATCGCGCCGGGTCTCGTGCAGACCGACTTCGCCCGCTACCTGTGGGAGAACCCCGAACTGCTGAAGCAGGTGACCGAGCCCGCGCCGATGAAGCGCATCGGCCAGCCGGACGAGATGGCGGGCGCGGCGGTGTTCCTGGCGTCGAAGGCGTCGTCCTACATGACCGGCCAGCAGCTGGTGCTGGACGGGGGAATCACCATCGCCTGGTGAGGCGGGTCAGGCCGCGCTGCGGTCCGCGTCGGTGGAGCGGCGCCAGGGGCCGGTGTAGGCGGGGTCGTTCACGCGCCGGCGGTCGGGGCCGAAGAAGGTCTCGGTCTTCACGAACGGCCGGGGGCGGAAGATCACCGCCTGGATCCGGTCGAGCAGGGCCTTGGCGGTGATCGGCTTGACCACGAACTCGGTCACGCCCGCGTCGCGGGCCTCCTCCACGCGCGAACGCTCGGCGTGGCCGGTCATCATGATCACCGGCAGATAGGGATTGGGGCTGTCGGCGGCGGTGCGCAGCAGGCGGGTGAACTCCACCCCGTCCATCGGCGACATGTTGAAGTCGACGATGGCTATGTCGGCCGACCACTGACGAAGCATGCGCAGGGCCTCGGCGCCGTCGCCGACTTCGCGCACGCGCGTGACCCCCGCGCCCTTCAGCACGGTGGTGACGATCGAGCGCATGTGCTGGTTGTCCTCGACCAGCAGGATTTGCAGCGCTTCCAACGCCGACATCAGGCGATCCGATCTGAAAGGACGGAGCGCGCATCATGCGCCGGATTCGAGGCGAAAGTCTTCATGCGGACGTTCCTCCCCGAACGGCCGTGCGTCTGAGTCGCAGGCCTTATACCCGTCCGCTCAGCTGTTTCCAGCGCGACAGCGCCTCTTCGGGGCCTGCGTAGGCTTCCTGCTTCTGCGGGTTCCAGTAGCGCAGGGCGTCCAGCGGGATCGGCTTGCCGCTGACGGCGCAGACGACGAAGCGCCCGGGCTTAAGCACCACGAACTCGCCGTCGCCGTAGTGGACGACGGCCGGGCCGCCGGAGTTTCGGTCGTGAGCGTTCATGGGGAGAGAGTAGGGGTTTCGAGCGGTTCACGCCACCTGAGCCGTGCGTCAGGCGAGCTCCACGCGATAGCTTTCGATCACCGTGTTCGCGAGCAGCTTCTCGCACATGGCCTTGACCTCGGCCTCGGCCGCGGCCGGATCTGCGCCGTCCAGGTCGAACTCGATGGTCTTGCCCACGCGCACGTCGCGCACGCCGGTCCAGCCCAGGCCGTTCAGCGCGCCCTCGACCGCCTTGCCCTGCACGTCCAGCACGCCGGGTTTCAGGAACACGTGGACCTTGGCCTTCACGCGACGCCTCCTTCGATCACCCGCGGCATGTCCTTCATGATGCCCAGCCGCTTGGCCACCTCGGTGTAGCTCTCGATCACGTTGCCGAGGTCGCGGCGGAAGCGGTCCTTGTCCAGCTTCTCGTTGGTCGAGGAGTCCCACAGCCGGCAGCTGTCGGGGCTGATCTCGTCGGCCAGGATCACCCGGCTGAACTCGCCTTCGTAGACGCGGCCGAACTCGATCTTGAAGTCGATCAGGGTGATGCCGACCGCGCCGAACATGCCGCTGAGGAAGTCGTTGACCCGGAGCGTCATGGCCAGAATGTCGTCGATCTCCTGGGTCTGGGCCCAGTTGAAGGCGGTGATGTGCTCCTCGGTGACCATCGGGTCTCCGAGCTTGTCGTCCTTCAGGTAGAACTCGATGATCGAGCGGGGCAGCTGCTGGCCTTCCGGCAGACCCAGGCGCTGGGCCAGGGAGCCGGCCGCTACGTTGCGGCAGACCACCTCCAGCGGGATGATCTCGACCTCGCGGATCAGCTGCTCGCGCAGGTTCAGCCGGCGGATGAAGTGGTTTTGGACGCCGATGCCGTTCAGCCGAGTCATCACGTACTCGCTGATCCGGTTGTTGATCACGCCCTTGCCTTCCAGCACCGCCTTCTTCTGAGCGTTGAAGGCGGTGGCGTCGTCCTTGAAGTACTGAATCAGGGTTCCGGGCTCAGGACCCTCGTAGAGGATCTTGGCCTTGCCCTCGTAGACTTTCTTGCGGCGGGTCATGTCGGCTCCCGTGGGGAGGTGAGGGGCGTTCCGGAATGAAAAAACGCGCGGCCCCAGATCGAGATCTGGTTCTGGCGCGCGTTCGCCCGGGAATCGCCCTCGGGGGATGAGATATGTCGGGCCGGACCCTAGCGGAAGGCGGCCCTTTTCGCAAACGGCCAGCCTGTCGCGCCAGGCGCTACAGCGAGGGCAGCGGACGGCCGTCGCCTTCGTTGTCCCAGAACATCGACAGGATCCGCCAGCGCCCCTGACCGTCCTTGCAGAGTTGTACGCTGTTGATTCCGCGTCTCTCCGCCGGGCCCTTCGGGGCGAGGCGAATCTCGTAAGCGCTCCAGGCGTGGGCGATCGCCCCGAACAGGTGGATGCGCCGGCCGACTTCAGTTTCGTAGAAACCCTGTTCGTCAAAGAATTTGGCGTTGGCGGACGCGTATTCGTCCAGCGTCATGATCCTGACGGACGGGCGGTCGTCATGGTCCCGCCCGGTGCGGATCATGCGGCATTCGGGGTGGAAAACCGCGCCCGCGCCGGACCAGTCCCGCGGCCCCGCAGGTCCCGAGACCAACCGGTACATGGCCTCGAGCACCATTCCGATCTCGCGTTCGTCGTCCGCCATGCTGTCGAGCGCCTTAGGCCGTTGCGTTCGGGACTGCTGCCGCTATAGACGAGCCCGACCCCTGGAGCTGAGAGCGTATGACCACCTTCGACGATCGTGAGCGGGCTTTCGAGGCCAAGTTCGCCCAGGACCAGGACCTGGAGTTCAAGGCGGTGGCGCGGCGCGACAAGATGCTGGCCGCCTGGGCCGCCGAGAAGATGGGCCTGGCCGAGGGCGGAGCCGAGCAGTACGCCCAGGCCCTGATACGCGCCGACTTCAAGGAGAGCGGCGACGAGGACGTGATCCGCAAGATCATGCAGGACTTCAGCGCCGCCGGCGTCCAGGTGCGCGAGGGCGAAATCCGCCAGAAGATGCACGAACTGCTGGCCCAGTCCCGCGAGCAGCTGAAGACCGAGGGCTGAGCGTCGCCGGACCGCGGGAGGGCTTCGGCGGCCTCCTACGCCGCCTGCTCGCGCCCCTCGCCCGCTTCGCGCACGGCGGTCAGGGCGCGGTCCAGGACGTCAAGCCCGGCGCCCGGGCGGATCGACTCCACGGTCAGTATTCGCCGCCAGGCCCTCGCGCCCGGGCGGCCGTGCATCAGGCCCAGCATGTGCCGGGTCATGGCCGGTAGCGCGACGCCCTGCGCCAGCTTGGCGGACATGTAGGGGCGATAGGCTTCCACCGCCGCGAACGGGTCCACGTCGGCGGCGTCATCGCCGAACATGCGCCGGTCCGCCTGCCCAAGGATCGCCGGCTCGTGATAGGCGGCGCGGCCCAGCATGGCCCCGTCGACGTGCGCCAGATGCGCCTCGGCTTCATCAAGCGAGGCGATCCCGCCGTTGATCACCACCGTCAGCTCAGGACGCTCGCGCTTCAGCCGGTAGACCAGCGGATAGTCCAGCGGCGGCACGTCCCGGTTCTCCTTGGGGCTGAGCCCCTTCAGCCAGGCCTTGCGGGCGTGAACCACGAACACGCCGACGCCGGCCTGCGCGCAGCGGTCGACCAGCTCGAACAGGCTCTGCTCGGGATCCTGGTCGTCCACGCCGATCCGGCATTTCACCGTCACCGGAATGCGCACCGCGCCGCGCATGGCGGCCACGCATTCGGCCACCAGCTCAGGCTCGCGCATCAGACAGGCGCCGAACCGGCCCGACTGGACCCGATCCGACGGGCAGCCGACGTTCAGATTGACCTCGTCGTAGCCGTAGTCCTCGGCGATCCGCGCGGAGGCGGCGAGGTCGGTCGGGTCGGAGCCGCCGAGCTGCAACGCGACGGGGTGCTCGAGGTCGTCGAAACCCAGCAGCTTTTCCCGGTCGCCGTGCAGCACCGCGCCGGTGGTCACCATCTCGGTGTAGAGCAGCGTCCGCTTCGTCAGCGCGCGATGGAACGCCCGGCACCGGCGGTCGGTCCAGTCCATCATCGGCGCTATGGAGAAGCGGCGGTCCAGGCTCATTGCCGCCGATGTATGGGAGCGCGTGCGTTTAGGCGAGGGCCGATCAGGCCGCCTCGGCTCCGTCCAGCGCCAGACGGCCGGCTTCGCTGACGATCAGGGGGCCCCACAGGGTGCGCTCGGCCAGGCCGCGCCGCTCCAGCACCCGCGCCACTCGGCCGTCCACCGGGAATCCCGGCTGACGGGCCAGCAGGCGCAGGTACTTCCGTTCCGTGTCGCTCAGATCCATGACGAACGCTCCCCAGCACTCGTGAGCCCCATAACCCCTCCCGACCGTTCACGCCCCGCGACAGAGCGCGGCGCCTCAGACCGGTAGCGGCGCGCCCGGGTTCTCGGGGCGGAAAAACATGGCCAGGCTCAGCGAGCGGGCGATGTTGCGGGCCTTGTGCTGGAAGCGTTGGGCGATCTCGGGCGTGAACAGCTCGCCGGTGGTTTCGGCCCAAAGCGCCAGCCAGCGGTCGAACATCGCAGGCTCGATCGGCAGCTTCATGTGCGCCGGCACGGGCCGTCCGTGATAGCGCCCGCTGGTCAGCATCACCGACGACCAGAAATCCACCAGCAGCCACAGGTGCCGGTCCCAGTCGTCGACCGCCGCCTCGAACACCGGCCCCAGCTGCGGGTCGCGCCGGACCTCGGCGTAGAACCGCCCGACCAGCTCGATCAGGGTCTCCTCGTCCACGCGGTCGAAAGGCGCTGCACGCTCGCTCATGCGGTCCGAATAGGGGCGACGGCAAAGGGCGGCAACTGCGGTGAATCGCGGAGGTCACGTCCCGGATAAGCGCTTCGCGCTTTCCGGGATGACAAGGCGTGGGCGCATGCGTCCGCATCGACGGGCTTACGCTCCGAAGTTGGTGGGGAGGCGCGGAGCGCGGGCGGGCCGCCCGGAACCGTAGCCCTCTTGCGAGGGCGCTATGAATTTTCGGCGGGTTCCCCCGCGCTCCGCGAAGCCTGTGCTCGCAAGCGGCCCGGGGGACGGCTTCCTTGTCGGGACCGTGGGGAAAACGCTCTATCCCCGCGGCTGGCTACTCCCCGATTAGACCCTTCCCGGACCTCGGCCTGCGGCGGGCGGGAGGACCAGATCCTCCCGGGCCCCGGGGTTTCGCCCCGGGCATCCCACGCGCCGCCTATGGGTGGC
>DASPKD010000073.1:0-11652 GCA_035628275.1 Caulobacteraceae bacterium | reverse complement strand
CTTCCCCGGCATCCGCGCCTACATGGACCGGACCAAGGCCGAGGTGCGCGAGCGCGGCTTCGTCTCCACCGTGTTCGGCCGCCGGATCGACATCCCCGAGATCCGCTCCAAGTCGGTCGCCCAGCGCCAGTTCGCCGAACGCGCCGCCATCAACGCCCCCATCCAGGGCGCCGCCGCCGACGTGATCCGCCGCGCCATGGCGCGCATGCCGGGGGCGCTGGCGGAAGCGGGGTTACGCACGCGGATGCTGCTGCAGGTCCACGACGAGCTGGTGTTCGAGGCGCCCGAGGCCGAGGTCGAACGCGCGATCGCGGTGGTGAAGCGGGTGATGGAACGCGCGCCCTGGCCGGCGGTGGACCTGTCCGTGCCGCTGGTGGTGGACGCGCGGGCGGCGGCGAACTGGGACGAGGCGCATTGAGGGGGTGGGCTAAGCTGGCTCCTCTGATGCAGTGCCTTTTTCGCCGGATGTTGTCGATGAAACGAAAAAGTCGTAAGCGCGGCTCTCGGCTTCTTGTCGGCCTAGCCAACTGTCAAGGTGCATGATGGTTTTGTCGAAATACTTTGTTGCGAGGTACAGCCAGTGAAGGTCTGGTTCGAGATACGGAATGGCACCGACTCGATGTAATCGGTGCGCGGGGTTCTGGCACATCACACAATTCAGCATACTTACATGGGCCCAGTTTGAATGCACGGCAGTGCTAAATGGCGTATAAACATAATTATAGAAGTCGATTACTCCGGCATCCTCCGCCATCTGACGGGTGGTCATGCCGGACCAGCTGCCCAGGTTTACTGTTACAAATGGCTCTAGCCGTTGGGAAGTGAGCCAGTCTTTGAGGGATTCTATCATCTTTCTCTGATTTTCGATTTCCTCTTCATCGGTCGAGAGTTGTATCTGCCGCTCTCGGTGAGCGATCTGCAGCTTGATGGACCCTAGCCCGTCCTCGATGAACCTGTTTGCACGATCAACCGGGTCTTTTAGAATCCAAGCGAGTGTTATAAATACGTCCGCCATGGCACGGAGCATGATCGGCGCCGTGTGCGCATTCCAAATTGGTGGCGATGACGCAAACTCTAGCGCAAGAGTTGCTTGCCGGCTGATGAGCCCGGATATTACATCGTAAGGCTCAATTTTATTTAAGTCGAGCGGCAACGCGTCCAGTCGATCGCGCAAATCTCTTATTACCCAGTTCTTGTAGTCAAGAATAAAACGGTGAAATTGGTCCTCTCCTTCATTTAGACTTTCGATCACTGTTTCCTCATGCATGCACGGACCGAACCCGGAAACCTTATGCCAGAAGGTGCTCACCCATTCATCATCGTTTTGAAACGCTTCCTCCTTCTCCAGCGGAGTTTTCATCAAAAGCATTGGTGCGGAGGCCCGGAATGAGCCGGCTGCTCGCTTGGAGCGATCTGTTTTTGGGTAATCTGTGATCGAGCGAAAGTTCTCGATCATGTCATCAACTAAGTGGGGTGAGAGCTTTAACTTACCTTGCTCAAGCGCAATCCAAGAGGTCACAGCAATTGATAGCGCTGATATCCTGCTATTTCGGTCGTACAGTTCTGCCAGGAGAGCATCAAATTTGGGGCTTCGAGATGCATCCTTCTCGAGTTCGACAAGGAAGGCGAGAGGATGGACCTCACCGAAGTGACGCAAAGGTCTCAGGGAGGATCGTAGTTCATCCAAGATTTCGGGCGGTGTGTCCGCCAAAAGAGCAATCTTCAAATCCGCATTTAAGGTATTGAATGCGCTCATTCGTGCGAAGAGCGGTGCCTTTTCTCCGACCATTTCGCCTGCGGTACACGCGAATGCAGAGCATAGCTTAACCGCCCTCTCGTAGCCAGAGGCTTCGATGCAAAGCGCAATCCAGATGACTTCAGGAACAAGCTGTCTCGTCCAAGAGTACGGGGAGTATTTATCGCCGAACACCTGAAGGATAGGCGGGATAAGTTTCTTTTTTCGTTTGACGTGATCTGCAAGAACGGGTTGCAGTTCCGGGTCTTCTCGCATCGCGCGAGCGTAGCCGCCGGGGCGGGGCCGTCAAGGCGCGCTTCGCTCTCCGGCCTTGACCGCCCCGCCCCGGCGGCAGTCCTGAACGGGTCGGGACGCAGGGCGTCCCTTGATGAGGTTCGACGGCCTGCGGCGCGTCGAACTCGGGGCTCCTTCTCCCCTTGCGGGAGAAGGAGGGACCCGCGCACCGGAGCGTCAGCGGAGGTCCGCGCGGGAGGATGAGGGGTCTCGCGGCGGGTCGGGGGCTTTCCTGCGAGGGTGGCGCGACCCCTCGCCCGGTTGCTTCGCGCCTCCCCTCTCCCGCAGGGGGAGAGGGTTACCGGGTCGGCCGGAGGAGGTGCAAACCGGCGCCTGAACGGCTAGGCTGCACGCCTGGTCGGGGGGCGGATCATGGACGAGCAGGTCAAGTCGAAGGCGTCGGTGCGTCGCCGCGCGGAGGCGGTGAAGCCGTTCCGGTGCCGGCACCTGATCGCTGTGCTGGAATGCCCGAGCGACATTCGCAACATCGGCACCGTCATCCGCAACGTGAACGCGCTGGGGGTCGGGAAGGTCTATGTGGTCGATCCGCACGGCTTCCTGCCGGACGACTGGCAGGAGACGCGGGAGCGCAAGGCGTTGTCGAAGGTTTCCGTGTCGGCGAGCAAGTGGACGTTCGTCAAACGCTTCGACAGCACCGACGAGTGCTTCGACCACCTGGAGAAGAACAACTACCGGTCGATTGTCACCTCGCCCCACGTGAAGGGGAAGACCAACGTGCTGCTGGACGAGGGCGACTACACCGTCTTCACCAAGCTGGCGGTCTGGTTTGGCAACGAGGGTACCGGGATCAGCGCGCGGGCGGTCGAGCGCAGCGAGATGTGCGTCAGCATCCCCATGTTCGGGATGATCGAGAGCCTGAACCTGGGCACCAGTTCCGGCATCGTGCTGTACGAGGTCACGAAGCAGCGGCGCGCGTACCAGAGCCGGTTCAGCATGCGGAACCGCCGGGGCGAACGGGCCGTGCCCCTGCCGACGGTCATCCGGCCTCAGGCGGAGGCGGAGCAGCCGCAGGACGCGCTGGAAGACGCCTGACGGGTAGCCGCCGGGGCGGAGCCGTCAAGGCGCGCTTCGCTCTCCGGCCTTGACCGCCCCGCCCCGGCGGCTGTCCTGAACGGGTCGGGACGCGGGGCGCGTCCCGTGATGAGGTTCGACGGCCTGCGGCGCGT
The DNA here is from genome assembly GCA_035628275.1 of Caulobacteraceae bacterium. Taxonomy (GTDB): domain Bacteria; phylum Pseudomonadota; class Alphaproteobacteria; order Caulobacterales; family Caulobacteraceae; genus DASPKD01. Next base: position 8,436 of record DASPKD010000073.1, on the reverse strand, counting down.
CGAACTCGGGGCTGCAGGCTCCTTCTCCCCTTGCGGGAGAAGGAGGGACCCGCATGCCGGAGCGTCAGCGCAGGCTCATGCGGGAGGATGAGGGGTCGCGCGGCGGGTCGGGGCTTTGCCTGCGAGGGCGGCGCGACCCCTCGCCCGGTCACTTCGCGCCCACCCTCTCCCGCAGGGGGAGAGGGTTACCTGGGGGTTCCTTCTCCCCTTGCGGGAGAAGGAGGGACCCGCGTGCCGGAGCGTCAGCGGAGGCCCATGCGGAAGGATGAGGGGTCTCGCGGCGGGTCGGGGCTTTGCCTGCGAGGGCGGTGCGACCCCTCGCCCGGTCGCTTCGCGCCCACCCTCCCCCGCAGGGGGAGAGGGTTACCTGGGGGCTCCTTCTCCCCTTGCGGGAGAAGGAGGGACCCGCATGCCGGAGCGTCAGCGCAGGCTCATGCGGGAGGATGAGGGGTCTCGCGGCGTTTGGGGATGGGCCTGTGACGGCGGCGCGACCCCTCACCCGGTCGCTTCGCGCCCACCCTCTCCCGCAGGGGGAGAGGGTTACCTTGTGGTGCCCCTTCTCCCCTTGCACGGGAGGTGTGGCGTCGGGTCTGGCCTTTGCCTGCGAGGCGGCGCGCCCCCTCGCCCGGTCGCTTCGCGCCCACCTCTCCCGCAGGGGGAGAGGGTTACGGGTGGTCGGCGTATTCGAAGGGGTCGGCGGGCGGGGCTTGCAGGGCGGCGAGGATGGCGGCGGGGACGTCGCGGGCGCCCATGATCTCGGCGTTGGTGAAGCGCAGGACGCGGAAGCCGCGGGTGGACAGCCAGGCGTCGCGGCGGGCGTCGTGCCCCGGGTCGTGCAGGGGGCCGTCGGCCTCGACGATCAGCCGGTGACGGAGGCAGGCGAAGTCGGCGACGTAGGGGCCGATGGGCACCTGGCGGCGGAACTTGAACCCGGCCAGGCGACGGCCGCGGATCACCTCCCACAGGCGGGCTTCGCAGGCGCCCGGCTCGGCGCGGAGCCGGCGCGCGAGCTTGCGGGCGCGAGGGGTGGCGGGGGGGCCATGTGGAACGTTTGCAGAACATTTGGGCTGGTTACAAGGGGGCTCCTTCTCCCCTTGCGGGAGAAGGACCACCCGCGCACCGGAGCCGCAGGCGGAGGTCGGCGCGGCAGGATGAGGAGTCTCGCGGCGGGTCGGGGGCTTTCCGGGAGGGCGGCGCGGAGAGGATTTAAAGGCGGCGCGGCGGTGCGACCCCTCATCCTCCCGCACGGGCCTTCGCTGCGCTCCGGCGTGCGGGGCCCTCCTTCTCCCGCAGGGGGAGAAGGAGCGATGGGGGGAGGTCGGGGGCGATCTCCTCCTATTCGGGGGCGGAAAGCGGCGGCGGGACAGGAGTTTGCGGATTGTTCGGGCGAGTTTCGCGACCGGGGTCGGGGCGGGCTTACGCTCGGACGCATGATCGGGATGAAGGACAGGCGCAGCAAGCTCGACGACGCGACGTGGGTGGCGCTGCTGGAGCGGTATGTGCGCGGGGAGAGCGCCCAGGCGCTGGCGACCGAGCACGGGGTGGGGCTGAGTTCGGTCCAGTACCAGGCGCTGAGGCGCGGGTACCGGCGCAAGGACCGGCCGGACCTGGTGTATGTGGGCGAGCGGGCGCCGCCGGTCCCGGGGCTGAGCGCGCGGGCCGAGGAGCTGGGGTTCCGGTTCGACCCGCTGGACCCGGGCGGATCGGCCGACGGCCTGCTGGAGAAGCTGGAGCGGGCGGCGGCGGAGGGGCGCACCGGCGACTTCCTGAAGCTGGATGCGATCGAGCAGGCGCTGCGCCGACGGGCGCGGCGGCGGGACCGTCCGGGGGGGCGCGAGGACGCGTCGGACGCCCGGAGCGACGACGACGAGGACGGGGAAGAGCCTGAGCGCGAGCCGTTCGCGCCGCACGCGGGGCAGCGGCCGCCGGAGGGGGCGTGGGCGACGTGGGTGTTCCTGGGCGGTCGCGGGGCGGGGAAGACGCGGGCGGGGGCGGAGTGGGCGGCGGACCGGGCGACGGCGGGGGCGGGGCGGATCGCCCTGGTCGGGCCGACGCTGCACGACGTGCGCGAGGTGATGTGCGAGGGGCCGTCGGGGCTGTGCGCGCTGCCGCGCTGGGGGCGGGGCGAGCGGCCGGTGTACGAGGCGGGGCGGCGGCGGCTGGCGTTTTCGAGCGGGGCCTACGCCTACGCCTTTTCGTCGGAGGACCCGGAGAGCCTGCGCGGGCCGCAGTTCGGGGCGGCGTGGGCGGACGAGCTGTGCGCGTGGCGGCGGCCGGAGGAGACGCTGGCGCTGCTGCGCATGGGGTTGCGGCTGGGGGCGGACCCGAGGCTGGTGGTGACGACCACGCCCAAGCCGCTGGGGGCGCTGAGGCGGCTGCTGGCGGAGCCGTCGGCGGTGGTGACGCGGGCGGCGACGGCGGCCAACGCCGGGCGGCTGGCGCCGGGGTTCCTGGAGGGGTTGCGGCTGCTCTACGGCGGCACGCGGCTGGAGGCGCAGGAGCTGGAGGGGCGGGTGCTGGAGGCGCCGGAGGGGGCGCTGTGGCGGTTCCAGACCCTGGAGGCCTGTCGCGTCGCGGCGGGGCCGGCGGGGGGCTACGACAAGGTGGTGGTGGCGGTCGATCCGCCGGCGACCGCGGGCGGGGACGCCTGCGGGATCGTGGCGGCGGGGCGGGCGCACGGGCGGGCCTGGGTGCTGGCCGACCGGACCGCGGGCGGGCTGTCGCCGCTGGGCTGGGCCGCGCGGACGGCGGAGACGGTGCGGACGTTCGGCGCGGGCGCGGTGGTGGCCGAGGCCAACCAGGGCGGCGAGATGGTGCGCGCGGTGCTGGCCACCGCCGGGGTGGACGTGCCGATCCGGCTGGTCACCGCCGCGGTCGGCAAGCGGGCGCGGGCCGAGCCGGTGGCGGCGCTGTACGAACAGGGCCGGGTGGCGCACGTGGGGGCCTTCCCCGCGCTGGAGGAGGAGCTGTGCGCGCTCGGCTCGGAGGAGGGCGCGCGGGGGCGGAGCCCGGACCGGGCCGACGCGCTGGTGTGGGCGGTGACGGAGCTGTTGCTGGCGCCGCGCTGCGACGGACCGCGGATCCGGCTGCTGTGAGGCGGCGGCGGCCTCAGGCGCGGGCGCGGCGCAGCGCGAGTTCGTCCAGCGCGGCGGTCTCGCGTTTGGCGGCGGCGGCGAGCTGGGACAGGCGGGAGAGTTCGGCGACGTGCTCGAACTTCTTCTGCGCCTCGAAGGCTTCGGCCAGGGCGTCGCGGGCGCCGGTCTCCTCCAGGGCGACCATGTCGAGCGTGGCCTGGGCGGAGGCGCGGCGGAGCTCCCAGCCCTTCAGATAAGCGGGCAGGAACATGGCGGTCTGGGCGTCGTCGCGGGCGCGCTCGCGCTCGATCTCGGCCTCGGCGTCCAGCACCGCCACGCGCATCTCGGCGGACGCCCGGCGGGTGGTGATCTCGGCCAGGCGCTTCTGCAGCGTCTCGACCTCGTAGGTGGAGAGCCGGATCAGCGAGTTCGCCCACTGGGTCATGCGGCGGGTCCTTCAGACAGGATGGAGGCGAGCCGCGCGAAGGCGGCGTCGAGGCGGGTGGTCTCGTCCGGCGCCTGGCGCAGGAAGTCTTCGAGGGCGCCGTTCAGGCGGATCCCGCGGTCGACGTCGGGATCGGCCCCGGCCCGGTAGGCGCCGATGCGGATCAGCTCCTCCATGTCCGAATAGGCCGACAGCACCCGGCGCGCGTCGGTCACGATCTCGCGCTCGTAGGGGCGCTGGCAGGCGGGCATGGTGCGGCTGATCGACTTCAGCACGTCGACGGCGGGGAAGCGGCCGCGCTCGGCGATCCTGCGGCTCATGACGATGTGTCCGTCGAGGATGCCGCGCACTGCGTCGGCGATCGGCTCGTTGTGGTCGTCCCCGTCCACCAGCACGGTGAACAGGCCGGTGATCGGCCCGGCCTGGGTCCCGTCGGGGCGGATCGGCCCGGGGCCGGCGCGCTCCAGCAGCTTGGGCAGCTCGGTGAAGACGGTGGGGGTGTAGCCCTTGGTGGTCGGAGGCTCGCCGGCGGCCAGGCCGATCTCGCGCTGGGCCATGGCGAAGCGGGTGACGCTGTCCATCAGGCACAGGACTTCCAGGTCCTGGTCGCGCAGGTATTCGGCCAGCGCCATGGTCAGATAAGCGGCCTGGCGTCGCTTCAGAGCCGGCTCGTCGGAGGTGGCGACCACCACGATCGCGCGCTTGAGACCGACCTCGCCCAGCGTCTCTTCGACGAACTCGCGCACCTCGCGGCCGCGTTCGCCGATCAGGCCCACGACGACCGCGTCGCAGGTCGCCTCCTTGGCAAGCATGGACAGCAGCACCGACTTGCCGACGCCCGAACCGGCGAACACGCCCAGGCGCTGGCCGCGGCAGGTGGTGGTGAACACGTCCATGGACCGCACGCCCAGGTCCAGACGCTCGCCCACCCGGCCGCGCGCGTGGGCCGAGGGCGGGGCTGCGCGCAGGGGATAGGAGGCGGGGCCCGGGACCAGAGGTCCCTTGCCGTCGATCGGCCGGCCGAAGGCGTCGACGATGCGGCCGAGCCAGGCCAGCGTCGGGCGCACGGCCGCGCCCTGGTCGAGGATCTGGATTTCCGCCCCGGGCGCCACGCCCTCGACAGGGCCGAAGGGCATCAGCAGGGCCTTGGAGTCGCGAAAGCCCACCACCTCGGCCGGAAGCGGGGTGTCGGCGCGGCGGACGATCTCGGCGCGGGCGCCCACGGCCAGGCGGGTCAGGCCGCCGCGGGCCTCGATCAGCAGACCGTTCACCGCCGCCACGCGACCGGACACGGTCAGCGGCTCGATGCGCTCGACGGCGGCGATCAGGTTACGCAAAACGGCTAGGCCCCCGGGCTGATCCGTTAAGAATCAGGCCGGGGGCGTTAACCGGTGGTGAAGGCGCTCACCCGCCGAACAGGAAGTCGGCGGCCGAGAGCTTGTCGGGCGTGACCCCGGTCAGGACGATCCGGTCGTTCCCGGTCCCCCAGGTGATCACCGCGTAGCCGGCGGCGTTGGTGGTGATCGTCAGGTCCGAGAAGTCGTCGACACCGGCGACCTGTTCGAACTGGATGCGATCGACACCATCCTGGAAGTCGGTGATCCGGTCGGAGCCGGAGCCCGAGCCGAAGACGAACAGGTCCGCGCCCGAGCCGCCGGTCAGGGTGTCGGCTCCGGCGCCGCCGATCAGCATGTCGTCGCCGCCCCCCCCGTGGAGGTTGTCGGCTCCGCCGCGCCCTTCGATGCGGTCGGCCCTGTTGCTTCCGTTCAACCGCTCGCTGTTCTCGGTGCCGACGATCAGATTGTAGCTGGTCGAGGGCGGAGGCGGAGGCGGCGGCGGCGGCGGAGGCGGAGGCGGAGGCGGAGGCGGGGGAGGAGGCGGAGGCGGCGGAGGCGGCGCGTCGAGGAAGACGAAGTCGCCGGCAGTCACCGCTGTAGCGGTCACGCCCTTCAGCAGAATGCTGTCGGTCGAGGAGAACACCACCAGGGTGTCCGCGCCGACCTGCTGCAGTTGCTGGTAGGCGATGTAGCCCGAGACCTCGATCTCGTCCTCGGTCCCGCCGGCGGTGAAGTCCTCGATCACGTCCTGACCGTCGCCGATACCGAACAGGAACCGGTCGTCGCCGGCGCCGCCGATCAGAATGTCGTTCCCGGCCAGACCGTTCAGCCGGTCGTTTCCGGCCAGGGCGTCGATCCGGTCCTGACCGGTCGTGCCGGTCAGGGTGTCGGCGCCCGCGGTGCCGTTCACCGGATTGTGCGTCGGCGGAGGCGGAGGCGGAGGCGGAGGAGGAGGAGGAGGAGGAGGCGGCGGCGGCGGCGGCGGAGGCGGAGGCGTAGGCGGAGGCGGAGGCGGCGGCGCGTCGAGGAAGACGAAGTCTCCGGCCGTGACCGCGGTCGCGGCGACGTTCTTCAGAAGGATGCTGTCGGTCGAGGAGAACACCACCAGGGTGTCGGCGCCGACCTGGCGCAACTCCTGATAGGCGGTGTAGCCGCCGACCTCGATCTCGTCGTCGGTCCCGCCGGCTGTGAAGTCCTCGATCACGTCCTGGCCGTCGCCGGCCTTGAACACGAACCGGTCGTCGCCGGTCCCGCCGATCAGGATGTCGTTCCCGGCACGCCCGTTGATCACGTCCGCGCCGCCCAGCCCGTCGATCCGGTCCTGCCCGGTGGTTCCGGTCAGGGTGTCGGCGTTGGCGGTGCCGTTCAAGGGCGTGTGGGTGGGCGGCGGAGGAGGGGGCGGCGGGGGCGGCGGCGGGGACGCGGTCTCGAACTTGAAGTCGGCCGCGGTCAGGGTCGACGCCTGCACGCCTTTAAGCGTGACCACGTCGCCGCCGGCGAACTCCACCAGGGTGTCGGCGCCCTGCTGGACCAGACGGTAGGCGCTGTGGCCCTGGACGACGACCACGTCCTGGCCCTTGGTGAAGTCGTGGATCACGTCGCGCCCGGCGCCGACCACGAAGGTGTCCGCGCCCGCGCCGCCGGTGAGGTTGTCGTCGCCGGTTCCGCCTTCCAGCCGGTCGTCGCCGCCGTGGCCTTCCAGGTAGTCGTTGCCGCCCATGCCCTTGAGCACGTTGGCGGCGGCGTTGCCGCGGATGACGTTGAGGGCGGCGTCGCCCGTGCCGTCGATGGCGGCGGTCCCGCCCAGGTTCAGGTACTCTACGTTGCCGGTCAGGGTGTAGCTGACGTGCGCCTCGACCGTGTCGAAGCCCTCGGCGGCGCGTTCGACAACCTTGTCGCCCGCGTGGTCGACCACGAAGAAGTCGTCGCCCAGCCCGCCCAGCATCTCGTCGGCGCCGGCGCCGCCCAGCAGATAGTCGTTGCCGCCGAGCCCCTCGAGCAGGTCGTCGCCTGCGCCGCCGTTCAGCAGCTCGCCCGCGGCCGTGCCCACGACATGCTCGCCGGTCGGCGGAGGCGGAGGCGGAGGCGGGGGAGGCGGCGCCGGCGGAGCGGGCGGAGGCGGCGGGGAGTAGGAGAAGGCCGGCTCGAACTTGAAGTCGGCGGCGGTCAGGGTCGAGGCCTGCACGTTCTTCAGCAGGGCGGTGTGGGTGTCGGAAAACCGGACCAGGGTGTCGGCGCCCTGCTGGACCAGGGTATAGGTGTCGTAGCCGACGACGACGATGGTGTCCTCGCCCTTGACGAAGTCCTCGATCACGTCGTGGCCGGGGCCGGTGATGTACTGCTCGGTGCTCTCGCCGACCACGAACTGGTCCTTGCCGGCGCCGCCCCACATGCGGTCGTCGCCGGGCCCGCCGTCCAGGCGGTCGTCGCCGCCGTTTCCGTACAGCCAGTCGTTCCCGGCCATGCCGCGGATCACGTTGGCGGCGTCGTTGCCGCGCACCACGTTGTCGTTGAGGTTGGCGGTGGCGTTGATCGCCCCGGTCCCCATAATGTTGATGTACTCGACGTTCTCGGGCGCGACCCAGCTGACGTGGATGTCGACGTTGTCCCGGCCTTCGCCCGCGAACTCCAGCACCTTGTCGCCGGCGTCGTCGACGATGAAGTGGTCGTTGCCCATGCCGCCGATCATGGTGTCGGCGCCGACCTTGCCGTCGATGTAGTCGTCGCCGCCCTCGCCTTCGAGCTTGTCGTCCTTGGCGGTGCCCTGCAGCACGTCGCGCTGGCCGGTGCCGACCAGGTGCACGCCGCCGCCGGGCAGCGGCGGATACTCCGTCTGTCCGGCCAGGGACCAGACCTTGACGTAGTCGACCTTGAGCTGGGCGCTGGTCGGGGTGGTGGAGTCCGGCAGCCCGGCCCAGTACCCGCCCACGGCCAGGTTCAGGATCATGTACATCTGGGTGTGCAGGCCCGCGGTGGTCGGGGTGCGGTAGACCTCCAGCCCGTCGATGTAGAAGCTGACCTCCAGCGGCGTCCACAGCATGCCGTAGGTGTGGTAGCCGTCGATGCCGTCCATGTAGGTCGGCACGCCGCTGTAGCTGCCGTTGACGTTGTCGTGGATGAAGCTCTGGGTCAGGTTTGTGTCCCGGCCCAACGCCTCCATGATGTCCAGCTCGGCGTTGCTGCGGTCGGTCGGGATCAGCCAGAACGCCGGCCACATGCCCCAGCCCGCCGGGGTGTCGGCCTTGATCTCGAAGTAGCCGTACTGCTGGTCGAACAGGCTGCGCGTGGTCAGCATGCCCGAGGTGTATTCGTAGTCCCAGATGCGCTCGGAGGTGGCCTGGTCCACCTTCTGGGCGGTGATGGTCAGGACGCCGTCCTTCACCGTGAAGGGGTTGATCCCCAGCAGGTTTCCGTCTGTGTCGCGGAAGTTCGGCGACACGTAGATCTGCTTCTCGCCGTTGCCGGGGAGGGTGTGGTCGTAGATGCCGCCGTAGCCGTAGGTGGTCTGCCACAGCCCCTGGCCGGTGGCCGGGTCGTACAGGCTGAGCGTGTCGAACTCGTCGACGAAGGTCAGGTCGCC
>DASPKD010000072.1:0-6111 GCA_035628275.1 Caulobacteraceae bacterium | reverse complement strand
TGAAAGGGAAAACTTCGGCCTCATACTTCGAGGGATGAGCGGCGCGTTTCAATACCGTCCCAAGTTCGTCGACATCCGCGTGCGCCCCCCCAAGCCGGAGGAGGAAGGGCAGCGCGAGGAGGACGTGCTGCGCCTGAAGCCCGGCGAGAAGGTCTGCGACTGGCCCGAGTGCGGCCGGGCGGGCGCCAGCCGCGCGCCGAAATCGCGCGAGGCGATGCATGACCACTACTGGTTCTGCCAGCCGCACGCGGCCGAGTACAACAAGGGCTGGGACTTCTTCGCCGGCATGAGCGAGGGGCAGATCCGCGCGCACCAGGAGGCCTCGGCCCTGGGCGACCGGCCGACCTGGAGCTTCAAGGCCGACAACCGCAGCAGAGAGGCCGCCGCCTTCGCCGCCAAGATGGGCACGGCGAACGCCAAGCCGGGATGGGACCCGTTCGGCCTGTTCGGACGGGGCGGGCGCTCGGGAGCCGCAACGGGGCCGACCGGGCGGGCGCTGGGCAAGCTGGAGCGCCAGGCGCTGGCCGACCTCGATCTGGAGGAGGGGGCGGACAAGGCGGCGATCCGGGCGCGCTACAAGGACCTGCTGAAGCGCTGCCACCCCGACGCCAACGGCGGCGACCGATCCGCCGAGCACAAGCTCCAGCGGGTGATCAAGGCCTACAAGACCCTGCAGAAGAGCGGCATGGCCTGAGCGTCAGTCGTCGCGCGCCAGCGGATGCGCCTGTTCGACCACCTGGCGCAGGCGGTCGTCGGCGACGTGGGTGTAGATCTGGGTGGTGCCGATGTCGGCGTGGCCGAGCAGGGTTTGCACCACCCGCAGGTCCGCCCCTCCCTCCAGCAGGTGGGTGGCGAAGGCGTGGCGCAGGACGTGGGGGCTGACCTTCTCCGGATCGACGCCGGCGTCGGCGGCGGCCTCGTCCAGCAGTTGCGCGAAGCGGCGGCGGGTCAGGCGGCCTCCGGCGCCGCGCGAGGGGAACAGCCACGGGTTGGCGGCGTCGCCCTTGGGCAGGAAGGTCGGCCGGGCGGCGAGGTAGGCCCTGACCGCCGCGCGGGCGGCCTCGTTCAGGGGCGCGAGGCGCTCCTTGCCGCCCTTGCCCTTGACCACCAGGAAGGCCGGATCGCGCGCCAGCACGTCCAGCCGCAGGGCCAGCAGCTCGGAGATGCGCAGGCCCGAGGCGTAGAGCAGCTCGATCATGCAGGCCAGCCGCAGGCCTTGAGCGCCGTCCTTCGATGCGGCGGCGGTGATCAGCCGCTCGACCTCGCCGCGGGTCAGCACCTTGGGCAAAGGGCGGCCCTTCCGCGGAGCCTCGACACGGGCGGACGGATCGTCGGTCCGCCAGCCTTCGCCCAGGCAGAACCGGTAGAACTGGCGCACGGCCGAGCGGCGGCGCGCGGCGGTGGCGGCCGACAGGCCGCGGGCGCCCAGGTCGGCGAAATAGGCCTCCACCCGCTCGGCGGAGGCGCCGGTCAGCCCTCCGCGGGCGGCGAGAAACGCGTGGGCGTCGGCCAGATCGCGGCCGTAGGCGCCGAGCGTGTGGGGCGAGGCGTTCCGCTCGACCGCCATCATCTCCAGGAAGGCTTCGGCCTGCTCGGGCAGGCTCACTTGGCGGGCTCGGGCCGTTGCAGGGCGACCAGGCCCTCCAGGGCGATCGCCGCGGCCTCGACGGTCACGCCGGCCGCGGTCAGGGCGCGCACGATCGCGGCGCGGTCGGCGACGCCGAGACCCGCCGGTTGCTGGGCGGCGATCGACAGGGCCAGCAGGGCGGCCTCGCCCGGCCGCTTGCCGTCGGCGGCCATGGCGAGCGCGGTCAGGCGCGCCGGCGTGGCCTTGGCGGCGGGCACGTCGAAGGTCGCGAGCTGCGCGCGGGCGCCCGGCGAGAGCGGCGCTCCCGTGGCGGCGGTCAGCAAGGCGGCGGCTTGAGCCTTGGCCTTGGGCTTGGCGTCGCCGAGGGCGCCGCGCTCGACCAGCCGGTCCAGCACGGGCCCCGACGGCGCGCGGGCCGCCGTCGTGATCAGCGCGTCCAGCAGGGCGAGCTCGAGCGGGCCGCTGTCAGGCGCCGTGTTTTGTTCGATGCCGGCGCGAATCGCCTGAGCCGTAGCGGGGTCGCCTGCGGCGGCGGAGGCGGCGGCGAACAGCACGGGATCCTCCAGGGCGACGCCCGCCTGCACCAGCTCGGCGATGCGCGGTTGGACCAGGCGGGCCATGGCCTGGAACTCCACCGGCGACTTCGCCCGGCGGAGCAGGGCGAGAACGGCCGCTTGACGCACCGCCGCGTCGCCGGTCAGGGCGGCGGCGGTGGAAAGGGCGGCCTCGGCGCGGGCGGTCGTGTCCTTGGCCAGGGTCGCGTAGTCGGGGGCGGCGGGGTTCGACGGAGCGGCCCCGTCGGTGACGGCGGGCGCGCCGGCGGCGGACGGCGGGGTGTAGAGCGCGCGCACGTTCTCGGCCGAGATCAGACCCAGCCGCAGCGCGCGCGCCACGGCGTCGCGCCGCGCGTCCTGGGGCGTCTCGGAGTCGCGCGCCACCGCGATCAGCACCGCGGGAGGAGCCGAAGCCAGCGCAGGGGCGGGGTCCAGCTTCAGCCGGCGCGAGGCGGCGTATTCCAGCGCGTCGCCGGCGGCGGCCTTGCCAGGCGCGGAGCCGGACAGGATCGCGCCCGCCAGTCGGTCGAACGCCGCATCCTTCCCCCCCTGCTGGCGCCAGAGGTCGAGCGTCACCTGGCCCGCGGCGGTTTCGCCGGCGAACGCGTGGCAGAGGGCGCGCAGCTTCAGCCACCAGGCGCCGTCGCGGTTCTCCTGCAACCGGGCGCCGGTTTCGCAGGCCTTTGCTTCCTGGCCTAGCGTCAGCGCCGCCTCGGCGCGCACGCGCGACAGGGCCTCGCTGGCCTCGACGCGAGGCGTGCGGTCCAGAATGGTGAGCGCCGCGTCCGGATCGCCCAGCGCCAGCAGGGCGCGGGCGCGCGCCGCGGCCAGGGCGGAATCGGCCCCGCCGCCCTCAGGCGCCGCAGCCCCGGCCGCCAGCATCCGCCGGGCCAGGCGCGACATGGCCGGGCTCAGCGGCTTCTCGGCGATCTGCGCCAGCACGGCGGACGCCAGTTCGCCGGAGGTCCCGCGCCACAGGTCCGCGGGCAGTCCCGTGTCGCGTCCGGCCGCCGACCACAGGTCCAGCTGCTCGAGCGGGCGGCTCTCGACCTGGGCCCAGGCCGGGGACGACAGCAGCCACAGCGTCGCCGAAACGCTGGCGAGGCGCCGCCCCGATCGTGTAAAGGCCTTCAGGTCCATGGACGAGACTCCCGATACGTCGCGCCCTCTTACCACGCCCGCGGCTCAGCCGTTGAGCGTGGAAGCGGAACCGCGTCGCCGCACCATCGCGCTGGTGGGGTTGATGGGCGTGGGCAAGACCACGGTCGGGCGGCGGCTGGCGCAGGCGCTGGACCTGCCGTTTTACGACGCCGACCAGGAGATCGAGCAGGCGGCGGCGCGCAGCGTTTCCGACATATTCGCCGAGCTGGGCGAGCCGGAGTTCCGCGCGGGCGAGCACCGGGTGATCGCGCGTCTGCTCAAGGGCCCGCCGTGCGTGCTGGCCACCGGCGGGGGCGCCTTCGTGCACCCGGAGACCCGGCGGCTTCTGAAGCGGGAGGCGGTCACGGTCTGGCTGCGGGCGGACCTGGAGGTGCTGGCGCGACGGGTGACCCGGCGCGACACCCGCCCGCTGCTGCGCGGCAAGGAGCCGCTGGAGGTGCTGAAGGGTCAGGCCGAGGCGCGCTATCCCGTCTACGCCGAGGCCGACCTCGTGGTCGACACCGACGACAGCCACGGCGGCGCGGTCGCCGCGGTTCTGGCGGCCCTGCGGGCGCGGGGCGACGCATGAGGACGGTACGGGTCGAGGGCGAGGGGTTCCGCGCCTACGAGGTGCTGGTCGGGCGCGGGCTGCTGCCGCGCGCCGGCTATCTGATCCGCCCGGTGCTGAACCGCCCGCGCGTGGCGGTGATCAGCGACGAGACGGTGGCGGGGCTGTACGGCGAGGCGCTGATCGACTCGCTGGCGGACGCCGGCGTCTCGGCGAACCTGATCACGGTTCCGCCGGGGGAGGGGTCCAAGTCGTTCGCCGAGCTGGAGCGGCTGTGCGACCGGCTGCTGGCGATGGAGCTGACCCGCAAGGACGCGGTGGTGGCCTTCGGCGGCGGGGTGGTGGGCGACCTCGCGGGTTTCGCCGCCTCGATCTACATGCGCGGGATCGACCACATCCAGATCCCGACCACCCTGCTGGCCCAGGTGGACTCCTCGGTCGGGGGCAAGACGGCGATCGACACCCCCCGCGGCAAGAACCTGATCGGCGCCTTCTGGCAGCCGCGCATGGTCATCGCCGACCCCGATCTGCTGCAGACCCTGCCCGAGCGCGAGCTGAAGGCCGGCTACGCGGAGGTGCTGAAGTACGGGCTGCTGGGCGACGCCGACCTGTTCCGCCGGCTGGAGACGCTGGGGCCGCAGCTGTTCGACCCCAAGCCCGACTCGCTGACCAAGGCCATCGCCCGATCCGTGGAGATGAAGGCCGAGATCGTCGCGGAAGACGCGCGCGAGGCCGGGCGGCGGATGCTGCTGAACCTCGGCCACACCTTCGGCCACGCGCTGGAGGCCGAGACCGGCTTCGGGCCCATGCTGCACGGCGAGGCGGTGGCCCTGGGCACGGCCATGGCCTACCGCTTCTCGGTGAAGCGCGGCCTGTGCCCGGGCAAGGATGCAGACCGTGCGGAGCGGGCGCTGGCCGCCGTGGGGCTGCCGACCCGGCTGGAGCAGGCGCCCGGCGCGCCGTTCAAGGCCGACCGGCTGCTCGGACACATGGCCAAGGACAAGAAGGCCGAGGGGGGCAAGCTGGTGTTGGTGCTGGCCGAAGGGATCGGGCGGGCCGTGCCGGTGCGTGACGTGGAGCCCGCAGCCCTGCGCCGGTTCCTGATCGAGGAAGGAGCGCAAGCGTGATCGCCGGAACCTTCGTCGTGCTGGGGATCGTGCTGGCGGTGCTGCTGACCGTGTCGGGCCTGATCTCGGCGGCCGAGACCTCGATGACCGCCGCCAGCCGCGGACGCATGCACCAGCTGGAGAAGGACGGCGACCGACCCGCCGCGCGCGTGAACCGGCTGCTGGGCGACCAGGAGACGATGATCGGCGCGATCCTGCTGTCCAACAACGTGATCAACATCCTGGCCTCGTCGCTGACCACCGCGGTGCTGAGCGCGGCCTTTCCCGGCGCGTTGGGCATCGCGCTGGCGACCGGGTTGATGACCGTGCTGATCGTGGTCTTCTCCGAGATCCTGCCCAAGACCCTGGCGATCACCCGCGCCGACGCGGTGGCGCGCACCCTGTCGGGGCCGACCATCTGGGTGGTGCGCATCTTCGGCCCGCTGGCCAACGCCGCCCAATGGATCGTGCGCCAGACGCTTCGCCCGTTCGGCGTCAATCTGTCGATGGAAGCCGACGTCCTGGCCGCGCACGAGGAGATCCGCGGTGCGGTCGAATACCATCACTCCGAAGGCACGGTGGCGGCCGAGGACCGCGACATGTTCCGAGGCGTGCTGGACCTGGCCGACATGGACGTCGAGCAGATCATGGTCCACCGCAAGAACATCTCGATGCTCGACGCGGACCTGCCGGTGGCGCAGCTGGTGGCCCAGGCGCTGGACATCGGCCACACCCGCATCCCGCTCTATCGCGACAACCCAGAGAACATCGTGGGCGTGCTGCACGCGCGCGACCTGCTGCACGCCGTGGCGCGGGCAGGCGGTGCGGTGGACGGGCTGGACGTGGCGGCGATCATGCGCGAGCCGTGGTTCATCCCCGAGACCACCAACCTGAAGGACCAGCTGAACGCCTTCCTGCAGCGCCGGGCCCACTTCGCCCTGGTGGTGGACGAGTACGGCGCGCTGATGGGGCTGGTGACGCTGGAGGACATCCTCGAGGAGATCGTCGGCGACATCACCGACGAGCACGATTTCGCCGTGGAGGGCGTGCGGCTGCAGCTCGACGGCTCGGTCATCGCCGACGGCACGGTCACCATCCGCGACCTCAACCGGGCCATGGACTGGGACCTGCCGGACGAGGAGGCGGTGACCGTCG
>DASPKD010000071.1:0-2379 GCA_035628275.1 Caulobacteraceae bacterium | reverse complement strand
CGCGATGAAGAACCGCGCCGCGGCGGCCGTCTACGAGATGGGCTCGACCTTCAAGGTGTTCACCGTGGCCATGGGCCTGGACACCGGCGCCGCGTCCCTGACCTCGACCTTCGACGCCACCGCGCCGATGAAGATCGGCTCCCGCGCGATCCGCGACTTCCACGCCGAGAACCGCGAGATGACCCTGGAGGACGTGTTCATCCACTCCTCCAACATCGGCACCTCGCGGCTGGCCCTGGCGATGGGCGAGGACGCCATGGCCCGCTACTTCGGCGCGCTGGGCCTGCTGGCCCCGGCCGAAGTCGAGCTGGTGGAGTCTGCCCGCCCGATCGTGCCGCGGCGCTGGAACGCCGACACCATCGCCTCCGCCTCGTTCGGCCACGCCATCTCTGTCACGCCGTTGCAGCTCGCCGCAGCCATGGGCGCGGTGCTGAACGGCGGCGAGTACGTGCCGCTGACGATCCGCAAGCTGAAGCCGGGCGAGGCGCCCAAGGGCAAGCGCGTGGTCTCGCCCGCCACCTCCCGCGCCATGCTGGACCTGATGCGTCTGAACGTGGTGCGCGGCACCGGCTCCAAGGCCAATGCGCCGGGCCTGCGCGTCGGCGGCAAGACCGGCTCGGCCGAAAAGGTGATCGGCGGTCGCTACGACCGTTCGCGGCTGGTCTCCTCCTTCGCCGCGGTGTTCCCGACCGACGGGCCGATCGACGGCCGCCGCTACTTCGTGCTGATCCTGATGGACGAGCCCAAGGGCAACGCCGAGACCTTCGGCCTGCGCACCGGAGGCTGGACCACCGCGCCGGTCGCCGGACGGGTGATCGACCGCATCGCGCCTTTCCTGGGCGTGGAGCGCGCCGCCGACCCCTACTTCACCGCCGTGGGCGACCGCGTGCCGTTGGAGGAAACCCAGAGCGGCGGGGGCCTGGGCCAGTGAACCTGCGCCTGTCCGACATCGTTCGTCGCGACCTGTCGGTGGACCCGGTGATCACCGGGGTGACCGCCGACAGCCGCCGCGTGGGCGAGGGGACCCTGTTCGCCGCCCTGCCGGGGACCAAGGCGGACGGGCGGGCTTTCATCGAGCAGGCGCTGGCCAAGGGCGCCGCGGCGGTGTTGGCGCCGGAGGATACGCCCGAACAGGTCGCGCCGGTGGTGGTGCGCTCGGGCGACGTGCGCCGCGCCTATGCCCTGGCCGCCAAGGCTTTCTACGGCGCCCAGCCGAAGACCGTGGTGGCCGTCACCGGGACCAACGGCAAGACCTCGATCGCCACCTTCTGCCGCCAGATCTGGAGCCGCACCGGCCGCCACGCCGCCAGCATGGGGACGCTGGGCGTGGTCGCCGGCGAAGAGGCCCTGACCGGCCCCGGCCTGACCAGTCCCGACGCCGCTGACGCCGCGCGGCTGATGGCGGAGCTGGCGGGCAGGGGCGTCACCCACTGCGCGCTGGAGGCTTCCTCCCACGGCATCGACCAGCGGCGGCTGGACGGGGTCACCCTCGCCGCGGCCGGGTTCACCAACCTTACCCAGGACCACCTGGACTATCACGGCGACATGGACGCCTACCGTTCGGCCAAGCTGCGCCTGTTCGAGGTGCTGCTGCCGCGCGGGCGGGCGGCGGTGCTGAACGCCGACAGCGACGCCTACAACGCCTTTGCCGCGGCCAGCATCATGGCCGGCCAGTCGATCTTCACGGTCGGCGAGCGCGGGCGGACCCTGTCGCTGGTCTCGCGCGTGCTGACGCCCGAGGGGCAGCGCCTGACCTTGGAGCACGACGGGCGCAGGCGCGACGTGCTGCTGCCGCTGGCCGGCGCCTTCCAGGCGTCCAACGCCCTGGTGGCCGCGGGCCTGTGCATCGCGGCGGGCGAGAAGGCCGACGACGTGCTGGCGGCGCTGGAAGGCCTGCGCGGCGCCCAGGGGCGGTTGCAGCGGGTAGGGACGGGGCCTGACGGCGGCGAGGCCTATGTCGACTACGCCCACACCCCCGACGGACTGGAGACGGTGCTGAAGGCGCTCCGCCCGCATGCGACCGGCAAGCTGGTGGTGGTGTTCGGCTGCGGCGGCGACCGCGACCGCGCCAAGCGCCCGATCATGGGCGAGATCGCCGCGCGCCTGGCCGACGTGGCGATCCTGACCGACGACAATCCGCGTTCGGAAGACCCTGCCGCGATCCGCGCCGAGGTCCGCAAGGGCGCGCCCGGCGCGGTCGAGATCGGCGACCGCCGCGCCGCCATCGCCCACGCAGCAGCCATGCTGCGACAAGGCGACGTGCTGGTGGTCGCCGGAAAAGGCCACGAGCAGGGTCAAATCGTCGGCGAAACCGTCTATCCCTTCGACGACGCGACCGAGGTCGCGCGCGCCTTGAAGGGGGAGACCGTCTAGATGGCC
>DASPKD010000070.1:0-2376 GCA_035628275.1 Caulobacteraceae bacterium | reverse complement strand
ACCCCGAACCGCAGGCGGATCTCGTCGGCCAGCTGCGCCAGCCGGTCGGCCCGCCGCGCGGTCAGGGCCACGTCCCAGCCGTGGGCGGCGTAGACGCGGGCGAAGGCGGCGCCGATGCCGGCGGAGGCTCCGGTGATCAGGCAGAGGCGACGGGTCAAGGCGGGGTCTCCGGCAAGCTGGCGGGAACGACGCCGAAGGCTTAAGCCTGATTCAGCCGCCGCGCGAGCCCGCCGTTGTCCGACTTCCCCCCGACCGCCCCGCCCGCACGCCCGGTGAGCCCCGGGCTGTATCTGGTGGCCACCCCGATCGGGAACCTGCGCGACATCACGCTGCGGGCGCTGGACGTGCTGGCCGCGGCCGACCTGATGCTGGCCGAGGACACGCGGGTGACCGCCAAGCTGCTGTCCGCCTACGGCCTGTCCAAGAAGCTGGAGCGCCACGACGACCACGTGGCCGAGCACGCTGCGCCGCGAGTGCTCGACGCCCTGCGTTCGGGCGCGGTGGTGGCGCTGGTGTCGGACGCCGGCACGCCGTTGGTCTCCGACCCCGGCTACCGGCTGGTGCACGCCGCCACGCAAGCGGGCCTGCCGGTGCACCCGATCCCGGGCCCGTCCAGCACCCTCGCGGCCCTGTCGATCGCGGGCCTGCCGACGGACCGCTTCCTGTTCGCGGGCTTCACCCCGGCCAAGTCCGCCGCCCGCCGGGCGATGTTCGAGGAGCTGAAGGCGGTGCGCAGCACCCTGGTGTTCTTCGAGACCGGCCCGCGCCTTCGCGACAGCCTGACCGACATGGCCGCGGTGCTGGGCCCCCGCCCGGCCGCGGTCGCCCGCGAGCTGACCAAGCTCTACGAGGAGTGCGTGCGCGGGACCTTGGACGCCCTCGCCGCCGATCCCCGGCTGGAGGAGCCCCGGGGCGAAATCGTGGTGGCGGTGGGCCCCGGCGAGCGCGAGGCCGCCAGCGCCGAGGACGCCGACACCGCCCTGCGCTCGGCGCTGGAGCGTCTCGGACCCGCCGACGCGGCCGCCGAGGTGTCGCGCGAACTGGGCTTGAACCGGCGCGAGCTCTACCGCCGCGCGCTCGAACTTCAGGGCCGCCGGTGACCGCCGGCCAGCGAAGCGAGCGACGGCGCGAGCGGGGCCGACGGGGCCGCGACGCCGGCCGTTTCGCCGAGCTGGTCGCCGCCGCCCTGCTGATGATCAAGGGCTGGCAGATCCTCGGCTTTCGCCTGCGCACGCCCGAGGGCGAGATCGATCTTCTGGCCCGGCGCGGCCGAACCTTGGCCGTTGTCGAGGTCAAACGGCGAGCTTCGCTGGAAGAAGCCTATGAAGGCGTAGGTTTCGCCCAGCGCGAGAGACTGTTGCGCGCCGGACGCATGGTCGCCGCCAGAAGACCGGCCCTGCGACAACTGGACCTGCGCGTCGACCTGATCGCGCTGGCGCCCGGACGATTTCCGAGACATCTTCCAAACCTGTTGGCGGGCCGCGACGTCTAGTCGGCCCGACTTGGGGAGCTTTGCCGCAGCCGATGACGCGGGAAGAGGCCGAACAGATCCTGGCGGACGCGGGCGACGCGCTCGACTCCAAGTTTCCGCTGCTGCACGCCGCGGTCGCCTGCGCCATCCACGACTACCCGTTCCGCGACCCCGCGCCCGCCTACGCCCTGGCCGAGGCGGCGGCGTCCTCGCTGTCGGAACGGCTGGCTCGCGACGAGTCCCCGGACGAGGCCCTGGCCGAGACCCTGTCGGGCGAGCTGCGCCTGAACGGCGACCTGCTGACCTTCGACGACCCGGCCAACACCGACGTGCTGGACGTGGCCGACCGGCGCCGCGGCATCTCCGCCACGCTCGGGGTCTTCTACCTGCACGCCGCGCGCCGCGCCGGACTGCGCGCCGACGGCGTGGACTTCCCGAACCACTTCCTGCTGCGGGTGGAGACCGAGGAGGGGCCGGTCGCCATCGACCCGTTCAGCCAGGGACGCCTGGTGCTGCCGTCGGAACTGTCGCGCCGCGCGCTGCGCGCGGGACTTACGCCCGACGTGGCCGACCGGCTGGAGGCGCTGATGGCGCCGGTCAGCGACCGCCAGGTGCTGATCCGCCTGCAGAACACCCTGTTCGCTCGCGCCCTGAACGCGCGCGACTACGAGGCGGCGGAGCGCTCGGCCGTGCGCCGCGCCCTGCTCGACCCCAACGACCACCGCCCGTGGCTCGACGTCGCCGCCGCGCGCGAGAAGCAGGGAGCCTTGACCGGAGCCCTCGAGGCGCTGAACAAGGCCCAGCAGCTCGACGGCGGCGCGGCCGTGGCTGCGCGCGCCGTGCGCGACCGGGTGCGGATGCGCCTGAACTGACCTCCCGCGCCGCCTGGTTGAAAGCGGGTCCTC
>DASPKD010000069.1:0-10845 GCA_035628275.1 Caulobacteraceae bacterium | reverse complement strand
GCGGCGGGATTCCTGGCGACGGTGATGACCGCCTCGGTGGTCGGGGCCTTGCCGAGCGCGATCTTCGGCCAGTAGGGTTGCGAAAGGCAACCCGGCGAGGCCGTTCGTGAAGCTGTACGACTCCTACCGAGCGCCCAATCCGCGCCGCGTCCGCTGGGTGATGGCGGAAAAGGGGATCACCGACGTCGAGATCGTGCCGGTCGACATCCTGGCCGGCGAGCACCGCACGCCCGAGTATCGCGCCAAGGTCGGGGTGGCCCACGTGCCGGCGCTGGAACTGGACGACGGAACCTGCATCTCGGAGTCCATCGCCATCTGCCGCTACCTCGAGGCGCTGCATCCGGAGCCCAACCTGTTCGGGCGTGACCCGAAGGAGCAGGCGGAGATCGAGATGTGGACCCGCCGGGCCGAGATTTACTTCGCCAATCCCATGATGCTGACCGTGCGCCACAGCCACCCGGCCCTGGCCGCGCTGGAGCCGCAGCAGAGCCCCGACGTGGCCGGCTTCAACCGCGGCAGCGCCGAGCGGTTCATGAAGATGCTCGACCGCCACCTCGAGGAACGCGAGTTCATCGCCGCCGACCGGGTGACCATGGCCGACATCGTGGGCGTGGTCGGCCTGGATTTCGCCCGGCTGATCAAATACCGCCCGCCCGAAGAGCTGGCGAACCTGAACCGCTGGTACGAAGCCATGCGCGCCCGCCCGGCCGCCGCGGCGGGGGCATAACCGGCGAGCCCAGACGCTACATCCGTTCCGGCGTCTCGATGCCCAGCAGGTCCAGCGCCAGCTCAAGCTGCTTCAGCGTCGCCTGCGCCAGGCGCAGGCGCGAGGCGCGCAGCTCCGGCGACGGCGCGCTCAGCACCGGGCAGGCGGCGTAGAATTTCGAGAAGCTCTGGGCCAGACGATAGGCGTGCTCGGCCAGGTAGTTGGGCGCACGCTTGTCGTAGGCGTCCTGCAAGGCGGTCTCGAACGCGTCCAGCGTCAGGGCCAGGTCGCGCTCGGCCGGCTCGCCGATTGCGATATCGCCCGCGAACGCGCCTTCACCCTTAGCCTTGCGCAGCAGGGATTTGATCCGCACCGCCTGATACAGCAGATACGGCCCGGTCTTGCCCTCGAAGCTGGTGAACCGGTCGAGGTCGAACACGTAGCTGGTGCCCCGGTGGTTCGACAGGTCGGCGAACTTCAGCGCCGCCACCCCGACCTTGTGGGCGATGTCCTCGAACTCCTCGGTCGGAAGCTCCGCCCCCAGTCCCGCCTCGCGCAGCCGCTCGCGCGCCTTCTCGCGCGCGGTCTCGATCAGGTCGGCCAGCTTCAGCACCCCGCCCGCGCGGGTCTTGAACGGCTTGCCGTCGGCCCCGTTCATGGTGCCGAAGCCCAGGTGCTCCAGCGAGCCCTCCAGCGCGTAGCCGGCTAGATAGGCGGCGCGGAAAACCTGTTCGAAATGATCGGCCTGCCGGGCGTCCACGACGTAGAGGATCAGCTCCGGATCCTGCTCGCGCCGGCGGTCCAGAATGGTCGCCAAGTCGGTGGTGCCGTACATCGCCGAGCCGTCACGGGTGACCACGATCAGCGGATCGGGGCTGGGCGCGACATAGACCGTACCGTCCTCGGCCTTTTTCTTCTTGGTCTCGCCGGGTCTCGCGACGTGGACCACGCGTGCGCCCTGGTCCTCGACCAGCAGCCCCTTGGCGGTCAGCTCGTCGATCATGCCCGCGATCAGCGGATCGGCGTCGCTCTCACCCTTCCACAGGTCGAACCAGACGTTCAGGGCGCCGAAGTCCCGCTTCAGTGCCTGCATCGACACGTCGTGGAAGTGCTTCCACAGCGCCCGGTAGCCGGGACGCCCGGCCTGCAGCTCGGCCGTGGCCCGCCGGGCGCGGTCGCGGAACTCGGCGTCTTCCTTGGCCCGCGCCGCAGCCTGGGGATAGACCCGCTCCAGATCTTCGAGGCTGACCGGGCTCTCGGTCGGGAACGGCCCGGAGCCCTCGGCCATGAATTCGGCCGCCCGCCCCTCGTCCCCGAGGGAGACGATCAGCAGCCCCATCTGGAAGCCCCAGTCGCCGAAGTGGGCGTCGCCCCAGACTTCGTCGCCGCGAAAACGGAAAAGCCGCTTGATCGACTCGCCGATGATCGACGCCCGCAGGTGCCCGACGTGCATCGGCTTGGCCACGTTCGGCCCGCCGTAGTCGACCACCACGCGACGGGGCCGCTCGACAAGGTCGGCGCCGGCCCGGTCGTCCGCCGCGATCGCGTTCGCCCGCTCTGCGATCGTCGTGTCGGCCACCCGGAAGTTGATAAATCCAGGACCGGCGATCTCGATCGCGGCCAGCCGCGACTCGTCCCTCAGCCGCTCCACGATGCGCCCGGCGATCTCGCGCGGGTTCGCCTTGGCCGCCTTGGCGGCGGCCAGCGCGCCGTTGCACTGGAAGTCAGCCAGGTCAGGCCGGTCGGACGCGCCGACGCGGCCCAAGGCTTGCGGCAAGCCTTCGGCGGCGAAGGCGGCCGCGGCCGCTTCGTCCAGAGCCCGCTTCAGGTCGCTCATTTCGCGGCGGTGGTCTGGCCTGCGTTGACCCGGAAGCGCTTACCTTCGCGGTTGAACTGGGCCATCTCCGGCGTCACGTCGAACCCGACCAGAATTTCGAAGTTGGAGCCGTTCACCGCCTCGCTGGCGCGCGGAATGACGATGCCCTCGACCCGATCGCGCACGGTCATGCGTTCTTGGGTGAACCGCACCGGCACGTCGAAATACTGCTTGGCGATCACCTGCTGGTTCCGTGCGGTCACCGCCACCCAGTAGCGGTAGGTCTTGTCGGCGCTTTCGCCCTGCGGTCCGCGGCCCAGCGACAGCAAAACGTTCAGATCGACGTTGATCGGATCGTCCTCGCGGTACTCGCACGACGCCTCGATCCCGTCCAACTCGCCCGAATAGGCGACCGCCGACGACGCCTCACGTCCATCGAACTCCACGTAGCGCGCCGCGTCGTACAGGATCTTCACGTAAGGGCACGGGCCGGCGTTCGGCCTCACGCGCAGCGGCGCGGGCGTGAGGCTCCACTCCTTGTCTTTTTTCTCCTTGTCCTCTTGCTTCTTGCGTTGCGCCTGCTCGTCGTCGGGACGGCGGCGCTGCTGGGCGTCGGCGTCGGTGACGGCGACGGTGGAGGCGACCGCGAAGGCGCTCAGGAGAAGAAGCAGACGACGCATGGGGCGCTCTTCAGATCAGGAGGAACCGCTGGAACGTGCGGGATGAAAGCGTCTGATAAAGGCTAAACCGCGGCCTCGCAACGAAGGCGGCGCTGGCGGGACGAGGCGTCGCGCCCTAGGTTGGAGGCCAATGAACGCCCCCTTCCAGCCCCGGCGCCCCCTGAGGGTCTTGCTCGCCACCCCGCGCGGCTTCTGCGCCGGCGTGGACCGGGCCATCCAGATCGTCGAGCGGGCGATCGAGAAGTACGGCGCGCCGGTCTACGTCCGCCACGAGATCGTCCACAACAAGCACGTGGTCGAGCGGCTGAAGGCCATGGGGGCGGTGTTCGTCAAGGAACTGGACCAGGCGCCCGACGACCGGCCGGTGGTGTTCTCCGCCCACGGCGTGCCCAAGGCGGTGCCGGCGGAAGCGCAGCGCCGGGCGATGTTCTATCTCGACGCCACCTGCCCGCTGGTCTCCAAGGTGCACCTGGACGCCGAGCGCCACTTCGCCGCCGGGCGAGAGGTGATCCTGATCGGCCACGCCGGCCACCCGGAGGTGATCGGCACGCTGGGCCAGCTGCCGCCCGGCGCGGTGACCCTGATCGAGACGGTGGAGGACGCGAACGCCTTCCAGCCGCGCGATCCCGGCAACCTCGCCTTCGTCACCCAGACCACCCTGTCGGTCGACGACACCGCCGAGATCGTCGCCGCCCTGCAGGCGCGCTTTCCGGCCATGACCGCCCCGCACCGCGAGGACATCTGCTACGCCACCACCAACCGCCAGGAGGCGGTCAAGCGCGTGGCCGCGGCCTGCGACCTGGTGCTGGTGCTGGGCTCCGGGAACTCCTCAAACTCCCAGCGGCTGGTCGAGGTGGCGCTGCGCGCCGGCGCCCGCGACGCGCGTCTGATCGACGACGCCGGGGCGGTGGACTGGTCATGGCTGGAGGGCGTCTCCACGCTCGGGATCACCGCCGGCGCCTCCGCGCCCGAACGGCTGATCCAGGAGCTGGTCGACGCCGTCGCCGCCCGCTTCGACGCCCAGGTCACCGAAGACGACGGCGCCCGTGAGACGGTGACCTTCAAGCTGCCGCGCGTGCTGGCCGACTAGCGCCGCGCTCAGTTCTTCGCCCTGATCAGCAGCCACTGGCCCAGCAGCACCAGGGCCAGGCCGCCGAACGCCGCCAGGCCGAAGCGCGCGCCCTCGAACGCCACCGACATCACCATCGCCACCGGCGGGGTCAGGGCCGAGATGTAGGCGGCGAAGCCGTAGCCGCGCCGCCGCGCCAGCAGGAAATAGAGCAGGAACGCCGTCACCGAGCCGAACACCGACAGGTGCAGCAGCGACAGGACGTAGGACGCCGTCCATTCGAACGACCACTCCAGCCCCGTGGCGAATCCGTACACCGCCAACAGCGCCGTGCCGTAGAACATCGCCCAAGCGGTCGCGGGTCCCACCGGAACCCCCAGCTTCTGGCCCCGCCAGGCGAACAGGTTGCCGACCACCGCGGCCACGACCGCCACCACCGCCATTGCCAGGCCCGCGGCCGCGCGCGGGTCCATGCCGGCGCGGGCGATCTCGGCGTAGGACATCACTCCCACTCCGGTCAGGCCGGCGAAGGCGCCGATCCAGGCCAGCCGCGCGGCCTTCTGGCCCAGCACCAGGCGGAAGGCGACCAGGTTCAGGAACGCCAGGCCTGCGAAGATCACCGCCACCACCGCCGAGGCGATCCGCTCTTCCGAGAAGTAGACGAAGGCGTAGTCGATGGCGAAGGTGAACAGCCCCTGGCCGAACACCGCCAGGTGCTGGCCGGGCGTCAGCCTCAGGCTCTCGCGCCGGACCAGGCACCAGCCGAACAGCAGCAGCGACGCCAGGCCGAAGCGGTAGACGATCGAGGCCACCGCCGGGACGGTCCCGAGCTGCAGGGTGATCGCGTACCAGGTGGTGCCCCAGATCACGCTGCACACCAGCACCGCCGTCAGGTCGGCGGCGTCGGAGCGTGGCGCGGGGACTTGAGTCGCGGCGGGAGCGGCCATGGCGGCGCGCTCTAGCACGCCGGACGGCCGCGCTTCGTCCCAAATCGTGTTACCGCCAAGATCGCATCAGAGCGTGCGGCCCTCAGGCGGCCTTCCGCATCCCCGGGCCGCGCAGCTGCAGCCCGTCGCGCACCGCCCTGGGCACCGACAGGTAAGTCTCCGGCGAACGGATGTTCAGCCGCGCACGCGCGGCCTCCAGCGGCTCCTCGAACAGCCGCTCGTAGTCCAGCCCCGGCAGCCAGTCGGCGGCCCGCCCGTTGCGCCACGCCTCCAGCACCGCCTTGCGCGCGGGCACGGCCGGGTTCTCGCGGGCGATCTCGTTGGCCGCGCCCAGGCCGATGAAGGCGAAGCCCAGGCTGCGGGTCTGGGCGTAGGAAAAGGCGACCACGCAGGCCTCCCCCAGCGCGTCGCGGCCGTAGCCGCTCAGCACGTGCCAGACGTCGTGGACGTCGCGCAGCCGCCGGCCGTACCAGGCGTAGACGTGGGGCGCGTCGATCTGCGGTTCTACCTTGCGGCTCTCCTGGGCCAGGCCCTCGGCCGACAGGTTCTCCTCCGCCATGAAGGCGCGATAGGCCGCGCCCACGGTTTCGGGCGCGTACGCCGCCAGCCGCGCCGGATCAGAGAACACCGGCGCCAGCTCCCGCCGCTCGAAGGCGATCCGCCCGCCCTCGGGCGAACGCAGCAGCCGCGCGTAGCCGTTCGGGATCGACCGGCCGGTCAGGGCCCGCATGATCTCGAACACCTGCGCGGTGTCCTCCTTGTCGGCAACCAGCCTGCGGAACGCGCGCCACGCGACGAGGGGGCGCAGCGGCCGGTAGCCGTACTGGAACGAGGAATTGGAGACGGCGACGTCGGTCATGAGAGGCGTCCGAGGCTGGAACCGGTTATGGTCGCGCCTCTTCGCAGGCGCAAGATCACCCATGGTCAACTTGAGGAAGCGCTCGGTCACCCTGTCCGGCCACGCCACTTCCCTGGCGCTGGAGCCTGAGTTCTGGCGGGTGCTGGACGAGCTGGCGGCGCGCCGGTCGTTGAGCTTCGCGGGCCTGATCGCCGCCATCGACGCGCGGCGGGGCCGCCGTCCTCTGGCTTCGGCCTGCCGGATCGCGGCCTTGGAGTGGATCGACCAGGGCCGGCCGGATCACTTCTTCTGAGGCTGGACCCAGACGTCCGCCGGCTGCTCGACGATCGGCTGGTCGCGCGCGGCGGTGATCGACTTCGCCGAAGGCTGCGGCGTGCCGGCCTGCAGGGCGGGGCTGACGGTCGCGCCTTCCGCGGGCGTGTCGGGGCGGGCCTCGTCGAACTGGGCGTTCGCGCCGTTGGCGGTCGGCACGGTCGCCTCGCCGGGCACCGCCACGCCTGGATCAGTATTCCCGGGCATGCCGTCGCCGGACGCGCCGGTCACCCGCTTGTCACTCTGGCTCCAGGCGTAGACCGCCCAGGCCAGCAGGGCCGCCAGGATGATCCAGACCAGCGGCGGAAACCGCTGGAAGAACGACTTGCGCGCGCCCGCGTCGGCCATGGATTGCTCCTCGATAAGCTCGGCGGAACAACGGCGGCGTGCACTTTCTCGTTCCCCTTCGCCGCGCCGGGCCGAAGTGTCCCGTTCCCCCCGCGCCCCGTACACCCTATGTTCCCGCACCTCCCATGTCCGACTCCCTCCCCCTTCCCCTCCCCCGCATCTCCGACCTGGCCCGCCCGTCCGCGCCGGCGTCCGACTACCTGTCCGGCCTGAACCCCGAGCAACGCGAGGCGGTGGAGGCGACGGAAGGACCCGTGCTGGTGCTGGCGGGCGCGGGCACGGGCAAGACGCGGGTGCTGACCACCCGGCTGGCGCACATCCTGGCGGCCGGGCGGGCGCGGCCGTGGGAGCTGCTGGCGGTCACCTTCACCAACAAGGCCGCGCGCGAGATGCGCGAGCGGATCACCCACCTGATCGGACCGCAGGCGGAGGGGCTGCGCTGGCTGGGCACCTTCCACTCGGTCGCCGCCCAGATCCTGCGCCGCCACGCCGAGCTGGTCGGGCTGAAGTCGTCCTTCACCATCCTGGACACCGACGATCAGGAGCGGCTGATCAAGCAGATCTTCGAGGGCGAGAACATCGACGCCAAGCGCTGGACCCCGCGCTCGTTCGCCTCGCTGATCGACGGCTGGAAGAACAAGGGGCTGACCCCCGACAAGCTGCCCGCCTCCGAGAACGACTTCGCGGGCAACCGCGGTCAGAAGCTGTACGGTCTGTACCAGGACCGTCTGCGGGTGCTGAACGCCTGCGACTTCGGCGACCTGCTGCTGCACAACCTTACGATCTTCACCAAGCACCCTGACGTGCTTCAGGAATTCCACGGGCGGTTCCGCTACGTGCTGGTCGACGAGTACCAGGACACCAACGTCGCCCAGTATCTATGGCTGCGGCTGTTGGCCGGCGCGCACAAGAACGTCTGCTGCGTCGGCGACGACGACCAGTCGATCTACGGCTGGCGCGGCGCGGAGGTGGACAACATCCTGCGTTTCGAGCGCGACTTTCCCGGCGCCCGGGTGATCCGGCTGGAGCGCAACTACCGCTCGACCAGGCACATCCTTGCCGCCGCCTCCGGCCTGATCGCCGCCAACAAGGGCCGCCTCGGCAAGACGCTGTGGACCGAAGCGGAGGGCGGCGACAAGGTCCGCGTCCAGGGCGTGTGGGACGGCGAGGCGGAGAGCCGCCTGGTCGCCGACCAGCTCGAGGCCTGGAAGCGCTCGGGACGGCGCTACGGCGAGGCCGCCATCCTGGTGCGCGCCTCGTTCCAGATGCGCGCCTTCGAGGAACGCTTCGTGCTGCTGCAGATCCCCTACAAGGTGGTCGGCGGCCCGCGCTTCTTCGAGCGGGCCGAGATCCGCGACGCTCACGCCTACCTGCGCCTGATCCAGTCCGAGGACGACGATCTGGCCTTCGAGCGGATCGTCAACACGCCCAAGCGCGGCATCGGCGACTCCAGCGTCCAGCGCATCCTGGCCGTGGCCCGCGCCCACGGCGTATCCGCCTTCACCGCCGCGCGGGGGCTGATCGGCACCGACGAGCTGCCGGCGCGCACCCGCACCGCCCTGTCCAACTTCGTACGCGATGTGGACCGCTGGCGCGTCCAGTCCCACGCCGTCCACCATTCCGTCCTGACCGAGACGGTGCTGGAGGAGAGCGGCTACACCGACATGCAGCGCGCCGACCGCGCCACCGGCCAGACCCGCCTCGATAACCTCAAGGAGCTGGTCCAGTCGATGCAGGCCTTCGACACGCTCCAAGCCTATCTAGAGCACGTGTCGCTGGTCATGGACCTGGACCGCGGGGGCGATCCCGAGGACGCGGTGACGATCATGACCCTGCACTCGGCCAAGGGGCTGGAGTTCCCGCTGGTGTTCCTGCCCGGCTGGGAGGAAGGCGTGTTCCCGTCCCAGCGCTCGATCGACGAGAAGGGCGAGAAGGGCCTCGAGGAGGAACGGCGCTTGGCCTACGTCGGCGTCACCCGTGCGCGCGAGCAGGCGCGGATCTCCTTCGCCGCCAACCGTCAGGTCTACGGCCGCTGGACCTCGCAGCTGCCCAGCCGGTTCGTCGACGAACTGCCCCTGGCCCACGTCGAGGCGGCGTCCGACACCGGCTACTACGGCGGCGGCCCGGGCATGCAGCAGGCCGCCAGCCGCTGGGACGACGCGCCGGACTTCGGCTCGGGCTACAGCTCGCCGGGCTGGAAACGCGCCCAGGCCCGCGGCGCGAGCTTCGCCGGCGTCCAGCGCGCCTCCGCCGCCTTCGCCGCCCGCAACACTGTCATCGAAGGCGACGCCAAGCTGGTCGCCGTTTCAGACCCTGGCTCCGGCGCCGGCTACCGGAAAGGCGACCGCGTTTTCCACCAAAAATTCGGCTACGGCCGCGTCGCCACCGTGGAAGGCAACAAGCTCACCGTCAGCTTCGACAAGGCCGGCGAAAAGAAGGTGATCGACAGCTTCGTCGAGCGGGCGTGAATATGAGCGGCCTCTCTCCACAGGCCCGTAGAGACGGAAAGCGCGTGCGGTCCCTCTCTACCCCTGCTTCGGCATCAGCGCGTCGTCCATTTCGCGGGCGCGCAGGGCGGCCGGGCGGTCCTTCAGGCGGTTCCAGTAGGCCTCGAAGGCTGGGCGCTTCTCGATGGAGCCGAACTGCAGGCCCCAGCCGATCTGGGAGCCGAAGTAGACGTCGGCGGCGGTGAAGCGGTCGCCGGCGACGTACTCGGTCTGCGTGACCGCGTGCTCCAGCGCGTTCATCACGTCCTCGAAGCTGCCGTAGCCGACCATGCCCTTGCGCTCCGGCGGCACCTGCACGCCCAGCGACTTGTTGGTGACCGCCGCCTCCACCGGTCCGGCGGCGAAGAACATCCAGCGGTAGTAGGGTCCGCGCGCCCGGTCGCCGTGCGGCGGCGCCAGGCTGGCGTCGGGAAACACGTCGGCCAGATAGGCGCAGATCGCCGCGCCCTCGGTCACCACCGTGTCGCCGTGCCGGATCGCGGGCACCTTGCCCATCGGATTGACCGCCAGATACTCCGGCGACTTCATTCCTTCGCCGTAGCCCAGCACCTCGGTCCGGTACGGGGCGCCGGTCTCCTCCAGCATCCAGCGGGCGATGCGGCCCCGCGACATGGGGTTGGTGTAGAAGACCAGTTCGTCGGCCATGTCGCGCTCCTCTTGTCGACCCGCGTTCTGTCACGACGCGGGCCGGGGGTGAAGCGCCGCGATCAGCCCGCCAGCACGGCTTTCACCGCCGCCACGCCGTCCGCCGCCTTGAACCCGTCGGGCGCGCCGCCCTGGGCGAAGTCGGGCTTGCCGCCGGCGCCCTGACCGCCCATGGCGATGACCGCCGCGCGCGCCAGGTCCGCGGCGCTGAAGCGGCCGGTCAGGTCCGGCGTCACCGCCACCGTCACCGCCGCCTTGCCGTCGCTGACGCCGACCAAGGCGACGACGCCCGAGCCAACCTGCTTGCGGAAGTCCTCGGTCACCGGGCGCAGGCCCTTGCCGTCGACGCCGTCCAGCACCCGGCCGATGAACTTGACCCCGCCGACCTCTTCCGGCCCGGCCGCGGCCCCGCCGGAGCCGCCGCCCAAGGCGAGCTGGCGCTTGGCGTCGGCCAGCTGCTTCTCCAAAGCCTTGCGCTCGGTGATCAGGGCCTCCACCCGCGCCGGAACCTCGGTCGGCTGGACCTTGAACTGTCGCGCCAGCGCCTGGGCCACGCCCGCCTGTTCCAGCAGATAGCGGCGCGCCGCCTCCCCTGTCACCGCCTCGATCCGGCGCACGCCCGCGGCGATGCCGCCTTCGGAGACGATCTTGAACAGGGCGATGTCGCCGGTGCGCGCCACATGGGTGCCGCCGCAGAGTTCGACCGAATAAGGCTTGTCGCCGCCGGTCAGGGCCTGGCCCAGCGTCAGCACCCGCACGGTGTCGCCGTACTTCTCGCCGAACAGGGCCATTGCCCCGGCCTCGATCGCCGCCTTGGGCGCCATGGTCTCGATCCGGGCGGGCATGTTCTGGCGGATCACCGCGTTCACCTCCGCCTCGATGGCGGCGATCTGCTCGTCGGTGACCGCCTGGCCGTGGCTGAAGTCGAAGCGGATGCGCTCGAAATCGACCATCTG
>DASPKD010000068.1:0-2703 GCA_035628275.1 Caulobacteraceae bacterium | reverse complement strand
GGTGGAGTCCGACACCAGGTGGACGTGGAAGTAGGTGGCGAAGCGCGGGCTGGCGGGCTGGGGCATGGGGATAAGCGGTCGAACCGTTCCGGGCCTCGGCTGGGGAGCGCCGTGGAGAACTTCCATAGCGCGGCGCTTGCGCCGGCGCACGGGGGATGGAGGGCGTTTCGGACGCCCGACTGTCCCCGCTCCGGCGCACCGAGCGGCCGTCCTCAGGCGGGGGTGTCGATGAACCCGATCACTCTTTCGCCGCCCCCAGGCGGGTCGCGCCGGGCGTTAAGATTCTCTCAACCTTTCTTAATCCTTCGTTAACCGTCCCCGCTGTCCACAGGTGCGACCGGTATGACCACGCCACTCTGGACGACTCCCTGAACGGTCTTCCGGGCCGGCGCGAATGAGCAGGTTCATCCCCATCACCCCCGGCCCAACCTTCTTCCTCAATCTTTCTTTAAATCTCTTATTAAGGATTGAGGGGGGAGGGGCTGACGGCCTATGAGCCGCCCGATGAGCGATCCCGCCCCGCACCTGGTCCGCGTCCTGAAGGGCGAACGGAGCGAACGCCCGCCGGTGTGGTTCATGCGCCAGGCGGGGCGCTACCTGCCCGAGTACCGGGCCCTTCGCGCCCAGGCGCCGGACTTCGTGTCCTTCTGCCTCAACCCGGAGATGGCGGCGGAAGCCACCCTGCAGCCGATGCGGCGGTTTCCGTTCAGCGCCGCCATCGTGTTCGCCGACATCCTGCTGATCCCCCAGGCTTTGGGCCAGCAGGTGCGCTTCGAGGCGGGCGAAGGCCCCAGGCTCGGCGCCCTGCCGTCGGTCGAGGCCATGCGCGAACGGACCGAAGGGGCGGGCGAGGCGCTGTCGGCCGTGGGCGAGACCCTGTCGCGGGTGCGCGCCGCGCTGGAGCCCGACCGGGCGCTGATCGGCTTCGCCGGCGCGCCCTGGACGGTGATGACCTACATGCTGGACGGCGAGGCGCGGGAGGACCGCGCCATGGCCCGACGGCACGCCTACGAACAGCCGGAGACGGTCGACGCCCTGCTCGAGGTCATGGTGGAGGCCACCGCGCACTACCTGGCCATGCAGGCGCGCGCCGGCGCCCAGGCGCTGCAGCTGTTCGAGAGCTGGGCCGAGGGGCTGTCGGACGAGCTGTTCCGCCGCCTGGTGATCGAGCCGCACCGCAAGCTGGTCGCGCGGGTGCGCGAGCTCGGGGTGGACGTGCCGCTGATCGGCTTTCCCCGCGGCTGCGGCGCGCTCGCCGAGGACTACGCCGCGGCCGTGCCGGTGGATGCGGTGGCGCTGGACACCGCTCAGCCGCTGGCGCTCGGCCGCCGCATCCAGCAGGGCAGGACGATCCAGGGCGCGCTGGACCCGGTGCTTCTGCGCGCCGGCGGACCTGAGCTGGACCGCCGGGTGGAGGCCTATCTGGAGGCCTGGGGCCAAGGCCCTTACGTATTCAACCTCGGCCACGGCATCTTCCCCGACACGCCCATAGCCCACGTCGAACAGGTGCTGGCGCGGGTGACCGGCGAGCGGCCATGAGCGCGCGGCGCCGGATCGCGGTGGTGCTGTTCAACCTCGGCGGCCCCGACCGGCCCGAGGCGGTGAAGCCCTTCCTGTTCAACCTGTTCCGCGATCCGGCGATCCTTCAGCTGCCCGCGCCGGCGCGCCTGCCGCTGGCCTGGCTGATCTCGCGGACCCGGGAAAAGTCGGCGCAGGCCAACTACGCCCTGATGGGCGGCCGCTCGCCGATCATGCCGGAAACCGAGGCCCAGGCGCGCGCGCTGGAAGCCGAACTGGCCCGTCGCGACCCTGACGCCGAGTTCCGCTGCTTCATCGCCATGCGCTACTGGACGCCGCTCAGCGAACAGACGGCCGCCGAGGTCGCGGCCTTCGCCCCGGACGATATCGTCCTGCTGCCGCTCTATCCGCAGTTCTCGACCACCACCACGGCCTCCTCGCTGAAGGCCTGGCGCGCGGCCTACGGTGGCCCTGGGCGGGCTCGGGCGGTCTGCTGCTACCCCGACACCCCGGGCCTGGTGGAGGCCCACGCAGAGCGCGTCAGGGAGGCCTGGCGCACGGCCGGCTCGCCCTCGGGGGTGCGGCTGCTGTTCTCCGCCCACGGCTTGCCGCAGAAGGTGGTCGACGCCGGCGATCCGTATCAGGCCCAGATCGAGGCCACGGCCGCGGCTGTCGCCGCGCGCCTGCCGGAAATGCCGGACTGGCGCATCTGCTACCAGAGCCGGGTCGGGCCGCTGAAATGGCTGGGTCCCGCCACGCCCGAGGCGATCGCCGACGCGGCCGAGGCCGGCCTGGGCGTCGTCGTCGCACCCGTCGCCTTCGTGTCCGAGCACGTCGAGACGCTGGTTGAACTGGACCACGAGTACGCCCAGCTGGCGAAGGGCGGCGGTTGCCCGCATTACGTCCGCGTGCCGGCGCTCGGGATCGAGCCGGGGTTCATCGGCGACCTGGCCGACAGCGTGGCGCGTGCTCTGGCGCGGGACGGCGGAACCGAGAGCTCGGCCGGCGGGCGCTGGTGCGACCGGCGCTGGTGCGGCTGTCCGGTCGAGGAGGCGGCATGAACTACGACCTGTTCCGGGGACTGCACATCCTGGCCGTGATCGCCTGGATGGCCGGGCTGCTCTACCTGCCGCGGCTGTTCGCCTACCACGCCAAGGCCGCGCCCGGCTCGGACACGGCCGAGAC
>DASPKD010000067.1:0-40781 GCA_035628275.1 Caulobacteraceae bacterium | reverse complement strand
GGTGATGCTGCAGAACATCGCCAAGTCGATCGAGACCAACCACCCCGAGTGCTTCCTGATCGTGCTGCTGATCGACGAGCGGCCCGAGGAAGTCACCGACATGCAGCGCACGGTGAAGGGCGAGGTGATCTCCTCGACCTTCGACGAACCGGCCACACGGCACGTGCAAGTCGCTGAAATGGTTATCGAAAAGGCCAAGCGCCTGGTCGAACACAAGCGCGACGTGGTGATCCTGCTGGACTCGGTGACGCGCCTGGGCCGGGCCTACAACACCGTGGTGCCGTCCTCGGGCAAGGTGCTGACCGGCGGCGTGGACGCCAACGCGCTGCAACGGCCCAAGCGCTTCTTCGGCGCGGCGCGCAACATCGAGGAGGGCGGCTCCTTGACCATCATCGCCACCGCCTTGATCGACACCGGCTCGCGGATGGACGAGGTGATCTTCGAAGAGTTCAAGGGCACCGGCAACTCGGAAGTGATCCTGGACCGCAAGGTCGCCGACAAGCGCATCTTCCCGGCCATCGACGTGCTGAAGTCCGGCACCCGCAAGGAAGAGCTGATCACGCCGCGCGACCAGCTGCAGAAGACCTACGTGCTGCGCCGGATCCTGAATCCGATGGGCCCACAGGACGCGATCGAGTTCCTGCTCGACAAGCTGCGCCAGACCAAGAACAACGCCGAGTTCTTCCAGTCGATGAACACGTAACGGCGGAGGGAGGGTGTTTCACGTGGAACACTCCTCCTCAGCTTCTGTCATCCGGAAAGCGCATAGCGCTTGTCCGTGACCCATGGGGCTCGCGCCTCGGTGCTTGGAAGTCCTGCGCCGGCACGCGCCCTCCACCGCTTCGCGGTCCCCCTCCCCCGTACGCTGCGCTACGGGGGAGGAGTTCAGGCGTGAACTCTCCCTGTTAGGAGGAGACGGGATGATGCCAGCTCCGCACGATGGGCTCAGCGCAAATGAGACGCGAAGAAAGCCGCCGTCCGGTCATTGGCCTGATCCGCGTCCTCGCGGTGGAAGTGCTCCCCTCCCAGACGGGCGAAGGCGTGGTCTCGGCCGGGGTAGGTGTGGATCGTGACGTTCGGCCGATCCTTCAGCGCCGCGAGGATCCGCGCCTGCGCCTCCTTCGGTACGAACTGGTCCTCTTCAGCGACGTGCATCAGCAGCGGGTTGGCGATCCTGTCCGCCTCCGCCAGCCGGTTCTCGATCCCGACGCCGTAGTAGGCGGCGGCCGCGTCCACGTTGGTGCGCGCGGCGGTCAGGAAAGCGAGCTGGCCGCCCAGGCAATAGCCGACGGCGCCGACCTTGCCGCTGCAATGGACGCCGCCGCGAACGTGGGCGAGGGTGGCGGCGATGTCCTCCACCCCCTTGTCGACGTCGAAGGCGTTGAACAGGGCGAAGGCCTTCTTCCACTCCGCCTCGCTCTGGTCGGTGATGTCGATCCCCGGTTCGATCCGCCAGAACAGGTCAGGGCACACCGCCAGGTAGCCTTGCGCCGCCAGCCGGTCGCAGGTCTCGCGCATCACCGCGTTGACGCCGAAAATCTCCTGGATCACCACCACGGCCGGGAACGGACCCTGGCCTTCGGGCTTGGCCTCGTAGGCCATGAAGCTGCCGTCGGCGGTCTGGATGGTGTGGCGGGCGGACGGCATCGGGGGCGCTCTCCTCGTTCCTCATGGACGGACGGCGCGAGGCTCGGTACTCCGGGTCACGACGCCCGCGCGAACCGGGCCACAGACGGGGCCGAGCCCATGAATGTCAAGATCGAGATCGACTGCACCCCGGCCGAGGCCCGCGCCTTCCTGGGCTTGCCGGACATGGAGCCGCTGAACGACCACCTGGTCGCCGAGATGCGCCGGCGCATGGACGCCAACATGGCCGTGCTGCAGCCCGAGGAGCTGATGCGGACCTGGACCGCCTTCGGCGCCCAGGCCCAGGAGCAGTTCCGCAAGCTGATGACCGCCGCCGCCACCGGCGCCGACAAGGGGTGAGCGACACCGTCTTCGCCCTGGCGACCGCCCCCGGCCGGGCGGCGGTGGCGATCCTGCGCCTGTCGGGCCCCGCGACCGGCCATGTGCTGGCGGCGCTCGCCGGCTCCCCCCCGCCGCCGCCCCGGCGCGCGGTTTTGCGCCAGCTTACCTGGCGCGGCGAGCTGATCGACCGAGCGCTGGTGCTGTGGTTCCCGGGGCCGGGCAGCTATACCGGCGAGGACGCGGCGGAGCTGCATCTGCACGGCGGGGCGGCGGTGGTCGCCGCCGCGACGGAGGCCCTGCTGGCCCTCGGGCTGAAGCCCGCCGAACCCGGAGAGTTCACCCGTCGCGCCTTCCAGAACGGCAAGTTGGACCTGACCCAGGCCGAGGCGGTGGCCGACCTGGTCGACGCCGAGACGGCCGCCCAGCGCAAGCAGGCCCTGGACCAGCTCGACGGCGCCCTGGCTCGGCGGTATGACGCCTGGCGCGCGGGGCTGCTGGACGCCTTGGCCTTGGTCGAGGCGGAGATCGATTTCCCGGACGAGGGCTTGCCCGGCGAACTGGCCGGGCGGGCTCGCCCGACGATCGAGCGTCTTGTCGCCGAGATCGACGCGGCGCTGTCGGAGGGCGGGCGCGGCGAGCGGGTGCGCGAGGGTTGGCGCGTAGCGGTGGTCGGCGCGCCCAACGCCGGCAAGTCCAGTCTGTTCAACGCCCTGGTCGGCCGCGACGCCGCCATCGTCACCCCGATCGCCGGCACTACCCGCGACGTGATCGAAGCGCCTTTGACCTTGGCGGGCTACCGCGTGCTGCTGGCCGACACTGCCGGCGTACGGGAGAGCGGCGACGTGGTGGAGGCCGAAGGCGTGCGTCGCGCCCGTGCTTGGGCCGATCACGCCGCTCTGAGGCTCTGGGTGGTGGACGCCTCGGCCGGCGATGACGGGTGGCGAGACGCCGCCGACCTGCTCCGCGCGGGAGACCTTTGCCTGCTGAACAAGGTCGACCTGCCGACCGGGCCCGCTGCTGCAGCCGCAGAGCGCCTGGCCCAGGAACGCGGGGTCGAGATTCTGCGGCTGAGCGCCACGTCCGAGCAGGACGCGACAGTTCTGCAGGACGTCCTGAAGACGCGGGTCGTCGCCGCCCTCTCGGGAGCGGAGTTCCCGGCCGTCACGCGCGCCCGCCATCGCGCCCGACTTTCGGAGTCTCGCGCGCATCTGGTCCGGGCGTGTAGCGCGCTGGCTGTCGCTGCGGAACTGGCGGGCGAGGACCTGCGGCTCGCGGCTCGTGCCCTGGCTCAGGTGTCCGGGCGCATCGACCCGGAAGACGTGCTGGACGTGGTGTTCGCCAGCTTCTGCATCGGCAAGTGACGTTTCACGTGAAACATGCCCGGAGTCGACCCGGGCTCTGCCTGGTGGTATGAGGCTTCCAAGTCGCCCCCGCGCATCGTCGGGGGCGTTTTTCGTCGGGACCGTACCGTGACGCCGGACCTGTGGGATGTGATCGTTATCGGGGGCGGGCACGCGGGCTGCGAAGCCGCGGCGGCTTCCGCACGTGTCGGCGCGCGCACCCTGCTGCTCACCCACAAGGTCGAGACCATCGGCGAGATGTCCTGCAACCCGGCCATAGGGGGCTTGGGGAAGGGCCACCTGGTGCGTGAGATCGATGCGCTTGACGGGTTGATGGGGCGGCTGGCCGACCAAGCCGGCATTCAGTTCCGCTTGTTGAACCGCTCCAAGGGGCCTGCGGTGCGCGGACCCCGGGCCCAGATCGACCGAAAGCTCTATCGCCAGGCTATGCAGGCCGAGATCCTGGCGACGCCGAACCTGAGCGTCCGTGCCGAGGCGGTGGAGGACCTGATCGTCAAGGACGGCCGTGTGACCGGCGTCGTCGGCGCTTCGGGCGAGACCTTCGGTGCGGGCCGCGTGGTGCTCACCACCGGCACTTTCCTGAAAGGGGTCATCCACTTAGGCGAAAAGCGCGTTCCGGCCGGGCGCGTCGGCGACCAGCCGGCGATCGGCCTGTCGGATCGACTGTACGCCTCCGGCCTGGCCATGGGCCGGCTGAAGACCGGCACGCCGGCGCGGCTGGACGGCTCGACCATCGCCTGGGACCGTCTGGAGTCGCAGCCCGGCGACGAGACGCCGACGCCCTTCTCCTTCCTGACCCGGGAGATCACGACGCCTCAGGTCGCCTGCGGCGTCACTTACACCAACGAAGAGACCCACCGGATCATCGCCGAGCGGATCGGCGAGTCGGCGGTCTACGGCGGCCGCCTGTCAGGCCGGGGACCGCGCTACTGCCCGTCGATCGAAGACAAGGTCGTCCGCTTCGCCGACAAGACCGGTCACCAGGTTTTCCTGGAGCCGGAGGGGCTGGACGACGACACCGTCTATCCGAACGGCATCTCCACTTCTGTGTCGGAAGAGACCCAGGACCTGTTCCTGCGCACCATCGCCGGGCTCGAGCAGGTGCGGGTGCGCCGCTACGGCTATGCGATCGAGTACGACTACGTCGATCCGCGCGAGCTCTATCCGACGCTGGAGGTGAAGCGGCTGCCGGGCCTGTATCTGGCCGGCCAGATCAACGGCACAACCGGTTACGAGGAGGCGGGCGCCCAGGGGCTGGTGGCGGGACTGAACGCGGCGCGCGCGGCCGGCGGCCAGGACGGGGCGGTGTTCGCCCGCGACGAAGCCTACATCGGGGTGATGATCGACGACCTGGTCACCCGCGGCGTGACCGAGCCCTACCGCATGTTCACCAGTCGCGCCGAGTTCCGCCTGACGTTGAGAGCCGACAACGCCGATCAACGATTGACGCCGCTCGGAACGGCGCTCGGGCTGGTCGGCGCGGCGCGTGCTGAAAGCTTTGCGCTAAAGGCGGAAGCGCTGGCCGAGGCGCGCGCCTTCGCCCGCTCGGCCATGTTGACGCCGCAGGAGGCCTGCCGCGCCGGTCTGACCGTCAACGCCGACGGCCAGCGGCGTTCGCTGCTGCAGCTGCTGGCTTATCCGGACGCGACCCTGGACGGTCTGGCGCGCGTTTGGCCCGAGATCCGGAGCTGGTCCCCGGCCATCGCCGAGCAGATCGAGATCGACGCCCTCTACGCCGGCTACCTCGACCGCCAGGCCGCCGACGTGGAGGCCTTCCGCAAGGAGGAGTCGCTGCGCCTGCCCGCCGACCTGGACTACTGGGCGATCGGCGGGGTCTCGCACGAGTGCAAGGAGAAGCTCTCCGCCGTGCGGCCGCTGACCCTGGGCCAGGCCGCTCGCATCGAGGGCGTCACCCCCGGCGCCTTGACCGCCCTGCTGGCCCATGTCCGCAAGTCCGGCGTCCGTGCGGCCTGAGCCGCCGGCGATGACGCCGGAGCAGTTCGCCGAATCCGCGGGCGCGACGCCCGCCCAGGTCGCCGACCTGGAGCGCTTCCGCGCCATGGTCGAGCAGACCAACATGGTGATGAACCTGGTCGGCCCGGCCACCCTGCCGCAGTTCTGGTCCAGGCATGCGCTCGACAGCGCGCAGCTGCTGCGGCTGGAGCCGCAGGCCAAGACCTGGGCCGACCTCGGCGCCGGCGCCGGATTTCCGGGCGTGGTGCTGGCGATCCTGCTGAAGGACATGCCGGGGGCCAAGGTCTGGCTGATCGACAGCCTGGCGAAGCGCTGCCGTTTCCTCAGCGAGGCGGTCGCCGCCCTGGCGCTGCCGGCCGAGGTGGTCAACGCCCGGGCAGAGAGCCTGAGCCTTTCGGTCGAGGTGGTCACCGCGCGCGCCTGCGCGCCCATGACGCGCCTGCTCGGATTCGCCGAGCCGTACTTCCGCAAGGGGGCGCGGGGCCTGTTCCTGAAAGGCGAAAGCGCCGAAGCGGAATTGAACGAAGCCCGAAAATCGTGGAGCTTCGATCCCGAACTCCTGCCCTCGGCCAGCGACCTGCGCGGCCGGGTGGTCCGTATCCGGAGACTGTCCCGTGCCCGATAGCCGCCCCTCTCCGCG
This sequence comes from Caulobacteraceae bacterium, assembly GCA_035628275.1. Taxonomy (GTDB): domain Bacteria; phylum Pseudomonadota; class Alphaproteobacteria; order Caulobacterales; family Caulobacteraceae; genus DASPKD01. Next base: position 34,838 of record DASPKD010000067.1, on the reverse strand, counting down.
CGTCCTGTCCGTCGCCAACCAGAAGGGCGGCGTGGGCAAGACCACGACCGCGATCAACCTCGGCACGGCACTGGCCGCGGTCGGCGAAAAGGTGCTGATCGTGGACATGGATCCCCAGGGCAACGCCTCCACGGGCCTTGGCGTGTCGCGCTCGGCGCGGAAGACCACCATTTACGACGTGATCGTCGACGGCCGCCCGGTCGGCGAGACGGCGGTGGAGACGGCGGTGCCGGGCCTGTTCATCGTGCCCTCCGATCCTGACCTGTCCGGCATCGAGATCGAGCTGGGCCAGGCGGAGCGCCGCTCGTTCCGCCTGCGCGACGCGATCGAGCAGATGCGGTCGGACCCGGCCGGACCGGGCTTCACCTATGTGTTGATCGACTGCCCGCCGTCGCTCAACCTGTTGACCGTCAATGCGATGAGCGCGGCCGACGCGGTGCTGGTCCCCCTGCAGTGCGAGTTCTTCGCCCTGGAAGGCCTGACCCAGCTGATGCGCACCATCGAGCTGGTGCGCTCCAGCCTGAACCCGCGGCTGGAGATCCAGGGGGTTGTGCTGACCATGTACGACCGCCGCAATTCGCTGTCCGCCCAGGTCGCCGCCGACGTGCGCAGCCACTTCGGGCCCAAGGTGTACGAGACGGTGATCCCCAGAAACGTGCGGGTGTCCGAGGCGCCGTCGTTCGGCAAGCCGGCGCTGATCTACGATCTGAAGTGCGCCGGCAGCCAGGCGTACCTGAAGCTCGCCCGCGAGGTGGTCAGCCGCGAACGCGCCCGCCGGGCCGCGGTCGCCGCGGCATAGAAGAAGAAAGACGAACCATGTCGGAACGCCAACGCGGACTGGGTCGGGGCCTGTCGGCCCTGCTGGGTGAGGCCGCCGCCGAAGCGGGCGCGCCGGAGGAGGCGGGCGCCGCCCGCGCCGGCGCGAGCGAGACCCCGATCGAGCTGCTGCGCCGCAACCCGGACCAGCCGCGCAAAATCTTCACCGAGGCCGAGGTCGACGAGCTCGCCGCCTCGATCCGCGAGAAGGGCGTGCTGCAGCCGATCCTGGTGCGGCCCGCGCCCGGCGCCCCCGGCGAGTACCAGATCGTCGCCGGCGAACGCCGCTGGCGGGCGGCGCAGAAGGCCGGGCTCCGTTCGGTGCCGGTGCTCGTGCGCGAGTTGGACGACCTGGAGGTGCTGGAGATCGGCATCGTCGAGAACGTCCAGCGCGCCGACCTGAACGCGGTGGAGGAGGCGCTGGCCTACAAGGCGCTGATGGACCGCTTCGGCCGCACCCAGGACGGAGTGGCCCAGGTGGTCGGCAAGAGCCGCAGCCACGTCGCCAACACCCTGCGCCTGCTGGCCCTGCCTGAAGCCGTGCGCGAGCACGTGCTGGCCGGGCGGCTGTCGGCCGGCCACGCGCGCGCGGTCGCCACGGCGCCCGATCCCGCGGCCCTGGCGGACCGGGTGATCGCCGGCGGCCTGAGCGTGCGCCAGGCCGAAGCTCTGTCGCGCGAGACCCTGGCGCGGCCGAAGCGCGACGGCGGCCGCTCCGAACGCGCTCCGGAGACCAAGAGCGCCGACACCTACGCCCTGGAACAGGACCTCGCCGACGTGCTTGGCCTGGACGTGGGGCTGGCCGACCGCGGCGGCTACGGCGAGCTGACCATCCGCTACACCACGCTCGAACAGCTCGATGACCTGTGCCGCCGCCTGATGCGCGCCGCCCCGTCGCCCTGACGACGGATCTGTGTTTCACGTGAAGCAACGCTTTGCCTGAACAGGCGCGCTCCGGTCACCTCGACGGGGCCACCCGCCAGATGACGTCGCCTACGTCGTCGGCGACCAGCAACGCGCCTTTGACGTCCACGGCGACGCCTACAGGCCGTCCCCAAGCCTCGCCCCCGGGGGACAGGAAGCCGGTCAGCACATCCTGCGGGGCGCCGGAGGGACGCCCGCTCGTGAACGGCACGTAGATCACCTTGTATCCCGAGGGCTTGGACCGATTCCACGACCCGTGCTGCCCGATCAGGGCGCCGTTGCGCCAGGCGGGGACAAGGTCAGCCGTGTAGAAGGTCAAGCCGAGCGAGGCGGTGTGCGCCCCCAGGCCGTAGTCCGGGCGGATCGCGCGGGCGACCCTGTCCGGCCGCGGCGGCTTGACCCGCGCGTCCACCGTGCCGCCCCACCAACTCCACGGCCAGCCGTAGAATCCGCCGTCCTTCACCGAGGTCATGTAGTCGGGCACCAGATCGTCGCCGATCTCGTCCCGCTCGTTCACCGCCGTCCACAGGGCGCCGGTCTCCGGGTTCCAGGCGAGCCCGACGGGGTTGCGCAGGCCCGAGGCGAACACCCGCGTGCGTCCGCCGACGGCGTCGACCTCGAGGATAGCCGCGCGGTTCTCCTCTGCGGCCAGGCCGTTCTCCCCGACGTTGCTGTTGGAGCCCACCCCGACGTACAGCTTCGACCCGTCCGGAGAGGCCAGCAGACTCTTGGTCCAATGGTGGTTGATCGGCCCGCCCGGCAGCGGCGCGAGCACCACGGGCTCCGCATCGATCCGAGTGGCGCCGCGAACGTAGGGCAGGCTCACAAGAGCGTCGGTGTTGGCCACGAACAGCCGGTCTCCCACGAGCGCCATGCCGAACGGGGAGACCAGGCCATCAACCAGGACCGACCGGGTCTCCGCCGCGCCGTCGCCGTCGGCGTCACGAAGCAGGGTGATTCGGTCGGCGCTGGGCTCGCCCGCGCCTGCCTTGGACATCAGCAGCTTCGCGGCCCAGCCGCGCAGGCCCTTGGGCTTCTTTGGCGGCGCTGCGGTTTCCGCCACCAGCACGTCGCCGTTCGGCAGCACGTAGATCCAGCGCGGGTGCTCCAGCCCGGCGGCGAAGGCGTTCACCGCCAGGCCGGGCGCGGGCGTCGGCGTTCGTCCGGCCGGCCAGCCGACCGGATCGGCGATCTTCACCGTCGGGATCGTCTGGGCGCGGGGGGCGGGCAGGGCGGGATCGGCCCCGTACCCGGCGGCCGGATTGAGCGGAGGCGCCCCGCCGGAGCAGGCGGCGAGCGACATGACGAGTGCGGCGGCGGGAACGAAGCGCATCGGATCTCCCTCGAAGAACGAAGTTCGCCCACTCTACGTGCTCCGGCAACGGGCGGATCGAACAGGACAACCGCGCCGCATGCGCTTAGATGAACCGCATGACCGACCGCGCCCTGACCGTCCTCGGGATCGAGACCAGCTGCGACGAGACCGCCGCGGCGGTGGTGCGTCGCGCCGCGGACGGGCGGGCGGAGGTGTTGTCGTCGGTGGTGGCCAGCCAGGCGGAGCACACGCCCTACGGCGGTGTGGTGCCGGAGCTGGCGGCGCGGGCGCACGTGGAGATCGTCGACGGCGCGACGCGGCAGGCGCTGGCGCAAGCGGGCGTGGGTTTCGACGGACTGGACGGGGTGGCGGCGACCGCCGGGCCCGGGCTGATCGGCGGGGTCATGGTGGGGCTGTCGTTCGCCAAGGCGGCGGCGCTGGCGCGCGGCTTGCCGCTGGTCGCGGTCAACCACCTGGAAGGGCACGCGGTGTCGGCGCGGCTGGCGGCGGAGGCGCCCTATGCGTTCCTGCTGCTGCTGGTCTCCGGCGGGCACTGCCAGCTGCTGACCGTGGAGGGGCCGGGCGCCTGCACGCGGCTGGGCTCGACCATCGACGACGCGGCCGGCGAGGCGTTCGACAAGACCGCCAAGGTGCTGGGCCTGGGCTATCCCGGCGGCCCGGCGCTGGAGCGGCTGGCGCAGGCCGGCGATCCCGACCGCTATCCCCTGCCGCGCGCCCTGCTGGGCCGCGCCGGGTTCGACTTCTCCTTCTCCGGGCTGAAGACCGCCGCCGCCCGCATCGCCATGAGCGAGGTCGTGACCGAACAGGACCGCGCCGATCTCGCCGCCGCCGTCCAGGCCGCCATCGCTCGCCAGCTGTCCGAACGGTCAGAGCGCGCCATGGCCGCCTACGCCGAGGAACACGCGCACCGTCTTTTCGTGGTCGCGGGCGGGGTGGCGGCCAACGGCACGGTAAGGCGGGTGCTGGAGGAGACCGCCGCGCGGCGCGGCTTCGCCTTCCTGGCGCCGCCGCTGAAGTACTGCACCGACAACGCCGCGATGATCGCCCTGGCCGGGGCCGAGCGGCTGGCGCTGGGGCAGGTGTCGGGACTCGACGTGGCGGCGCGGCCGCGCTGGCCTCTGGACGAACGGCGCGCGCTCAGCGATCCAACCCACAAGGCGGGCCGCAAGGGGGCGAAGGCGTGAGCGGATTCACACGGGCGGGCGTGGTCGGCGCGGGGGCCTGGGGCACGGCCCTGGCCCAGGTCTGCGCCCGGGCGGGGCTGGACACGGTCCTCTGGGCGCGGGAGCCCGAGGTGGTCGCCTCGGTTCGCGAGACCGGTGAGAACGCCCTGTTCCTGCCGGGCGTCCCGCTGGCTCGGGAGATCCGCGCGACCGGCGAGACCGGCGACCTCTCCGGCTGCGACCTGATCCTGGCCGTGCCGCCGGCCCAGCACATGCGCGCGACCCTGACGGCGCTGGCGCCCTACGTCCGGCCCGGCGTGCCGATCCTGCTCTGCGCCAAGGGCGTGGAGCGCGGCACGCTGAAGCTGATGACCGAGGTGCTGGAGGAGACCCTGCCGCAGGCCGCGCCCGCGGTGCTGTCGGGACCCAGCTTCGCCGGCGAGGTGGCGCGCGGCCTGCCGACCGCCGTCACCCTGGCCTGTCCCGATCCGGAGCTCGGCCAGGAGCTGGTGCGCGCGATCGCCGGCCCGGCCTTCCGACCGTACCTGGTGCAGGACATGATCGGCGCCGAGGCGGGCGGCGCGCTGAAGAACGTGTTGGCGATCGGCTGCGGCGTGGTGGAGGGGCGCGGGCTGGGCCGCAGCGCCCACGCCGCCCTGATCACCCGCGGCTTCGCCGAGATGACCCGCTACGCCGTGGCGCTGGGCGCGAAGGCGGAGACGGTGGCGGGGCTGTGCGGCCTGGGCGACCTGGTGCTGACCTGCTCCAGCCCGCAGTCGCGCAACATGAGCGTGGGCCTGGCGATCGGACGCGGCGAGACGCTGGAGCAGGCGCTGTCGGGCAAGCGCTCGGTCGCCGAGGGGGTGGAGAGCGCCCCCGCCGTGCGCCAGCTCGCCGCGCGGCTGGGAGTCGAGACGCCGATCTGCGAGGCGGTGGCGGCGATCCTGGCCGGCGAGATCGCGGTCGACGAGGCGATCGAGGCGCTGCTGTCGCGCCCCTTGCGGACCGAGCGGTGAACGAAGGCGCCGAGCCGCGTCCGAGGGTCTGGAAAACGCCCCCGGGCGTTCCGCTGTGCGCGTTCGACAGCCTGGACGACCCCGGCGCGCGCAACTTCGTGCTGCAGATCGGGCAGGCCTATTTCCACGGCTTCGTGGTGCGCCGGGGCGAGCGGGCGTTCGGCTACGTCGACCGGTGCCCGCACGCGGGCTATCCGCTGGCGGTCGAGCTGGACCGTTACCTCACCCGCGACGGCGACCTGATCATGTGCTCCTGGCACGGCGCCCTGTTCCAGCCGGAGGACGGCCTGTGCGTGGGCGGTCCGTGCGCCGGGGCTCGGCTGACGCCCTGGCCGGTGGCGGTGGAGAACGGGGTCGTGAAGACCGCCTGAGGCGTCAGCCCTGAAGCGCGCGCCAGACCTTCACCGCCTGCGCCGTTTCGCGCACGTCGTGGACCCGCAGCACCGCGGCGCCCAGCGCTAGGCCATGGAGCGCGGCGGCCAGCGAACCGCCCAGCCGGTCGGTCGCCGCCTCGGCCGCCGGATCGATCGCCTGGACGAAGCGCTTGCGGCTGACCCCCAGCACTACCGGCAAGCCGAGGTCGGCGATGCGGTCGAGGTGGCGGACCAGGGCCAGGTTGTGTTCCAGACGCTTGCCGAAGCCGATCCCCGGATCGAGCCAGATGCGCTCGCGGGCGACCCCGGCAGCCATTGCCGCGTCGGCGCGCTCGGCCAGGAAGGCGCGCACCTCCTCGACCACGTCGTCGTAACGGGGGTCCGCCTGCATGGTGCGGGGCTCGCCCTGCATGTGCATCAGCACCACCCCGCAGCCGAGCTCCGCGGTGGTCCGGAGCGCGCCCTCGGACCTCAGAGCGCTCACGTCGTTCCAGATCGTGGCGCCGGCGTCGATCGCCGCGCGAGCCACGGCGGGCTTGAGCGTGTCGATCGAGATCGGCCCGTCCCAGCGAGCGCGGAGCGCGGCGATCACCGGGACCACGCGCGCCAGCTCCTCCGCCTCGCCGACCGGCTCCGCCCCCGGACGGGTGCTCTCGCCGCCTATGTCTAGGATGTCGGCGCCCTGCTCGATCAAGGACAGCCCATGCGCAACGGCGGCCGCCTCGGATGCGAAGCGACCGCCGTCGGAGAAGCTGTCGGGGGTGACGTTCACCACCCCCATGATCAGCGGTCGGGCGCTCACGCCTCGGGCGCGGCGGTGCTCTGGGCCGGCGCGGGCGCGGGCTCGGGGCGGGCGGGCTCGTCGGAGGGCGTCAGGGGCACGGAGACGAACGGACTGGCCGTCTTGTCCTCATCGTCCTCGCGCACCGGCTTGATGCCCTGAAGCACGTTGGTGATCTCCTCGCCGCTGAGGGTTTCGTACTCCAGCAGCGCCTTGGCCAGGGTGTGCAGGTCCTCGAGCCGCTCGGTCAGGATGCGGCGGGCCTCGTCCTCGCCTTCCTTGACCAGGCGGCGGACCTCGGAGTCGATCTTCTTCATCGTCTCGCTGGAGACGTTCTGGGTGCGCGCCACCGAGTGGCCCAGGAACACCTCTTCCTGGTTGTCGCCGTAGGCCACGGTGCCCAGCTCGTCGGAGAAGCCCCAGCGGGTGACCATGTTGCGCGCCAGGTTGGTGGCGGCGCTGATGTCGCTGGAGGCGCCCGAGGTGACGTTCTGCTTGCCGAAGATCAGCTCCTCGGCCACCCGCCCGGCCATCATGATCGCCAGGCGCGAGGTCATCTGGGTGAAGTTCATCGAGTAGCGGTCGCCCTCGGGTAGCTGCATGACCATGCCCAGAGCCCGGCCGCGCGGGACGATGGTGGCCTTGTGCACCGGGTCGGCGGCGGGGACGCTCATCGCCACCAGGGCGTGGCCGCCCTCGTGATAGGCGGTGTTGCGCTTCTCTTCCTCGCTCATGGCCATGGACCGGCGCTCGGCGCCCATCATCACCTTGTCCTTGGCCTGCTCGAAGTCGTGCATGGTGACCATGCGCTTGTTCTTGCGCGCGGCCAGCAGGGCGGCCTCGTTGACCAGGTTGGCGAGGTCGGCGCCGGAGAAGCCGGGGGTGCCGCGGGCGAGCGTCTTGACGTTCACGTCGGCGGCCAGCGGCACGTTGCGCATGTGCACGCGCAGGATCTTCTCGCGCCCGCTGACGTCGGGGTTGGGCACCACCACCTGGCGGTCGAAGCGGCCGGGCCGCAGCAGGGCGGGGTCCAGCACGTCGGGCCGGTTGGTGGCCGCGATCAGGATGATGCCCTCGTTGGCCTCGAAGCCGTCCATCTCCACCAGCAGCTGGTTCAGCGTCTGCTCGCGCTCGTCGTTGCCGCCGCCGAGACCGGCGCCGCGGTGACGGCCGACCGCGTCGATCTCGTCGATGAAGATGATGCAGGGCGCGTTCTTCTTGGCCTGCTCGAACATGTCGCGCACGCGGCTGGCGCCCACGCCCACGAACATCTCGACGAAATCGGAACCGGAGATGGTGAAGAAGGGCACGCCCGCTTCGCCCGCGATCGCCCGCGCCAGCAGGGTCTTACCCGTCCCGGGAGGGCCGACCAGCAGGGCGCCCTTGGGAATCTTGCCGCCCAAGCGCTGGAACTTGCCGGGGTCCTTCAGGAAATCGACGATCTCCTGCAGCTCCTCCTTGGCCTCGTCGACACCGGCCACGTCCTCGAAGGTGACGCGGTTCTTGTTCTCGGTCAGCAGCCGGGCCTTGGACTTGCCGAAGCCCATGGCCCCACGCGCGCCGCCCTGCATCTGGCGCATGATGAAGAACCAAAGGCCGACCAACAGCAGGATCGGCAACAGCCCGCTCAGGATCGTGACCAGGATCGACTGGCGCGTGGTGCGGTACTTCAGCTCCGTGCCGGGCGGCAGGGTGGCTTCCAGCTTTTCCGACAGCGGCGGAGTCACCGAAGTGAACTTCTTGTCGTCCTTGGTGATCGCGGTGACCTGGTCGCCCTGGACCAGCACCTGCTTGAACTCGCCCTTGGCGCCGCGCTGGAGCAGCTGCGAATAGCTGATCTCGCTGGTGCGCGCATTGCCGCCCGCGCCCTGGCTCATGGTGGCGTACAGTCCCAGCAGGACCAGGATGATCACGCCCCAGATGGCGAGATTACGCAGGTTCATTCAGACCTCGACCGGTGCGGGCCCGAGCTTCGGGCCACGTTGACGACCAACATAGGGCTCCAAGCGTTCCTTCGCCACGCGGCGGAACGCCGATATCCCGTTCGTGCGCGATCACGCCGCAGGCGGCCGCCAGCCGTCGCGCGGCCAGGCTTTCCACCCGCGCCGCCCGCCAGGCCGGAACCGGTCCGGCCCCTCCCTCGCGCGCCAGCACCGGCAGCCCGGGCCGCACGGCCGCCGGCAGCGCCAGCACCACGCGACGATCACCATGGCCGAGCTGTGCGAACAAACCCTTTAGGGGTTGGACGGTCCAGCCGGGTTCCTGCGTCGTGATCTCGAACCGCCCGTCCCAGACGGCGGGTACGCCCGGCGACAGCGCAAGGGGCGCGAGCCCTCCGCGCGCGGTCTCGCCCGCGTCGCGGGCGATCAGGGCGGCGTCGGCGCCGGCTTCGACCCGGCCGCCGGCGAGGGTGGCGGTGAAGGGCTCAGGCGTTTGCAGGCGCGCGCGCAGGCGCTCCAGCCGCTCGCCCCGCGAAGGCCGGTCGCCGCCGGAAGCGCACAGCAGGGCGGCTGACAGCAGGTGCGGGTCGGCAAGGGCGGGGCGGGGGAAGGTGAAGAAAGATCCCTCCTCCCTCGATGCGAGGAGGGCGGGGCGAAGGGTGAGGGCCGCCGAAGGCCGGGAGTTACGCACTTGAGGCGGTACGGGAGACCGTGGCGCCTCATGCGCCTTCTGCGTCGCCGTCGCGCGCGCACCCCCATCCCCGCCCTTCCCCCATCGAGGGGGAAGGGAGAGGGCCCTGACCCTCGCCCTCGCGTACCGGAAATCCTCGTTCGCCGGGTCGTCGATCCAGTCGAGTCCCTGTTCCGCCAGCCAGACCCGCAGCTCCGCCCGGCTGACGTCCAGCATCGGCCGCAGCAGGAACACCCCTCGTCCTTCAGGCCAGGCGGGGGACGGCGCCCATTCGCGCACGCGGCCGAGCGAGCCGCCCTCGGCCCGCATCCGCTCGCCTTCGTCCGCGTCGTCGGCGGTGTGGCCGAACAGCACGACGCGGCATCCGGCCTCCCGCGCGGCCTCTGCGATCAGACGATGGCGCGCGGCGCGGGCGGCGGCGGGCAGGCCGGTCGAAGGCTTGGCGCCTTTCCAGACCAGGCCGCGCCACTCGGCGCCGAAGCGCTCGGCGGCGCGTCGTGCGAACGCGGTCCAGGCCGTGCTTTCAGGGTTCAGGCCGTGATCGACGGTGACGGCCATGACCCGCCGGCCGCGCGTTCCCGCCCACGCGCGGGCCAAGCCGAGCAGGGCGAGCGAGTCGCCGCCGCCCGACAGGGCCACGCCCAGCGGCGCGCCGGTCCCGGCTTCGAGCCGTCGGTCGAGAACGCCGAAGACGCGGGCCGTCAGGCCGCGCACTTGGCCTTGGTCTTGAGCGCCGCGGCGCGGGTCTTCACCGTGGCGGCGGCCGAGGCGGCGTAGCGCTTGTCGAACTCGGCGACCGCGGCGCAGGCTTCCTTGCCGCGGCCGAGCGCGCTCAGCGAGGCTCCCAGCTTCACCGCCCCGTCCGGCGCCCACTTCGACTTCGGCCAGCCCTTCAGCGCCCGGGCGTAGCCGGCCGCAGCGCCGGCATGGTCGTCGGCGACGTAGCGGGTCTCGGCCAGGCGGTACCAGGCCTCCGGGGTCTCGGGCGCCTCGGGCCAGACCGCGACGAAGTCCTCGAACGCCTTGGCCGCGCCCGCGTACTCGCCGTCCAGCATCAGCTGCATCGCCGCCTTGAAGTCGGTCGAGGACTGGCCGGTGGCGGACACCGGCCCGGCCGCCGCGGCAGCCGCGGCGGCTTGAGCCTGCTCGAAGGCGACGACCTTGGATTCCAGCTCGGCGTTGCGAGTGCGCAGGGCGTCGATCTCGCGACGGGCCTGGTTGTGGGCGGTGCGGACCTGGTTCAGCTCGAAATTGGTGGTCTCGAGGTCGGCGTTCAGCTTCTGCAGGCTGGCCTCCAGATCCTGCATGCGCCCGGCGGTCTCCTCCATGCGGGCCTGCAAGGCCACGACCTCGGCGTCGGGCTCGATGATCGTCGGCACGCCGTTCTCGGCCCGCTGGGTGACCGCGCGCTCCAGCTTGCGGACGTTGCGCTCCAGCTTCTCCAGCCGCTTCTTGTCCCACTCGATCGCGGGGGGAGGCGGCGACGCCTTCGTCTGGGCGGTCACGCCGCCCGCAGAGACGCCGGCGGCCAGCACGGCGGCGAGCGTCAGGGTGCGAAACTTGAGCGTCTTCATGGGCCTGTTCGTCTCACGGGTTCAGGACGACATTGCGGCGAGCGAGAGCGCAAGAAAAGAGGGGGCCGTTTCCGACCCCCTCCGCATTTCGTCGCGATCGGATCAGCGCGCCCCGCCGACGATGGCGGTGTGGGCGTTGCGGTTGCGCGCCCACGCCTCCTCGTTGGAGCCGGTGTCGATCGGGCGCTCCTTGCCGTAGGAGATGGTCTCGATCCGCGACGGCGATACGCCGCGGCCGACCAGGTAGTTGCGCACCGCCTCGGCCCGGCGGGCGCCCAGCGCGAAGTTGTACTCGCGGGTGCCGCGCTCGTCGGCGTTGCCTTCGATGCGCACGCGCACGGCCGGGTAGCGGGCCAGCCACTGGGCCTGGGCGTCCAGCGAGGGACGCGCGTCGTCGCGCAGCTCGTGCTGGTCCAGGTCGAAGTAGACCCGGTCGCCGACGTTGACGACGAAGTCCTGCTCCGAACCCGGAACCGTTCCGGGAACCGGCTGGGTGGTGACGCCGCCGCCCGGAGGCGGGGTGTAGGGCTGCTCGGTCTGCCCGCCCGGAGGCGTGGTCGTGCCGCCGCCGGCATCGGGCTTGGGCCGGTTGGCGCAGGCGGCCATGGAGGCGGTCAGAAGAGCGACCAGGGCGATCCGCCCGGCGACAGTTTTCACGGACATTGATAATCCCTCTTGCGAAGCGTGAGACCCACCCGGCTTGCTCGCCGATCCTCGTTCTTTAACAACACGTCTAACGGCCACGTTCCAGTCCCCGCGATCGAACGTGTCCGCCCGTCAGTCCAGCAGCGGCGACCAGGCCGGGTCCGACGCGGCCCCCGGATAGGGCGCCTGGCGCTCGATCCGGCCGGTCACGTCCACCGTCCACAGCCTGGGCGCCACGCCCGGCGCCTCGCGGTGGAACATGATGTAGCGGCCGTTGGGGGCCCAGGTCGGACCCTCCTCGAAGTAGCTGGAGGTCAGGATTCGCTCGCCCGAGCCGTCGGGCTTCATCACCCCGATATGGAAGCGGCCGCCCTCCTGCTTGGTGAAGGCGACCAGGTCGCCGCGCGGGCTCCACACCGGGGTGTGGTAGCGGCCGCCGCCGTAGGACACGCGCCTGACGCCGGAGCCGTCCAGATTCATGACATAGAGCTGGGGCGCGCCGCCGCGGTCGGAGTTGAAGATGATCGAGCGCCCGTCCGGCGAGAACGACGGCGAGGTGTCGATCGACGGATCGGTGGTCAGGCGCGAGGACGAGCGCGAGCGCAGGTCCATCACGTAGATGTCGGAGTTGCCGCCCCGGTTGACCGAGAACGCCACCTTAGTCCCGTCGTGGGAGAAGCGCGGCGCGAACATCTGGCCGTTGAACTGGCCCAGCGTCTCCTGACGGCCGGTCTCGATGTTGAACAGATAGACCCGCGTGTAGTCCTTCCCCAGCACCATGTAGGTGATCTCCTGGCTGGTCGAGGAGAAGCGCGGGGTCATGAAGATCTCGCCGGGCTTGGGGTTGGCGAAGTAGAAGGGGTTGGCCCCGTCCTGGTCCATGATCGCCAGGCGGGTGACGCGGTTGCTGCGCCCGCCGGTCTCGGCGACGAAGACGATGCGGCTGTCGAAATAGCCCTTCTCGCCGGTCAGCTTCTCGTAGACCGCGTCGGCGATCTTGTGCGCGACGCGGCGCCAGTTCTCGGGCGTGGCGGTGAACTGCAGGCCCAGCAGTTGCTGCTCGCCGTAGACGTCCCACAGGCGGAAATCGACCCGTAGGCGGCCGTCGGGGTCCATGGTGGTCTGGCCGTTGACCAGCGCCTGGGCGTTGATCACCCGCCAGTCGGCGAAGCGCGGCTGGACGTTGACGTCCAAACTCCGCTCGATGAAGGCGTTGGGATCGATCGGCCGGAAGAAGCCCGAGCGCTCCAGGTCGGCGGACACCACCTTGGCGATGTCGGCGCCGTGCTGGCCGCTCATGGGCGCCACCGCGATCGGCAGGGGCTGGACCACCCCCTGGTTCACGTCCACCTCGATCTGGGCGAGGGCGGCGGCGGGCGTGAAGGCGACCGACAGGACCAGGGCGGACAGGGCGGCGAACAGGACGCGAAGGCGCATGGGCGGGCCGTTCCTAGGAAACGAGGTTACGCGAACTTAGCAGAGACGGCCGCGACTGTGGCGGCGGATCGCGGCGAAGTTTCGGCGGCTCACCGGCACGCGAGGTCGCCCCGGAAGTTTACCGTGATCGCCTTGTTGTAAAGCTCGGCCGGAAGTTCCTCGTAAGGCTCGGCGGCACGCACCGCGGCGGTGGCGCGCGCCGCGGCGGCGCGCCAGACCGGATCGTTCGACGTTTGCTTCACCAGGCGCGGGCCGTCGGTCACGCGTCCGCTCTGCGACACGGTGAACTGTACGCTGACCACGATCTGGTCGGCGCCCTCGACGCCGCAGTTCGGGTTCCACATCCGCTGCAGCTGACCGACTAGCGAGTTCAGCGCCAGTCCGCTGGCCGCCGAGATAGGTCCCGTGGTCGTGGCTCCCCCGGCCTTCGCCGCCGGCGCGGGCGGGCGCGGTTTGGCTTTGGGCTTGGTGGTCTTGGCCAGGCTGTCGGAGAGAGCGTCGAGATCGAGCGTGGGCTCCGACTTCTTGGCCGGCGTCGGCTTGGCGGGCGTCGGCGACTTCTTCGGCGGCGGGGTCGGCTGCGGCGTCGGAGCAGGGGCCTGCGGTTCAGGCGGCAGGGGCTCCACCGCCTCGGGCTCGGGCGGGGTTTCGGCCGGAACCGGCTCCGGCGGCGCGACCACGGGCGCGGCGGGCGGCAGGCTGGAGACGATGGTCACCGGCACCGCCTGGGCGATCAATTCGCGCGACTCCTCCGGCCAGCGCACGAAGGCGAACGCCAGCAGGCCCGCGTGCAGCAGGATCGAACCCAGGACGGCGGGGGCCAGGCCGCCACGCACGCTTACGGCGCCTCCGACGCTTCAGGAGCGGCGGCGGGCGCGGGCGCGGGCGTCGGCGCGCCGGTGTCGGTGATCAGGTTGATCTTGCTGAAGCCCGAGCTCGACAGCTTGGCCATCACCCGCGCCACCGCCGCGTAGGGCGCGCCCCCGTCGGCCCGCACGAAGATCGGCTTGTCGTAGGCTTCGCCGGCGATGGCGCTCAGCCGCGGCGCCAACTGCTCGTAGGCGGCCGGGCTCTCCTGGATGAAGATCGCCCCGTCGCGTCGGATGGTGACGGTCAGCGGCTCGGCGGTGTCCTCCACCGCGCCGGCCTCGGTCTTCGGCAGTTCGACCTCGACGCCTACGGTCAGCAGGGGGGCGGAGATCATGAAGATGATCAGCAGCACCAGCATCACGTCGACCAGGGGCGTGACGTTGATCTCCGACAGCGGCTGGCGGCGGCGTCCGCGGCGGCGGCCCCGGCCGCCGCCGCCCGCGCCCGATGCGGACAGGGCCATGGCTCAGGCGCTCCCGCCCAGGCGGCGCGTCACGGCGGCGCCGAGGTCGTCGGCGAAGCTCTCCAGCCGGCCGGTGAACTTCTGCGCGTCCAGCGAGAACTTGTTGTAGGCGATGTAGGCCGGAATGGCCGCGGCCAGGCCGATGGCGGTGGCGAACAGGGCTTCCGAGATCGCCGGGGCGACGGTGGCCAGGTTGGTGTTGCGCTCGGTGGCGATGGCCTGGAAGGCGTGCATGATGCCCCACACGGTGCCGAACAGGCCGACGAAGGGCGAGGAAGTGGCGACCACCGCCAGCACGCCCAGCCCGTCCTCGATCCGCCGGGTCTCGCGCGCGATCACACTGTCCAGGCTGCGGTCGATGCGGTTGATCAGCAGCCCCGCCTGCTGTTCGTTCAGCGCGCCCTTGGCCCGGGCGTCGCGCCATTCGCGCAAGGCGATCACCAGCATGCGCGGCAGCGGGTGGCGCGGGTCGTTGCCGGCCTGTGAGGCGATCTCCTCCAGCGAGCGGCCCGACGACACCTCGTTCTCGAACGCGTCCGCCTGACGGTTCAGGGCGCCGAAGCGGAAGAACTTGTCCAGGATCACCGCCCACGACCACAGCGAGGCGAACGCCAGGCCCAGCATCACCAGCTTGACCACCCAGTCGGCGCGCATGAACAGGCTCAGCGCGTTCAGGCTGTTCGGATCGAGCCCCTCGCCCATGGCGTACTCCGGTCGTGTTTGTTGTCGTTCAGCGTGAGAGCCGCCGATAATGGCCGCGCCTGCGTGACAAATCTATGGCCCGTGCGGTGCGCGAGAGGAGCGACCCGGGCGACGGCGGCGGCAGGGCACCCGCCGAGGCTCGCTTGACGGCGCGCTCGGCCCTGCCGACACTTCGTCCGAGGAGAAACCCGTATGCATCGCACCGTAGCCGCCGCCCTGCTGGGCGCCTCCGCCCTCGTCCTGTCCGGCTGCGCCGAGACGCTCACCGCGATGGCGACCGTGTCCGACCAGCAGAGCGGCGCCTACTATCCCGACGAGCACTACGTTGACTGGATGCGGGACGGTCCGTGCGGGGCGGAGGCCAGCTACGGCCACGTGAACAACACCACCTACGTGCGGCTGCGGAACATCGGCTCGGTCGGCGGCTGGTTCGACGTGGTCTGGAGCAGCGGCCTGATGAACGAGGCCTGGCTGGAGCCCGGCGAGACCAGCCAGTTCTTCTACATGACCCCGTCGGTCTGGCCGTCGGAGTACGGCATGAAGTGCGGCTCCCGGTCCCGGGTGAAGCCGGCCGAACTGGAGCGCAAGCCGGTCACGGCCCGCTCGAAAGACAAGCGCTCGAAGTAGCAAGGACGCCGCCGCATGCCGCCGTTCGCGATCGTCGCCGCCGCGCTGTTCCTGGCTTCGTCTCCGCAGGCGTCTGGGGCCGCGGAGTTCGACTCCGGCGCTCCCGCCGCCGGCGAGCTTCAGGCGCTGATCGAGCGCGACTGGACAGGGTACGCGCGCCGGATCCGTGAACAGGACGGGCTGAGCGGCCCGCCCGACCGCCTCGCCGGCCTGCCCCAAGCCCTGTGCCGGCGCGTGCTCCCCCGGACCTACGAGTGCGTCTCCCTTGTCCGCTACGATCTCGCAGGCGGCGCTCGCGGGAGCTCGCTGCTTCGGCACCACGTCAGCCGGGACGCTCACGGGAGGCTCTCCGACGCGATCCTCGTCAGGGAGACGCCCGCGCCGCGCTGATCGCCGCGGCGACGGGATTGGAGAGGTCGTGTTCGTTCTTCAACACGTCTGGACCCGGTGGACGAAGGCCGGCCGGTCGGCGCAAGCCGCCGCCGAGCGCCTCGCCCTGCCGTCGGCATGGCCGTTAAGACCGCCTGCGGGACGGCCCGACGCGTGGCTTCACGAAATTCGCGCGATCGAATCCGAAGGCTTCCTTCCTAAGGCGCGATCCGGCGAACTCACCCGCGCCTTCTGGGAGGCCTCCGCTCCCGCGCACGCCGCCAACCTGACCTGGCGCATGAGCAAGGACGCCGTGGAGCTCTCGCTCCTGCCTCCATGGCCGAGCATGCGCAGCACCCGGTGGCCGGAAGGCTTGCCCCGGCCGATCTTCTCGCTCTCGGCGGGTCAGACGGCCCGGATCGACTGGAACGCCCGGTTCAGAGCTTCGGCCGGCGAATCCAACCGCGGCTATTTCTATGACGCGCATACGCTCTGGCTCGCGGTCGTGGAGAGACCCGAAGCCGACCTGTTCACCGCCGCGCAGCCGTACAAACATCTCGACCTGCGGACGCAAATCTACTGACGAGCAGACTTCTCCGCGTTTGCGATCGTCAGCACCTTTCGGGCTCCTTCAAAGCCCGTCGAGCCACGGCGTCAGGGTTTCGACCAACGTCTTCGGCGGCCGCCGCGGCCGTCCGTGGAGGTCGATGCAGGCGGCCTCGACCTCGGCCCGGCACAGGGTGTCGCCCGCGCGCTCGATGGCCTGGGAGATGAACAGGCGCGGGCCCTTCACCGTTCGGTACAGCGTCTTGACCACCAGGGCGTCGTCGATACGGGCGGCCTTGAGGAAATCGATCCGCATCCGCACGACCACGAACGCGAGCGGGTCCTCCCGCTCCAGCAGCGCCGCGTGACCGACGCCGGCCAGCCGCAGGAAGTCCGACCGCCCCCGCTCGAAATAGCGGACGTAGTTGGCGTGGTAGACTAGGCCGGTGAAGTCGGTGTCCTCGTAATAGACCCGGACAGGCAGCCGATGCTCGCGGCCGTCGAAGACCCCGGCGGTGGGTTCCAGGCTCACTTCCCGTCTCCGAACAGCCCCGGCTGACCCGGTTTCGTCGGCGGCGGGGTCAGGCCGACGTGTTCGTAGGCCTTGGCGCAGGCCACGCGGCCGCGCGGGGTGCGCTGGATGAAGCCCTGCTGGAGCAGGAAGGGCTCGATCACGTCCTCTACCGCGTCGCGGGCCTCGGCGATGGCGTAGGCCAGGGTCTCGGCGCCCGCGGGGCCGCCGCCGTAGTTCTGGATCAGAGCCTTCAGGTAGCGGCGGTCGAGGCTGTCCAGCCCCGCCTCGTCCACCTCCAGCCGGGCCAGCGACCGGGCGGCGGCGAGGCGGTCGATCACCGCGCTTCCCTCCGCGGCGGCGAAGTCGCGCACCCGGCGCAGCAGCCGGCCCGCCACGCGCGGCGTGCCGCGGGCGCGGGCGGCGATCTCGACCGCCCCGTCGTCGGCCAGCGGCGCGCCCAGCTTGCGCGCGCCGTGCATCACCACGCGCTTCAGCTCCTCGGGCGTGTAGAACTCCAGCCGGAGCGGTATGCCGAACCGATCGCGCAACGGCGTGGCCAGCAGGCCCGCGCGGGTGGTGGCGCCGACCAGGGTGAAGGGCGCCAGGTCGATGCGCACCGTGCGCGCCGACGGCCCTTCGCCGATGATCAGGTCCAGCACGTGGTCCTCCATCGCCGGATAGAGGATCTCCTCCACCGCCGGGGCCAGGCGGTGGATCTCGTCGATGAACAGGACGTCGCGCGGCTCGAGGTTGGTCAGGATCGCGGCCAGGTCGCCGGCCTTGGCCAGCACCGGGCCGGAGGTGGCGCGGAAGCCCACCCCCAGCTCGCGGGCGACGATCTGGGCGAGCGTGGTTTTGCCGAGCCCCGGCGGGCCGAACAGCAGCACGTGGTCCAGCGCCTCGCCGCGCGAGCGGGCGGCGTCGACGAACACCTTGAGGTTGGCCTTGATCGGCTCCTGCCCGACGAACTCCGCCAGCGTCTGGGGGCGCAGCGCCCGGTCGAACGCCTCGGGCCCGTCCGGCTCGCCGGACACCAGCCGGCTCACCGCCCGAGCTCCTGCAAGGCCGCGCGAATGACGGCCGGCAGGGCCGCATCCTCGCCCAGCCGCAGCAGGGCGGTGTCGACCGCCCGTCGCGCGGCGGGTTCGGAAACGCCGAGTCCCAGCAAGGCCGACACCGCTTCGCCGGTCAGCGACGGCGCGGGCGGCGCGGCCGGACCGGAAGGCGCGGTTGACGGCTGGAAGCTCCCAGCCTCGCCCAGCTGCTTGTCCTTCAGTTCGACCACGATGCGCTGCGCCAGCTTCGGCCCGACGCCGTTGGCGCGGGCTACGGCGGCCTTGTCCTCCCGCGCCACCGCCTGGGCCAGCTCTCCAGGGCCCAGCACGTCCAGCACCGACAGCGCCGCCTTGGGCCCCACGCCCTGCACCGACTGCAGGGCGACGTAGGCGCGCCGCTCGTCGCGGGTGAGGAAGCCGTAGAGCCGCGGCCCCTGCTCGGCCGACCACTGGTGCTCGACGTGGAGCAGCGCCTCGTCGCCGGCCGCGGGCAGGCGCGACAGGGTCCGGGCGCCGCAGCGCACGACATAGCCCACTCCGCCGACGTCGATCAGCGCCTCTTCCTCGCCGACCTCGGCCACGATCCCGCGCAGGCGGCCGATCATGCGGCGGCTCCGACCCGGCGCAGGCGCCGGGCGTGCGCGTGGGCGATGGCGACGGCCAGCGCGTCGGCGGCGTCGGAACCCGGATCGCCGCAGGCGGGCAGCAGGCGGCGGACCATGAATCCGACCTGGGTCTTGTCGGCGCCGCCGGTTCCGACCAGCGCCTTCTTGATCTCGGTCGGCGCGTACTCGGCGACCGGCAGGCCGGCGCGCGCGGGCGCGATCAGGGCCGCGGCCCGGGCGTGGCCCAGCTTGAGCGTCGACGCTGCGTTGACGTTCACGAAGGTCTCCTCGACCGCCGCCTCGTGCGGAGACCAGGCCTCGACCACGGCGCTCACCCCCTCGAACAGGGCCAGCAGCCGCTCGGAGAACGCCGCCTTCTCGTCCGGCGCCACCACGCCGTGGGCGACGTAGGACAGGCGCGATCCCTCGCAGGCGATGACCCCCCAGCCGGTGCGGCGAAGGCCCGGATCGATCCCGAGGATGCGAATCGCGTTCGTCATGTGTTCCGCTTCTACCGCCGAGAAGGTGAACTGTCTCTTGCCGAACGCGGCCGGCGGATCAGACTTCGGTCTTGGTGGTCCGCCCGGGCCTGGGACGGCGATCGTTCGGGCCGGAGTATTCGGTTCCGAGGTAACTGGCGCGCGCATGGTCCAGGACTTCGGGTCCGCCCTTGAGCCCGCGCTTTTGACCGCCCTGGCCCATGAGCTGGGCGGCGAAGGCCGCGTCGGCGGCGGCCGGCGGTTCGGGCGCGTGGTCGCCGCGCTCTCCGGCGGGGACCGGCATGTTCAGGGCCTCGCCCTCGGCCTTCTTGCGTTCCCGGTCGCGGCGGCGCTCGGCCCGAAGATCGGCGGCGCGGCGGGCGGGATCGACCGGGTCGGTCACCGGGCCGACGCCAGCTTGGCGATCTGGGCCTGCATTTCGGCCATCTGCCGGCGCATCTCGGCGATGGTGTCGGCCTCGGCGTTGGCGGCGGGCGCGGGCTGCGGCGCCGGAGCGGGCTGCTCGGGCTTCGGATAGGCGAAGGGGGTGAACATCTTCATCGCCCGGTCGAACAGGGCCAGGTTCTGGCGCACCTGCTCGTCGAAATAGCCCATGCCGGGCGCCGCGCCGAAGGTCTTGGCGAACTGGCCCCGGAACTCGTCCTGCTGGCGGGTGAAGGCGTCCATCGACATCTGCAGGTAGGTCGGCAGCACCGCCTGCATGCTGTCGCCGTAGAAGCCGATCAGCTGGCGCAGCAGGGCGGTCGGCAGCAGGTTCTGCCCGGTCTTGCTCTCTTCTTCGAAGATGATCTGGGCCAGCACCGAGCGGGTGATGTCCTCGTTGGTCTTGGCGTCGTAGACGACGAAATCGACGCCCTCGCGGACCATCTCGGCCAGGTGGTCCAGGGTGACGTAGGCGCTGGAGGCGGTGTTGTAGAGCCTGCGGTTCGCGTACTTCTTGATGACGACGCGCTCGCCGGAGGGGCGGGCGGCGGAGCCTTGGGCGTCGGTCAAAGCGATGAACTCCGTCGTGCTGCGGCGCGGCATTATCGCGGAAGCCGCTAACCTGCGCCAGAGGCTGACGAAAGCCGCTTTTTTCGCCTCGCACGGGTGACGAACGGCGTTCGTTCAGGCATTAACCCGGCCCGAAGCCGCCGCCCCTCCCCCGGCGCGGCCGAACGGGGTTTTCTCTCATGGTCGACGTCGTCATCGCCTCCGCCGCGCGCACGCCGGTCGGATCGTTCCTGGGCTCGCTGTCGGGCCTGCCCGCGCACAAGCTGGGCGAAACCGCCATTCGCGCCGCGCTGGAGCGGGCGGGCGTCGAGGCCGGCGAGGTCGACGAGGTGATCCTGGGCCAGGTGCTGCAGGCGGGCGCGGGCCAGGGTCCGGCGCGGCAGGCGGCGGTGGCGGCCGGCATCCCGGTCGAGAGCCCGGCCTGGAGCCTGAACCAGCTGTGCGGCTCGGGCCTGCGCGCGGTGGCGCTCGGCATGCAGCAGATCGCCCAGGGCGACGCGAAAATCGTGATCGCCGGCGGTCAGGAGAGCATGAGCCAGGCGCCCCACGCCGCCCACCTGCGCAACGGCCAGAAGATGGGCGACCTGCAGTACGTCGACACCATGATCAAGGACGGCCTGTGGGACGCGTTCCACGGCTATCACATGGGCCAGACCGCCGAGAACATCGCCACCCGCTGGCAGATCGGACGCGAGGATCAGGACCGCTTCGCCGTGGAGTCCCAGAACCGCGCCGAGCGCGCCCGCCGCGAAGGCAGGTTCGCCGACGAGATCGCCCCGGTGACGGTGAAGGGCCGCAAGGGCGACACCGTGGTGGATCAGGACGAGTACATCCGTGAGGGCGCGACGCTGGAGGGCGTCTCCGGCCTGCGCCCGGCCTTCGCCAAGGACGGCTCGGTGACCGCCGCCAACGCCTCAGGCCTGAACGACGGGGCCGCGGCCCTGGTGCTGATGACCGCCGACGAGGCCGAGCGGCGCGGGCTCACCCCCCTGGCGCGGATCGCGTCGTGGGCCAACGCCGGGGTGGAGCCGGAGATCATGGGCACGGGCCCGATCCCGGCCAGCCGCAAGGCCTTGGACAAAGCCGGCTGGAAGGTCGGCGACCTGGACCTGATCGAATCCAACGAGGCGTTCGCGGCCCAGGCGCTTTGCGTCGTGCGCGAACTCGGCCTCGACCCGAGCCGGGTCAACGTCAACGGCGGCGCCATAGCCATCGGCCACCCGATCGGGGCCTCGGGCGCGCGCATCCTGACCACCCTGCTGCACGAGATGAAGCGCTCGGACGCCCGCCGCGGCCTGGCCACCCTGTGCGTCGGCGGCGGCATGGGCGTGGCGCTGTGCGTGGAAGCCGTTTAACCCCTCTCCCCCAGGGAGAGGGCAGGGGTGAGGGGTTACACGGCCGGCGGGCCTACCCCCTCATCCTCCCGCGCGAGAACCTCCGCCCTTCGGGCTCCGGTGCGCGGGTCCCTCCTTCTCCCGGCCGGGAGAAGGAGCAACGTCAATGATTGGGAGGAACTGACATGTCTCGCGTAGCACTGGTCACGGGCGGCACCCGCGGGATCGGCAAGGCGATCTGCGCCCGTCTGCGGCAGAACGGCTACAAGGTCGCGGCCGGTTACTCCGGAAACGACGAGGCGGCCCGCGCCTGCGCCGAGGAGCTCGGCGTCATGGTGGTCAAGGGCAACGTCGGCAACTGGGAGGACTGCGTCCGCGCCAAGGAGCAGATCGAGGCCGAGTACGGGCCGATCGACATTCTGGTGAACAACGCCGGCATCACCCGCGACGGCTTCTTCCACAAGATGAGCCCTGAGCAGTGGGGCGAGGTGATCTCGGTCAACCTGATGAGCGTCTACAACATGACCCGCCAGGTGATCGAGCCGATGCGCGCCCGCGGCTGGGGCCGGAT
The DNA here is from genome assembly GCA_035628275.1 of Caulobacteraceae bacterium. Taxonomy (GTDB): domain Bacteria; phylum Pseudomonadota; class Alphaproteobacteria; order Caulobacterales; family Caulobacteraceae; genus DASPKD01. The sequence goes on along the minus strand of DASPKD010000067.1, from coordinate 12,992 downwards.
CGTCAACATCAGCTCGGTCAACGGTCAGAAGGGCCAGGCCGGCCAGACCAACTACTCCACCGCCAAGGCCGGCATGATCGGCTTCACCAAGGCGCTGGCGCTGGAGAGCGCCAACAAGGGGATCACGGTCAACTGCGTGGCGCCCGGCTACACCAACACCGAAATGGTGGCCAAGGTGCCCGAGCACGTGATGCAGGGAATCCTCGGTCAGATCCCGATGGGCCGCCTGGGCGCCAGCGAGGAGATCGCCGAGTGCGTGGCCTTCCTGGCCTCGGACAACGCCAGCTTCATCACCGGCGCGACCATTTCGGTCAACGGCGGCCAGTACATGGTCGGATGAACCGCGCCTGAACCCGCCCAAAATCCGCCCCGGTGCGAGCGGTATGCAGGCCGGCATGCAGGTACGGGCTTTCGACAGGTCGGCGCTGATCGGCGCGGCGGTCGCTCTTCTTTGGGCGAGCGCCGGGCCCGTCGTCGCCGACCGTCCCGACAGTCTGCGCGAGGCCCTGGTCGGCAGCCGGGCCCAGGACGGCCGCGACCACAAGCACACCCCGCCGGTGGCGCGCTACGTGTCGGAGACCGGCGCCAACTTCGTGTTCGACCGCAGCGGGCGGGCGGCCCTGCTGAAGTTCGAGCGCAGCCAGGAGATCTGGGCCCTGCACCCCAGTCCCGGCCCGAACGGCGACGTCATCTACAAGAACGACCTGGGCCAGCCGGTGGTGCGCTTCACGCGCCTGGGCGGCCTGACCGTCTTCACCCGCGAACGCCCGACCGGCGTGCCGGCGTCGCTGGCGGGGGAGGCCGTGGCGTTCAAGGCGCCGCAGATGAGCCCTCAGGCCCTGGTCCAGACCATGGCCCGGTCGAGCGCACGGGCCAGCAAGTCGGCCAAGCGGCTGATCCCCTTCCACGCGCCGAGCGTGTCGCAAGGCGCCGAGTTCCTGTTCGCCGACGCGGCCATGGTCGCCGCCGAGGCGGTGGCGCGGCTGGCGGCCACCGCCAACGGGCGCGATCTGGTCACGGCGGTCAAGCAGGTGCGGCTGATCCCCGGCCGCAAGTCTGACGCGCGCCTGCTCAAGGACGGCACGCTGGAGGTGGTCGTCGCTCCGCAGAACGGCTTGGCCGGGCGTCCCTCGTCCGGCAAGCTGGTGCGGACCATCGCCCAGCGCTGAGGCGCCCGTTCAGCCCCTGAAGGCGTCCTTGGCGACGCGTACCTGCGCGAAAGCCTCGGCTTCCGTGCCGGCCTGCGCCAGGCGCGGCGCCCGCAGGAACGGGTTGGTCGCCCGCTCCAGCTCGACCGTGGTCGGCACGGTCGGTTCGCCGCGCTCGCGGGCGGCGAACACCGCCTCGGCCCGTTCGCGCACCGCCGGGTCGTCGTCCACCGACAGGGCGAAGCGGGCGTTGGCGGCGGTGTACTCGTGGGCGCAGTAGAGCCGGGTCCTCGGCGGCAGGGCCGCCAGCCGCGACAGGCTGGCCCACATCTGCTCCGCCGTCCCCTCGAACAGCCGCCCGCAACCCATGGCGAAGATGGTGTCGCCGACGAAGGCGACCGCGTCCGCCTCGCTCCAGTAGGCGACGTGCCCCAGGGTGTGGCCGCCGCTCTCCAGCACGGCGAATACGGTTTCGCCGAGTTCCACCGCCTCGCCGCCCTCGACGACGCGGTCCAGCGGCGTGATCCGCTCAACCTCCGCCGGGCCGACGATCCGGCAGCCCGTCTCGGTCTTCAGCCGGGCGTTGCCGCCTGCATGGTCGGGGTGCCAGTGGGTGTTCAGGATCAGGTCCAGCCGCCCCCAGCCGCTCGCCTGAAGCTCGCGCAGGATCGCGTCCGCGTCCGGCGTGTCCACCGTGGCGACCATGCCCGTGGCCGCGTCGCGGACCAGAAAGCCGTAGTTGTCGGACAGGCACGGGAACTGGCGGATCTCCAGCGGCATGGTCGCTCCTTCGCCGAACGAGGCCAGGCGGTTATAGTGGGTCATGCGTCGCGACGTCCTGGAATTGCGCGAGTTCTACGCCCAGCCGCTCGGCCGCGCCGCGCGTGAGGCGGTGGCGCGCAAGGTGTCGGAGGCCTGGGGCGAGGCCGCGGGTCTGGACGTGCTGGGCCTGGGCTACGCCACGCCGTTCCTGGGCCGCTTTCCGGCCGCGCGTCGGGCGGTCGCCGCCATGCCGGCGGCGCAAGGGGTGGAGATCTGGCCGCCGGAGGCACGGAACCGCACCACCCTGGTAGACGAGGCCTGCCTGCCGTTTCCAAACGCCCTGTTCGACCGGGTGCTGATCGTCCACGGGCTGGAGGAGAGCGAGGATTCCGGCGCGGTGCTGCGCGAGGCCGGGCGGGTGATGGCGCCGTCCGGGCGGATGATCGTCGCCGCCGCGGCGCGCGCGGGGCTGTGGTCGCATGCGGAAAAGACCCCGTTCGGCCACGGCCGTCCTTTCACCCGCCGCCAGCTCGAGACCCTGGTGCGCGAGGCGGGACTTGAGCCGGTGGCCTGGTCGCAGGCCCTGTACGCTCCGCCCTGGCGGGTGTTCGTCGGCTGGGCCGACGCCTTCGAGCAGGTCGGCTCGCGCGTCTGGCCGGGCTCGGCGGGGCTGATCCTGCTGGAGGCGGTGAAGCGCACCTTCGCGCTGAAACCCAAGCCCGCCCGCTTCCGCATCGCCGCCCCGGTCCCGGGCGTTCTGGCCCCCGTGCCCCAGCCGGCCCCCGGACGCGTCGCCGCCCGCGACGGCGCGATCAAGCCTCGCGTCTGATCCGGTTGACGTGGCCCATCTTGCGGCCCGGGCGCGGCTCGCCCTTGCCGTAGAGGTGCAGGCGGGCGTCCGGCTCGGCGGCGATCTCGCGCCAGCGCTCGACCTCGGCGCCCAGCAGGTTCTCCATCTCCACCGCATGCAGCGCCTGCGTCGGGCCCAGCGGCCAGCCCGCGATCGCGCGAAGGTGCTGCTCGAACTGGTCGCAGGCGCAGCCGTCCTGGGTCCAGTGGCCGGTGTTGTGGACCCGGGGCGCGATCTCGTTGACCAGCAGCCGCCCGTCCGAAAGCTCGAACAGCTCCACCCCCAGCACGCCTGTGTAGTCGAGCCCCTCCAGCACCCGGCGGGCGATGGCCTCGGCTTTCTCCTGCACCGCCGCCGCTCCGGGCGCGGGCGCCGAGGTGGTGCGCAGCACTCCGCCCGCGTGCCGGTTCTCCCCGACGGGCCAGCAGGCGACCGCGCCGTCGCGCCCGCGCGCCGCGATCACCGACAGCTCGCGCACGAAGTCGGCCCGCGCCTCCAGGATCGCCGGACGGCTCCCGATCGCGGCCAGGGCGGCCGGCGCCTCGGCCGGATCGCGGATCCAGACCTGCCCCTTGCCGTCGTAGCCCTCGCGCCGGGTCTTCAGCAGGGCGGGAACCCCCAGCCGCTCCAGCGCAGCGGTCAGGTCCGCGAGCCCGTCCACCGGCGCGAAATCGACGGACTCGGCCCCGACCCGGCGCACGAAGTTTTTCTCCTCCACTCGGTCTTGGGTGAAGGCCAACGCCCGGGGGCCTGGCGCGACCTCGACGTCCAGCGCCTGCAGTCGCTCGAGCGCCGCGGCGGGCACGTTCTCGAACTCGAAGGTGGCCACGTCGCAGCGCCCGGCCAGCTCGGCCAAGGCCCCGTCGTCATCGTAGCCGGCGACGATCTGACCGCCGGCCACACGGCCCGCCGGGGAGTCGGTCTCGGGCTCCAGAACCACCACTTCGAACCCCAGCCGCGCGGCGGCCAGCGCCAGCATGCGGCCGAGCTGGCCGCCGCCGAGAATGCCGATGGTCGAACCCGGCGGTAGCGGGAAGCGCGTCAAGGATCAGTCCTCGACGGTGTCGGGCACGCCGTCGGTCTGGCGCGCGCGCCAGTCGGACACCCGCCCGGCCAGCGCCTCGTCCGACAGGGCCAGGATCTGCGCGGCCAGGAGGCCGGCGTTCTTCGCCCCCGCTTCGCCGACCGCCAGCGTGCCGACCGGCACTCCGCCCGGCATCTGGACGATCGACAGCAGGGAATCGAGCCCGCTCAGGCTGGAGCTTCTGACCGGAACGCCCAGCACCGGCAGCTCGGTCATGGAGGCGCACATGCCCGGCAGGTGCGCCGCGCCTCCGGCTCCGGCTACGATCACCTTGAAGCCGGCCGCCTTGGCCCCGCGAGCGAAGTCGAACATTCGTTCCGGCGTGCGGTGGGCGGACACCACCCGCGCCTCGTAAGCGACGCCCAGGGCGTCCAGCACCTCGGCGGCGCTCTTCAGCGTCGGCCAGTCCGAGCGGCTGCCCATGATGATCGCCACCGGCGGCGTTGAGGTCGTGGTCATGTGCGAGAGAGCGCCCGGAGCCGGAAAGGCGCGGAGTATAGGCGCCCGCCCCCCGCCCGCAACCACGGTTCGATGAAGTCGTCCGCCCCTACAGCCCCAGCCGCCGGGCGCGGCCGGCGATCGACAGCAGCAGGCGTTCGGCGATCAGGTGGTCGGGGCTGCCGGAGGTCTTGCAGGCGCGGTCGGCGTCGAGCACGTCGGGCTGCACCGCGTCCAGTTCGCGCAGCGACCAGGCCCGCGCCTGGCGGAAGAACTCGCGTTCCTGTTTCCAGAACACGCCCGCCGCCTTGGCCGCTTCCTTCATGTCCGCGCCGCTGTCGACCAGGGCCAGGGCCCGGCGGAGCCGGCCGAGGTACATGCCCGCCGCGCGCACCGCGGCCGGTCCGCCCTCCCCCTCGGCGAACGCACGGCGCAGCCCGGCCTGAGCCGGACCAGCGCGGCCGCCGAAAGCGTCGGCGGCGGCGTCGGACAGGCCTGCTTCGGGCTCCACGCCAAGGAAGTCCTCCAGTTCGGCCGGTCCGGCGGTCCGGCCGCTGCCGGGGCCCAGGAACAGCGCCAGCCGCTCGATCTCCTGGCGCGCCACCCCTCGCTCCTTGGGCAGGCGGGCGGTGAACAGCTCCATGGCCTCGGCGGTCAGGCCGACCTGGTCGCGGGCCAGGGCCTCGCGCACCAGCCGCACCACGTCGCCGGTCTCGTCCTCGTAGCAGGGGATGCAGGCCACGGTCTTGGCCGCCTCCGCCGCCTTGCGCAGCGCCGAGGTCCGGTCCAGCGCCCCCGCCTCGATCAGGAAAAACGCGTCGGGGTTCAACAGGCCGTCCGCATGCGCCTTCAGCGCCTCGGCCGCCTGCTTGTCCACCACCGCCTTCTCGGTCGACAGGCGCAGCCGCACCAGCCGCCGTCCGCCGGTCATCGACAGGGCCACGAGCTCGCCCTCCAGCCGCGCCGGGTCGCCGTCGATGTCGGAGTCGGTCAGCGCGGCCACGTCGAACGGGTCGTTCGGGTCCCTGGCCACCTTGCGAGCCAGGGCGTCGGCGCGCTCGCGCACCCCGCCCCGGTCGCGGCCGTAGATGACGGCGGCCCGGTGCTCGCGGCCGGGGTTGGACAGGAAGCGGTCGACGTCCGGCCGCTTGGACAGGATCATCGCGTGGCGAACCAGCGGGCCAGGTCGGTGCGCACGATCTCGGCCGCGGCGGTCGCGGCCCGCGCCTGGGCCTCCTGCTGGGCGGTGATCCCGGCGAACGGCTGGTCGGCCGCGTCGTAGGTCACCGGCGCCTGGGCGGTGCGGTTCAGCAGCACCGCGCCCGTGGCGGTCTCCACCAGGGTGTAGGTGACCGTCAACCCGAGCTCGAAACGCGCGGCGGTGTCGTCGACGCGCAGGCCCCGCGCCGTGCGCCGCTCCGCCAGCTCCACGTTCAGCCGGTAGTCGGCCGGCGCGGCGCGGTCGGTGGCGAAGGCGTCTTCCAGCGCCTCGCGCAGCAGATAGCCGGTGCGGGTGTCGGGCGTGGTCACGTCGATGCGCGACAGCCCGCCGCTCACCCCCGGCTCGGCGTACAGCGGGGTGAAGCCCGCGCAGGCCGAAAGCCACGGCAGCACGACCGCCAGACCCATCGCCTTCCACTTGCCGCCCATCGCCTCACCCCGCCACGATGTTGACGATCCGGTCCCTGACCACGATCACCTTGCGGACCGACAGGCCCTCAAGGTGCCGCTTTACGGCCTCGTCGGAAAGGGCGATCTGCTCGACCTCCTTCTCCGGCGTGCCCGGCCGCACCTTCAGCTCGCCTCGGCGCTTGCCGTTGACCTGCACCGGCAGGGCGATTTCCTCGTCGACGGCCAGGGCCGGATCGAAGGCGGGCCACGGCGCGTCCACCGCCATGCCGCTCTCGCCCAGCCGCTCCCAGCAGGCTTCGGCCAGGTGCGGCACGATCGGGGCGACCAGCCGAGCCAGGGCCGACAGCGCCTCGCGCCTGGCCTGCGATCCGGTCTGCTCGACCGGAGCGGCCTTCAGCACGTTGACGAACTCGTACAGCCGCGCGATCGCCGAGTTGAAGCGGAAGCTCTCGAAGCCGTCGCCGACCGCCTTGATCGCCTTGTGCGTGGCCCGGCGCAGCGCCTGCGCCGCGTCCGCGTCGGCGGCGGGAACCTCGCCCTCGGGCAGGCCGTCGAACTCGGCCCAGACCCGGTTGACGAACCGCCACGAGCCCTCGACGCCGCCGGTGGTCCACTGCACGTCGCGCTCGGGCGGGCTGTCGGACAGGACGAACAGCCGACCCGCGTCCACCCCGTAGGCGTCGAGGATTTCCTCCGGAGCGACCACGTTCTTCTTGGACTTCGACATCTTCTCGACGTCGCCGATCTTCAGCGTCTCGCCGGTGGACAGGCGTCGCGCGACCCGACGGCCGTCGACGGTCTCGACCTCCACGTCGGTGGGCTCCACCCACTTGCCGTCGTCGGCGCGGTAGGTCTCGTGGGTGACCATTCCTTGGGTGAACAGTCCCGCGAACGGCTCGCGCACCGAGGTCCAGCCGGCGTCGGTCAGGGCGCGGGTGACGAAGCGGGCGTAGAGCAGGTGCAGGATCGCGTGCTCCACCCCGCCGATGTACTGGTCCACTGGCAGCCAGTAGTCCGCCGCGGCCGTGTCGATCGGCGGCTCGGCCGCCGGATTGGCGAAGCGGGCGAAGTACCAGGAGCTGTCGACGAAGGTGTCGAGCGTGTCGGTCTCGCGCTCGGCCGCCGCCCCGCACGACGGGCAGGTCGTGTGCTTCCAGCTCGGATGGCGCACCAGCGGGTTGCCGGGAACGTCGAAGCTGACGTCGTCGGGCAGGACGACGGGCAGGTCCGCCGCCGGCACCGGGCCGCAGGTCGCGCAGTTGGCGATCGGGATCGGGCAGCCCCAGTAGCGCTGGCGGCTGACCCCCCAGTCGCGCAGGCGCCAGACGGTCGTGCCCCGGCCACGGCCCAGCGCCTCCATCCGCCGGATCGCCTCCGCCAGGCCCGTCTCGGTGTCCATCCCGTCCAGGAAAGCCGAATTGTACAGGGTCCCGGGACCCGTATAGGCCTCTTGATCAATGTTGAACGACCCCGGGTCCTCGCCGGGCGGCAGGACCACCGGCAGCACCGGCAGGTCGTACTTGCGGCAGAAGTCCAGGTCGCGCTGGTCGTGCGCCGGGCACGCGAAGATCGCGCCGGTGCCGTAGTGCATCAGGATGAAGTTGGCGATCCACACCGGCAGCCTGCGCCCGGGCTCGAACGGGTGCTCGACGTAAAGGCCGGTGAACACGCCCTTCTTCTCGCCGGTCTCGATCTCGGCCTCGGTCGCGCCCCCGCGCCGCGCCTCCTCGACGAAGGCGGCGATGTCGGGGCTCTCGGCCGCCAGCGCCTCGGCCAGCGGGTGGTCGGGGGCTATGCCGACGAAGCTGGCGCCGAACAGGGTGTCGGGGCGGGTGGTGTAGACCTCAATCCCGCTCTCGAACCCGGCAGGCGCTTCACCGGCGAAGTCGAAGCGGAACTGCAGGCCGCGGCTCTTGCCGATCCAGTTCTCCTGCATCAGCCGGACCTTCTCCGGCCAGCGGTCGAGCCCGCCCAGCCCTTCCAGCAGCTCCTCGGCGTAGTCGGTGATGCGCAGGAACCACTGGGAGAGCTTGCGCTTCTCCACCAGCGCGCCGGAGCGCCAGCCGCGGCCGTCGATCACCTGCTCGTTGGCCAGCACCGTCTGGTCCACCGGATCCCAGTTGACCACGCCTTCCTTGCGATAGACCAGGCCGCGCCGGAACAGGTCCAGGAACCAGCGCTGCTGGCGGCCGTAATAGGCCGGGTCGCAGGTGGCGAACTCGCGCTCCCAGTCGATCGACAGGCCCAGCAGCTTCAGCTGGGCGCGCATGTTGTCGATGTTCTGCCAGGTCCAGGCCTTGGGATGCACGCCGCGCTCCATGGCGGCGTTCTCGGCCGGCATGCCGAACGCGTCCCAGCCCATCGGATGCAGGACGTTGAAACCCTTGGCGCGCTTGTAGCGGGCCACCACGTCGCCCATCACGTAGTTGCGGGCGTGACCCATGTGGATGTTCCCCGACGGATAGGGGAACATCTCCAGCACGTAGTACTTGGGCTTGCCCGCCGCCTGTTCAGGCGTGCGGGTGCGGAAGACTCCGGCCTCGTCCCAGGCGGCGCGCCACCTGGGTTCGACCTCTTTCGGATTGTAGCGGGCCATGCGGCGAGGGGTTTACCCTCAGCCGCCGACGTTGGCGAGACGCAGTTGGCGGGCCCGGGTCAGGATGGCGTTCTCCAGGTCGATCTCGGTCTGGGAGCTGACCGCAGAGTCGACCCAGCCGCCCGATCCGTCGCGCACCTGCTTGAACACGCCCACGTTCAGGGCGTCCGCGCGCAGGCGGGTGTCGAGGATGTAGACAGTGGTCTTGAACCGCTCGCCGGGGCTTTCCGGATTCACGTACCAGTCGGTGATGATCACCCCGCCCCAGGGGTCGGCCGAGGCCAGGGGCATGAACGCCAGGGTGTCGAGCGAGGCGCGCCAGAGATAGCTGTTGACGCCGATGCCCTGGTCCGCGTCGCCGGAACCGGCCGTCTTGCGGCCGAACAGCCCGCCGAACGAAACGCCGCCTTCTTCCTGGGACTGGAAGACGCGATCGCCGCCTTCGGTCCGGTCGCCGCCCGGCAACACCGAGCAACCCGTCACGAGAGCCGCCGCGAGCAGGGCGACCGAGGCGCCGCGAATGAACGACATCGTCAAGTCTCTCTCCGTATGATGGCCGTCCGCGCCGGTGAATGCGCCAGGGGCGGACGGCGGCCGTCGCCCCCTCGGACCGCAAGCTCTATAGCACGCGAAAACATGGCGCTGACAAGGCGGGCGGAATCGCGTGGCGCGCGAGCCACATATCGCGCCCGGCGAACACGGAACACGGCCGAACGCCGTTCGTTTCATTGACCGTGCGCAAGCGAGGCGCTTAATCGTTCCTTGAGGCTGCTCGCCCAACTTCGGTCTTGAAGTTCGGCGAGGCTTCCTCAGAGCCGAACAGGTGGGGTGATGGTTCGCTTTTCGGGTATCGCTGTCGCGGTCTGCGCGCTCGCCTTCGCGGGCGCGGCGGCCGACGCGCACGCCCAGAGCAAGCCGAAGTCCCGCACCGACGCGGCCGCCGCTCAGGCCTTCTCCGAACAGTCCGCCGCCAAGGGCCGCAAGTCCCTGCAGTGGAACAACGACGGCCGCTGGAGCCTCAAGCTCGATCAGGACCAGCCGGTGGGCCGCGAGGCCGACTGGAAGGACGTCGAGGCCGGCGCCTACTACCGCCTGACCCCGTCGCTGCGGGTCGGCGGCTCCTTCGGCCTGGGCGAGCGCAAGTCCGACCCGGCCCGCCTGCAACCCGAAGAAAAGGCCCAGCCGCGCGTCCGGCTCGAGACCACCTTCCGGTTCTAAGCGCCCCCGCCGCGCTTTACGCTCCATACGCCTCCAGCACCCCTTCGATCGCCGCGATCCCCGCCGCGCCTGAGCCTTCGAGTTCGTGCGCGTCGCCGCTGGTGATCCCGCCCAGGGCGTAGACCGGCCGGGCGCACCCTCGCGCCAGCTCGCTGAACCGCGCAACGCCCAGCGGCGTCCCGGCCGAGGGGCTGCGGCTGGCGAACACCGGCGACAGCAGCACCAGATCCAGTCCGGCCGCCTCCGCCGCCCGCAGGCCCGCCGCCCCGTGCGCAGCGCCGCTGATCAGCCAGTCCGGACGGCGCCCCCGCAGCGCCGGGGCCGAGGCGACCGCGCGTTCGGGCAGGTGCAGGCCGTCGGCGCCCGCGGCCTCGGCCAAGCGCTCGTCCAGGCCGATCAGCAGGAGCATGCCTCGATCGTGCGTGATCGCCCGCAGCCGTTGCGCCACATGCTCTGCATCCGGGGCCCCGAACGCGCGGTGAATGACGCCGGAGCCGGCGGGCATCCGTTCGACGACGCGCCACGGCTCCGGCGTGCGCTCCGGGTCGGTGACGAACCACAGCGGGGGCTTCCCGTGACCGGCGGCGGCGCTTAAGCGTCGGGCGGTCTCCCATAGCGCCGTCACCAGATGTCCGAGCCTCCGCACGATCCCGCCGCCGCCCGCGCCCACGTCCTGCGCCGCATCGAGAAGGCGGCGATCGCGTGCGGCCGCGACCCGGCCGATGTGACCCTGACCGCCGTCTCCAAGCAACAGCCGTGGGACCGGGTCGCCGCCGTGCTGGGCGCCGGCCAGCGGGTGTTCGGCGAGAACCGGGTGCAGGAGGCGGCCGAGCGGTGGGCCGGCCGTCGCGGGGAGGTCGAGCTGCGCCTGATCGGCCCGTTGCAGAGCAACAAGGCCGCCGACGCCGTCGCCCTGTTCGACGTGATCGAGAGCCTCGACCGCGACAGGCTCGCCCACGCGCTGGCGGACGCGGTGCAGAAGCAGGGCCGGAGCCCGCGCCTGTACGTCCAGGTCAACACCGGCGAGGAGCCGCAGAAGGCGGGCGTGCTCCCGGCCGAGGCCGACGCCTTCATCAAAGCCTGCCGCGACACCTACGGGTTGGAGGTCGAGGGCTTGATGTGCATTCCGCCCACCGAGGAGGAGCCGGCCATGCACTTCGCCCTGCTGGCCCGGATCGCGACGCGCAACGGGCTGGCGCGGCTGTCGATGGGGATGAGCGGCGATTTCGAGACGGCGGTGCGCTTCGGGGCCACCTCGGTCAGGGTGGGCAGCGCCCTGTTCGGCGAGCGCGGCTGATCGCGGGCTTGCCTGAGCCGGGCGAGGGGTCCATCTGAGGCGCGCCATGTTCATCCAGACCGAACCCACGCCTAATCCCGACACCTTGAAGTTTCTGCCCGGCCGCGCCCTGGCCGAGGACGGCTCGCGCGAGTTCCGCGACGCGGAGGAGGCGCGCGCCTCGCCGCTGGCCGAAGCCCTGTTCGCGCTGGAGGGAGTGGAGCGGGTCTATTTCGGGCCCGACTTCCTGACCGTGACCAAGGCCGGCGAGGGTCTGGGCTGGCCGCAGCTGAAGGCGCCGGTGCTGGCCGCGATCATGGACCACTTCACCTCCGGCCGGCCGCTGTACGAGACGGCGGGCGGGGCGGTCGCCCACGGCGACGGCGTCTACGAGGGCGAGGCGGCCCAGATCGTGGCCGAGATCAAGGAGCTGCTCGACACCCGCGTGCGTCCGGCGGTGGCCCAGGACGGCGGCGACATCCTGTTCGACCGGTTCGAACCCGACACCGGGATCGTCTGGCTGCACCTGCGCGGCGCCTGCTCGGGCTGCCCCTCCTCCTCCGCCACCCTGAAGTCGGGCGTGGAGAACATGCTGCGCCACTACGTCCCCGAGGTGACCCGGGTCGAACAGACCCTCTGACGCGCGAAAAGGCCGGCCCGCTCGCGCGGACCGGCCTCTCTTTCGTCTCGAGCCCGAGGGGTCAGTCCTCGGTGTAGTACTTCTTGTAGCTCTCGTAATAGTACCCGCTGTCGCCGTAGCCGGTGGCCGCCTGCTGGCGCATGTCGACCTGGGTCAGGGCGATGCCGGGGACGAAGGCGCCGGCCTGCTCGAGCTGTTCGAGCGCGTTGCGGGCCGCCATCTCCGGGGTCTTGCCCCACCGCAGCAGGTAGAGCACCGCGTCGGCGGTCCCGGCCAGCACCCGGGTGTCGGACACGGCCAGCACGGGCGGGGTGTCGAGCAGCACCAGGTCGAACTCCGCGCGCAGTCGCGTGAGCAGGGCCTGCATCGGCGGGCTGCGGAACACGTCCGGGTCGCTCCAGGCGTTCTCGGCGATCGGCAGGACGAAGGCGCCGCTCGGCTCGTCGCGCCGCAGCACGTCTTCCAGGCTCGCCTTGCCGTTCAGCAGTTCGAACAGACCGGTCTTGACCGGGCCCTTGACCCGCTGGCTCAGGCTGCGGTGGCGCAGGTCGCAGTCGATGACCACGACCCGGGAGCCGCCCACCGCCGCGATGCGGGCCAGGCAGAAGGTGGTCAGGGTCTTGCCTTCCTCCGGCATGGCCGAGGTGACGGCCACGACCTTGGCGGTCTCGCCGGGCTTGGCGTAGATCAGCGAGGTCTTCAGGCTGCGGAACGCCTCGGCGAAGGCCGACTTGGGACGCTTGAGCACGTAGTCCTCGGGCTTCAGCGCGCCGCGGTCGATCATGGTCGCCACCGACGACAGGGTCGGGATCGAGCCCAGCGAACCCAGGCCGAACTTGCGCTTCAGGTCCTTCTGGGTGCGCACGCCGCCGTCCAGCGTCTCGGCCGCGACCACCGAGGCCATGCCGGCCATCAGGGCGAAGGCCAGGCCTAGGGCCAGGTTCAGCGGGGTGTTGGGCGAGGACGGCGAGCTCGGGGCCTTGGCCTTGGACACGATGCGCGCGTCGGGGCTGTTGATCCCGGCCTGGGCGGCGGTCTCCTTGGACCGGTTCAGGAAGGCTTCGTAGATGGCGCGGTTGGCCTCGGCCTTGCGCTCCAGCTCCATCAGCCCGACCTGGGCGCGGTTGTTGGAGGCCAGGCCGCCCTTGGCCGCGCTGCGGCTGCCCAGCAGCGAGCTGGTGCGCTGGCGCGCGACCTGCACCTCGGCTTCCAGGTTCGACTGGATGCGCGAGATCTCCTGCTTGATCTGGCCGTCGAAGTCGGCGAGCTCCTGGTTCACCTTCTGCAGCTCGGGGTGCATCGGGCCGTAGCGGGTCTCCAGGTCGGCCTTGCGGCGGCTGACCTCGGC
>DASPKD010000066.1:0-6152 GCA_035628275.1 Caulobacteraceae bacterium | reverse complement strand
TCCAGGTCCAGCCCCGGCAGCACCACGCACCCGCGCGGCGCCTCGGCGACCACGCCCAGCAGCCGCGCGGTGGAGGGCGCCGTGCCGGTCGATCCGGCGGCGATCAGCGGTCGCGTCGGCGGCTGTTCGCTCCACTGATCGGCCAGCGCCTCCAGCAGCCGGACGCGGCGCACGGTCGGGTCGATCAGGCCCAGTTCGTCGAGCCGCTCGGGCCAGCGGCGCACGGCCAGGCTCAGGAAGTCGGCGCTGATGCGCCAGTGCCGCGCCTGCTCGCCCTCGACCAGCGCCTCGATCTTCTCTGCGGGGTCGGTCACGCCCTCGATGGCCAGGCTGTCGAACACCGCGGCCAGGGCGTCGGCCATCTCCAGCGCGCTCGCCGCGTCCAGGTCGCGGCCCAGCGCCGGGCCGTGCTCGGCAACCAGCCGCGCCAGCTCGAACCGGCGGCGGAGCGGGGAAACGGCGGGGGGCAGGTCCAGGGCCAAGTCGCCCGGCTCGAACGGCGGCTCGCCTTCGTCCAGATCGCCGACGGCGCGGATCTGGGGCAGCAGCACCGGCCGGCCGCCCGCGGCGGTGACGAAGGCGTCGGCTAAAGCGCGGGCGCCGCGGCGGGTGGGCGTCAGCAGCAAGGCGTCGGCCAGGGCCTCAGGCCCTTGCTCCGCAAAGGAGTCATGCAGCCCCTGGGCGAGATCGAGGACGAACGGGCGCGAGGCGGGGATGGTGAACCAGCGGGGGGCCGGCCCGTCGAACAGGCCGCCGCTCAAGCAGCGGTCTCCAGCAGCTTGGCCTCGGCCTGGTCGCGCGAAACGGGGTCGCCGACGTGCATCCAAAACCCGTCCAAAACACTGCCGAAAAGCCGTCCTTTCTCGGCCGATTTCCGCCAAATCGGGGTCAATGAGAACGGTCCGTCCGGGCCGTCGTCGACGATCCCCGGCCGGGTGATGTGGACCCCCATGTAGGCGTAGGGCGCGCTCGCGGCGTCGCCCCGGAACGCCAACCGGCCGTCGTCGCCGAGGAAGAAGTCGCCGCGCCCCTCGAAGCCGATCGACTCCTCGCGCCGGGCCAGCAGCAGCAGGGCGTCCATCCGCTCGGAGTCCCAGCGGCGCGCGAGGTCGGCCAGGGCGTCGGCGCGGTCCAGCCAGACGGAATCGATGTTGGCCACCCACACGGGGTCGTCGCCGACCAGGCCGCGCGCCTTCTTCAGCCCGCCGCCGGTCTCCAGCAGCTCGGCCCGTTCGTCGGAGATCACGATCCCGGGCCGGCTCCGGCGCGACAGGTGGTCCTCCAGCCGGTCGGCGAACCAGTGGACGTTGACCACCGCCCGCTCCACGCCGGCGTCGGCCAGCCGGTCCAGCACGTGATCGATCAGGGCGCGCCCGCCGACCTCGACCAGCGCCTTGGGCCGGTCGTCGGTCAGCGGCCGCATGCGGGTGCCCAGGCCCGCGGCCAGCACCATGGCGGTCCTGGGCCCGCTCACGCCCGCAGCTCCGCGGGCACGTGGCGGTCGAACCAGGCCTTCAGCCCCTCCATCCCCGGCGCGGTCAGGTCGCGCTCCAGGTGGCGCCACATGCGCGGCATGAAGCCGAGGTAGCGGGGCTTGCCGTCGCGGGTGACCAGGCGGGCGAAGATGCCGAGGATCCGCGCCTCGTTCAGCGCCGCCAGGGCCGCGTAGTCGGCCAGGAAGGCTTCGCGCTCGACCTCGGGCCGGGCGGCGAAGTAGCGGTCCAGCGCCGCGCGTTCCAGCTCCGGCGACACGTCGCGACGGGCGTCGTGCAGCAGCGAGTGCAGGTCCCAGCTGGGGTGGGTGCGCAGGGCGTCCTGGAAGTCGATCAGCCCGACCCGCCCGAGCCCCTCGCGATCCGGCAGCCACAGCAGGTTCTCGGCGTGATAGTCGCGGTGCGCCACCGTGCGCGCGCCCTCCGCCCCGCGCCTGGCCACCTCGGTCCACAGCGCGTCCCATTCGGCCCGGGCGTCCTCGCCGATCACGACGCGCGTATCGAGCTTCGGCCACCACTCCACGAACAGGTCGGCGCCGGCCTTCAGCGCCAGGGCGTCGTAGTCCAGCAGCGGCCAGGACACCCCGTTTCCGCTCAGCACGTCGGGCGCGGGCGTGTCGTGCAGGCGGGCCAGCACGTCGATGGCCGCGAAATACAGCTCGGGCTCCACCGCCTCGCCGGTATCGATCAGGCGCGCGAACAGGCCGTCCCCCAGGTCCTCCAGCACCGCCAGCCCGTTCGGCGCGTCCAACGCCACGATGTCCGGCGCCGACAGCCCGTGGCCGCGCAGCCAGGCGGCGACCGAAGCGAAGGCCTCCAGCCGCCCGGCCGACAGCCGGTTCATGGCGTTCCAGCCGGCCGCGCGACGGCGCTCGTCGCTCCAGTCCGGTCCGCAGGGCGTGCTCTCCGCCGCCGGCGGCTGGTCCATCAGCATCAGGGTGGCGCCCGAGGGCAGGTGCAGGCGCTCGTAGCGGCGGGTGGAGGCGTCGCCGGGCAGCGGGCGGCGCTCGGCCGCGCCCAGGCCCGCCTGCTCGAGGAAGGCGACCCTCAGGTTCTCGCGGTCAGACATCGAGCGTACGGCCGTGCCAGGACCCATGCGGCGTGATCCGCGCGAGGCGGCCCTCCCCTACCATCCTGAGGTCTATACCGAGTCGGTCGGGGGGGAGGCGAGCCCCGAGCCTCTGCG
Source organism: Caulobacteraceae bacterium (assembly GCA_035628275.1). Lineage (GTDB taxonomy): Bacteria > Pseudomonadota > Alphaproteobacteria > Caulobacterales > Caulobacteraceae > DASPKD01. The sequence continues at coordinate 3,473 of DASPKD010000066.1, read as the reverse complement.
GCCATTCGACCACGGCGGCGCCCTCCTCGATCGCCTCCTCGAGGCCGAGCTCGTCGGTCTCCTCCGCCGAGGTGAGCCGGTAGAGGTCGAAGTGGGCCACCGGGAACGCCGGCCCGTCGTAGGTCTGGACCAGGGTGAAGGTGGGCGAGGGCACGTCCTCGCCGGGGCTGGTCAGCGCCCGCACCAGGCCGCGCGCCAGCGTCGACTTGCCCGCCCCCAGGTCGCCGGACAGCAGCACCGCGTCGCCCCGGCGGAGCGCTACGGCGACGGCGGCGCCCAGCCGCGCGGTGGCTTCCGCGTCGGCCAGCGGCAGGTCGACGGCCCGGTCCAGGATCACGCGAACTCGGCGTCCGGCTGGGAGGGCAGCACACGCTCGACATAGGCCTTCAGCGCGTAGGTCGCCTTGGCCGCGTCGATGTCCAGCCGCCTGGGCGGGATCGTCGGCCCGACCGTCAGCCGGAACGGCTTGCCGCGCTTGTTCAGCAGTTCGTGGAACAGGGTGACGTCGCGCAGCTCCGGCGACACCTTGTGGAACACGTGGAACAGGGTCGAGAACGGGCCGGAGACGTGGATCGGCACGATCGGCGCATCGTACTTGCGCGCCATCGACACCGCCGTGGGCGCCCACTCCGGGTCGGTCAGGGAGCCGTCGTCGGAGCGGCGCGACACCCGCCCGGCCGGGAAGATCACCACCGCGCGCTCGGCCTCGAACGCCTCCTTCGCCGCCTGCAGGGTGGCGCGGGTCTTGTCGCGGGTGCGCTTGGCCTCGACCCACTCCACCGGAATCACCACCTCGTCCAACCGGCGGCAGACCCGGAGCGCGTCGGCGTTGGCGAAGAAGATCGAGTCCTCCCGCACCCGCTGCAGCGCGTCGCGCACCGCCACCCCGTCGGCGATGCCGGTCGGGTGGTTGGCCACGATCACGCAGCGCCCCCGGCGCGGAACCCGGTCCAGGAACAGCGCCTCGACCCTCAGGTCCAGCAGCGCCGACACCGTCTCCAACGCCCGGTCGCCCGGCAGCGGCGCCAGGGCGTCGGCCAGCCGCCTCGCCTCGCCGTAGCCCAGCACCCCGTACAGCACCGGCTTCAGCACCGGCCACAGCGGCGAGGCCGTCAGCTTCGGCGCCCGCTCGGCGATCAGTACGTCGACGATGTGGTCGCGCGGGTAAGGCGCCGTCGCGGCGTCCCCTTCGGCGGCGGAAGCGGTCATGACCATCGGGGGGATCATCCACCGGGGAGCGGCGAGTGGCTAGTGCCGAGTTGGCTCCACGTTAGCGAAGGCATGCAGCTACAGCAGGATAGCTAGGATACGCCGTTCAGGAACAATTCACCGCTTTCCGGTATTGACAGCGTGTGGCGCATCACTAGATGGTGCGCTCACCAACTTCCGCTACGCCCGTAGGCGGGCACTATCCAGAGACCCCCAGGGCGGCGACGCTCTGGGGGTTTTCATTTTGTCGCGGATCGCAGTTCTGATCGACGGCGGGCACCTACGCATCCTCGCGCGCCGTAGCGGTCATCGTTATGTGCCTGAGTACGTAGAAAAGGTCGCACACGCGGCGGCCCTCCAAGACGAAACGATCCTGCGCGTCCTGTACTACGATTGTGCGCCTTACAATGGCGAAGTCGAGATGCCGGTCTCCCGCGAGAAGAAGGCGTTCGACAAGTCCGATGCTTGGCTCAGCGAGTTGGCAAGGCGCGACCTTTTCGCCGTTCGCCGTGGTGTTCTGAAGTTTCGGGGCTGGAAACCCAAAGCCGTCCCTGTTCCCCCAACCGTGCCGACGGATGACGATTTCGAGCCGGTGTTCGAGCAAAAGGGGGTCGATATGCGCATCGGGCTTGACGTAGCTACATTTTCGGCGACGCGCGCTGTTGATCGAATCGCATTGATCACCGGCGATACGGACTGCGTTCCCGCGATGAAGCACGCTCGAAAGGCAGGGCTTCAGGTTGTCCTGGTCTCCCTGCCCAACCACCGACTGGCCTCTGAACTTCTCTGGCACTCCGACTTCGAACGGCGCATAGCCTGGCCTGCGCCGTAATGGCGAACGCCGTTCGCGTGCCAGCGTCGCGAAAACGCCCGTTCTTTGAATCTCTTACGGATTTTGCCGCGAAGCCGCTGAAAAAACATTCGCCACAGGATTCCAATGGGTGGACACCTACGTCGATTTCTGTTGTCATTCGCAACGTAGGTGGCGCTCGTCGCCCCTCTCAGATCACCTCTCCCGCCTTACCGGGATGGGTAACCCCGGCAGTGAGTGCGAACCCGCTCCCACTGCCCAAACCGAAAGCGGAGGTACTCGCGTACCGGAACCGCCTTCGGCCAGAAACAGACGGTCTTCGTAACCATCTCTAGTCTCCGTGGTCCCCGGTGAAAGCCGGGGGCTCCGGAGCGCCCTTTGCGCCCTCGCAATTTGCGTTCAGGGGCAGGAGCACGGAGATGACGACGAGCGCCGACTTGAATACTCAGGCGCCTTTTCTCTCGGGTCAAGAGAAATACCATTAGTGGGCAGGCACCGTGAACAAATCGCGACATACCGGCCTAATAGACACGAAGGCACATATGTACATGTCTTTATGTCCTACTGGCATAGTAGGTGATTGTGCCGAGAGCCGCCTTCACGTTCAGGCCTATTATCCGGCTTGGAGTCTCCTTAACCGGCCGGAGGCCAAGCCCAGGCCAGTAGCGAAAACAGCCTCTGCCACTCGGAGAAGAGCGTTCTTGGCTTATATGCGGTATCTGCACGCGCAGTCCGGTTCTCACCGACCGTTCGCCCAATGATCCTATCCAAGATCTGCGGCCTGTCCACGTCGGACGCCGTCCGCGCCGCGCTCGACGGCGGGGCGGGGTGGCTGGGGTTCGTGTTCTTTCCGAAGAGCCCGCGCCACCTGACGCCCGAGGCCGCCGCGCGGCTGGCGGAGCCCGCCCGGGGCCGCGGCGCGAAGATCGTCGCGGTGACGGTCGACCCTTCGGACGCCCTGGTCGACGAGGTGGCGCGCGCGCTCAACCCCGACTTCTTCCAGCTGCACGGCGCGGAGCCGCCGAACCGGGTGGCGGAGATCAAGGCCCGCTCCGGCGCAGGCGCGATCAAGGCCCTGCCGGTCTCGGAAGGCGGCGACCTCGACCGCGCGGGCGCGTGGGCGGGCGTCGCCGAGCACCTGATGTTCGACGCGCGGCCGCCGTCCGGATCGGACCTGCCGGGCGGGGTGGGGGCGCGGTTCGACTGGACCCTGCTGAAGCGCCGCCGGTTCGAGCGGCCGTGGTTCCTGGCCGGCGGGCTCGACCCCTGGAACGTGGCCGAGGCGGTGGCGGCGTCGGGCGCGCCGATGGTCGACGTTTCCTCTGGCGTGGAGCGCGGGGCGGGGATAAAGGACCCGGCCCTGATCTCGGCCTTCCTGGATGCCGTAAGACGCGCGTGAAGCGTCAAGGAACAGACCTGAGTGACCACAGCCCGGACATCCAACGCCTACGCC
>DASPKD010000065.1:0-5157 GCA_035628275.1 Caulobacteraceae bacterium | reverse complement strand
GACGCTGAAGCTGCCGATGCTGTTCTACGTCGAGGACAACGGCTTCGGCATCTCGGTGCCGTCCACCCTGCAGACGCCGGGCGCCGACATCGCCGCCAATCTGAAGAGCTTCAAGGGGCTGACCGTGCTGTCCGGCGACGGTGCGGACCCGGCCGAGGCCGCGCGGCTGATCAAACGGGCGGTGGACCACGTGCGCGGACGCGAGGGGCCGGTGCTGCTGCGCCTGACCGTGCCGCGCCTGCAGGGCCACTCCGCCCAGGACACCCAGGCCTACAAGTCGCCCGAGGTGGTGCAGGCCGAGTGGGCGCGCGATCCGCTGCCGCGGCTGAAGGAGCACTTGGTGCCGGCGGTGATGACCGAGGCGGAGTGGGACGAACTCCAGGCCGACGCTCAGGCCGCCGTCGAGGTCGCCGTACGCAACGCCGAGGCGCGGCCCTTCACCGACCCTGAGAGCGTGCACCGCCACGTGTTCTTCGACGGCGAGACCCAGGTCCAAGGCGGTCAATGGGTCGAAGGCTACACGCCGCCGCCCGCTTCCGATGAGCCCCGGCCCGAGGGCCAGCGGATCAACATGATCACCGCCATCCGGCGCACGCTGGACCACGAGCTGTCGGCCAATCCGCGCGTGGTGGTGTTCGGCGAGGACGTGGGCCCCAAGGGCGGCGTCCACGGCGTGACGCTCGGCCTGCAGGAGAAGTTCGGCGAGGCGCGGGTGTTCGACACCAGCCTGTCGGAAGAAGGCATCGTCGGCCGGGCGGTCGGCATGGCGCTGGCCGGCCTGATGCCGGTGCCCGAGATCCAGTTCCGCAAGTACGCCGATCCGGCGGTGGAGCAGATCAACGACTGCGGCACCATGCGCTGGCGAACCCGCAACCGCTTCGCGGCCCCCATGGTGCTGCGCATGCCGATCGGGTTCTTCAAGTGCGGCGACCCCTGGCACAGCCAGACCAACGAGGTGCAGTTCGTCCACGCGCCGGGCTGGATGGTGGCCGCGCCGTCGAACGCCGAGGATGCGGTCGGCCTGCTGCGCGCCGCGCTTCGCGGCAACGACCCGGCGGTGTTCCTCGAGCATCGGGCGATGCTGGACGCCGCCTGGGCCCGCCGGCCCTATCCCGGCGACGACTACGTGCTGCCGTTCGGGCGGGCGAAGACGACCCGTTCGGGCGACGAGATCACGGTTGTGACCTGGGGCGCGATGGTCGAACGCTGCGAGGAGGCGGCCGAGGCGTCGGGCCGCTCGGTCGAGGTGATCGACCTGCGCACCCTCATGCCCTGGGACTCCGAGGCGGTGCTGAACTCGGTCAGGCGCACCCGCCGCTGCCTGGTCGTGCACGAGGACACCCGCACGGGCGGCTTCGGCGCGGAGATCGCCGCGGTGGTCGCCGACCAGGCGTTCCTGGACCTCGACGCGCCCGTAGCCCGCCTGACCATGCCCGACCTGCCCAGCCCCCACAGCCCCGCCCTGCTCGACCAGGTGGTGCCGTCGGTGGACGCAATCCGGGCCAAGATCGAGGAGCTGGTGGCGTTCTGATGACCGCGCTGTCCGACATCACCGCGCCGCTGGAACAGGAAGGCACCAAGTCGGTCGTCCGCAACTGGCTGAAGAAGATCGGCGACCCGGTGCGGGTCAACGACCCGATCGTGGAGCTGGAGACCGACAAGGTGTCGGTCGAGGTCGCCGCCGACAGCGAAGGCGTGCTGGCCGAAATCCTGCTGGAGCCGGGATCGGAAGCCGGACCCGGCGCGGTGCTGGGACGGCTGAAGACCGGGTCGGCGAAGGCGTCCCAGGCCGAGATCGAGCAGGCGCCGACGGAAGGCCCCGCCGTCACTCCGGCCGGCTGGAGCAGCGAGGGCGAGCGCCGCTCGATCGCCGAATTCGATCCCGAACTGCGCCTGTCCCCCTCGGTGCGGCGGTTCTGCCTGGAACACGGGCTCGACCCTTCCGGCCTGACCGGCACGGGCCGGGGTGGACGGCTGACCCGCCAGGACGTGGAGGCCGCCCTGTCCGGCCGCTCCGCGGCGCCGGCGAAGGTGGAGCCCAAGCCCAAAGCTGCGACGCCGCAATCCGAAGCCGGCGTGACCCGCATCCCGCACGACTCCATGCGCCGGCGCATCGCCGAGCACATGAGCCTGTCGGTCGCCACCGCCCCGCACGTAACCGCCGTGTTCGAGGCCGACTTCAGCGCGATCATGGCCCACCGCAAGGCACACAAGGCCGAGATGGAGCGTCGCGGCGCGAGCCTGACCTACACGGCCTACATCGTCGCCGCCGCGGTGGAGGCGATGAAGGTCGCGCCGACCGTCAACAGCCGCTGGCACGACGATTTCCTGGAGGTCTTCTCCGACGTCAACGTCGGCGTCGGCACCGCGCTCGGCGACAAGGGGCTGGTGGTGCCGGTGATCCGCCGGGCGCAGGACCTGTCGCTGTTCGGGGTCGCGCAAGCGCTGCACGAGTTGACTGAGAAGGCGCGCAACGGCAAGCTCGCGCCCGCCGACGTGCGCGACGGCACCTTCTCGATCTCCAACCACGGGGTGTCCGGCTCGCTGGTGGCGACGCCGATCATCATCAACCAGCCGCAGTCGGCGATCCTGGGCGTGGGCAAGCTGGAGAAGCGGGTGGTGGTGCGCGAGGTCGGCGGCGCCGACGCGATCCAGGTCCGGCCCATGGCCTACGTGTCCCTGACCATCGACCACCGCGTGCTGGACGGCGCCCAGACCAACGCCTGGCTGACCCGCTTCGTCGAGGTGCTGGAGGCCTGGGCCTGACGGCTCAGACCAGGGCGACGGCGCTCAGCAGCCGGCCGTAGTCGCCCTCGCCGCGCTTGAACGCCCGGCGGTTGGAGAAGAACTCCGCCTCCTCCGCGCAGGTGTCGCGGCCGATCCACTCGGCGCCGGCGATCCCGGCCTGCTCCAGCCGCCTCAGCACGAAGCCCGGCAGGTCGAACAGCCGCCGGTCGGCGGTGGCCGCTGGGCGGAAGAACCGCTCGGAGTCCGGGTCGTGGTGCTTGAAGCGCTCGAGGAACTCCGGCCCCACCTCGTAGCTGTCCGGCCCGATGCAGGGGCCCACGGCGGCGCGGATGCGATCACGCCGCGCCCCTTGCGCGACCATCACCGACACCGCGCTCTCCACCACCCCGTCCAGCGCCCCCTTCCACCCCGCGTGCGCCGCGCCGACGATCCGAGCCTCGGGATCGGCCAGCAGCACCGGCGCGCAGTCGGCCGACAGGGCGCCGCAGACCAGGCCGGGCGTGGCGGTCACCACCCCGTCGCCCTGGCGGCGGGGCTGCTCCCACGGCGCCTCCGCCACCCGCACGATCACCGAGTGGATCTGGTAGCAGGTCAGCAGCCGCTCGGCCGGCTGGTCGAACGCCGCCGCGGCGCGACGGCGGTTCTCGCGCACGGCCTCAGGGTCGTCCTTGGAGCCCAGCCCCAGGTTCAGGCTGTCGTACAGCCCGGTCGAGACGCCGCCCCGGCGCGTGAAGAAGGCGTGGCGGACGCCCGGCAGTTCCAGCACCGGCGAGGTCAGGACAGGCGGGATCATGCGGCCTCCTCGAATCCGGGCGGGACCAGCCCCGGCTGGTGAACCGCGGCCGCCTTGAACAGGGTTCCCATCTGCTCGGGCGCGGTCAGCCGCGCCAGCTGGCGCTCGACGACTTCGGCCATGTCCGGCCGTGCGCGGGCCAGCCCCGCCGCCCGGCGCTCGATCCCCAGCCGGCGCAGGAATTCGCCCTGCGGCACGATCGGCGCGGTCTCAGCCCCCGTCTCACGCGCCGCCGCCAGCACAGCCGGGAAGTCGGCCCAGACGGTCAGGTCGGCCTCGCCCGCGCTCGCCAGCGGATCGACCTTGGCGTGGCGGCGAAGCGCCTGCAGCGTGTCGCCGGGCTCAGGCACGGCGCGACCGTAATCGACGAAAAGGGCGCAGCCGCCCTCGCGCGCGACCAGGGCGCCGACCTCGCTCCCCAGCGCCGCCTGCGCCGCCGACACTTCCCAGACCAGGCCGGGCTCCAGGTCGTCGGGCGCGCTCGCGGGCTTCAGGGTCGGGATCAGGCCGAAAGCCAGGCCGCCGTGCTCGCCCAGCCCCACCACCCGCTCGGCCCAGCCGCGCTGGACCCGCACGAACTGTCGGGCGGGCAGGCAGTCGAGCAGTTCGTTGGCGATCAGGATCACCGGCGCGCCGGGCTCGATCTCGCCCAGGGACCGCGCCCAGGTCGGCGCCACGCGCGCCTGCGCCAGCCGTTCGCGCTGGAGCGCCGCCAGCGGGGCGGACACCTCGACCAGGATCAGCTCGACCGTGCCCAGGAAGGCCGGGATCACCGCCGCGGCGCGCAGGGCGTCGGCGATCAAGGTCCCGTCGCCGGGCCCCAGCTCCACCAGCCGCACGCGCTCCGGTCGGCCCAGCCGGTTCCAGGTCTCCACCGCCCACAGGCCCAGCAGTTCGCCGAACATCTGGCTGACCAGGGGCGCGGTGACGAAGTCGCCCGCCGGCCCCAGCGCAGGACGCGTGGCGTAGTAGCCGTCGCTCGGGTCGTGCAGGCAGCGCAGCATGAACTCCGCCACGCTGATGGGGCCGGTCGCCGCGATCTCCGCCCTCAGCCGCTCGGTCAGGCTCACGCCGCCGCGGCCGCCTCGCGCCGCGCCCGCCACAGCAGCCAAATCCCCCCCGCGATCATCGGCAGGGACAGCAGCATGCCCATGGTCAAGCCCAGCGGCAGGTCGCGCAGGAAGGCGTCGGGCTCGCGCACCGTCTCCAGCAGCGCCCTGAACAGGCCGTAGCCGACCAGGAACAGGCCCGCGACCGCGCCGGGCCGCTCCAGCAGCCGCCAGCGGTGGGTCGCCAGCCGCAGCAGCACGAACAGCACGATCCCCTCCAGCGCCGCCTCGTAAAGCTGGCTGGGGTGGCGCGGGTCGGGACCGGCCGGGCAGTAGCCGTAGGCCGTCTCGATGGTCTGGTTGCAGAACACCACGCCCCAGGGCGCGTCGGTGACCCGACCCCACAGCTCGCCGTTGATGAAGTTGGCCACCCGCCCGAAGAACAGGCCGATCGGCACCACCGCGCAGACCAGGTCGCCGATGCTGAACAGGCTGGCGCCGTTGCGCTTGGCGAACAGCCACATGGCGAGCAGCACGCCCAGCAGCCCGCCGTGGAAGGACATGCCG
>DASPKD010000064.1:0-2283 GCA_035628275.1 Caulobacteraceae bacterium | reverse complement strand
CCAGACCACCAGCTCGAAGTTCAGCGCCGACTCGCCGAAGCCGGTCATCCACACCTGGGTCTTGCGGGTGTCGGTGTCGGGCAGGGTGAAGGGCACGCCGCGCGCGGCCTCCAGCACCGCGTCGCGCACCCGGTCCTTGTCGGCGCCGTAGGCGACGGTGAACGGCACGTGGATACGCCGGGTTTGGCCGCGCAGGGTCCAGTTGATCACCCGGTTCTCGATCAGCTTGGAGTTGGGCACTAGGACCGCCAGGTTGTCGTTGGTACGCAGCCGCGTGGCGCGGGGCCCGACCTCCTGGATCAAGCCCGACACGTCCTCCAGCTCGACGAAGTCGCCGACCTGGATCTGGCGGTCGAAGATGATCACCAGGCCCGAGACGAACTCCTTGACGATGCCCTGCAGTCCCAGGCCCACGCCCACGCCCAGAGCGCCGGCGAACACCGCCAGCGACGTCAGGTTCAGCCCCAGCGTGGTCAGACCCGCATAGATGCCGGCGATCACCAGCCCGTAGGTGACCAGCTTCTGCACCAGATACAGCGACGCCCGTCCGCCGCCCGGCCGGTCGCGGATCCGGCACAGCACGACGTTCGCCACCCGGGCGGCGACCATGAAGGCCGTCGCCACCAGCACGGCGGTCACGATGCCGCCCACGGTGATCGTCGATTGGCCCACGCGGAACAGCGCCGCGTCGGCGATCGGCTGGAAGTCTCCCATCGGTGCGGAAACGAACGAAGCCTAGCGTCGGCTCCACAGCTCTCGGATGACGGCCGGCAGCATCCCCGGCAGGTCCTCGGCCGTCAGGCCGGGGCCGAACAGCCGACCGGCCTCGGCGTGCATCCACACGCCGGCGCAGGCGGCGTCGAAGCTGTCCATAGCGCCGGCCGCCAGACCGCCGATCACGCCGGCCAGCACGTCGCCGGACCCGGCGGTGGCCAGCCAGGGCGTGGCGTTGGTGTTGACAACAGCGCGGCCGTCGGGCGCGGCGACCACCGTGTCCGGCCCCTTCAGCACCACCACCGCGCCCGCCTTTTCCGCCGCCGCGCGGGCGGCGCTCACCTTGTCGGGCGCGCTCTTCAGCAGGCCGGGGAATACGCGCTCGAACTCGCCGGTGTGCGGCGTCAGCACGTCGTCGCGGTCGAGCACCGCGAACAGCTCGCGCGGGTCGTCGCGGAACACCGTCAGAGCGTCGGCGTCCACCACCATCGCCGCCCCGGTGCGCGCGACGGCCAGCAGGTTGTGGCGGGTCTGGTCGTCCACGCCCGCCGCCGGGCCTATCACCATGGCGTCCATCACCCCGGCCAGCTGCTCCAGCTCCAGGTCGGTCTCGAACGGCTTCAGCATGGCCGCCTCGAGGTGGGCGGCGTTGATCGCGGCGGCCTCCGGCGGGCAGTACAGCCTCACGGTGCCTGCGGTGCGCAGCCCCGCACGGGTCGCCAGACGGGCGGCGCCGGTGTCGTAGACCTTGCCGCTGACCACCCCCAGCCGCCCGCGCGAATGCTTGTGGGCGTCGGTCGCGGGCCACGGGTAGCCGTGCAGCCACAGCTCCGGCCCGTTCTCGAACAGCCGCCCCTCGATCGGCCCCAGGCCGATGTCGGCCACAGCCACCTCGCCGCACAGGCCCCGCCCGGGGACCAGCACGTGCGCCGGCTTCTTGCGGTGGAAGGTCACCGTCAGCGCGGCCTCGAACGACAGGCCCACAGGCTTGCCCGTGTCGCCGTCCAGCCCGCTCGGCACGTCCACCGCCACGATCCGCTCTCGCAGGGGCGCGCACAGCGCCGCCGCCCGCGCCGCCTCCCCTTCCAGCGGCCGGCTCAGCCCCGCGCCGAACAGGGCGTCGACGATCAGCGCCTCGTCCGGCGCCGCCTGGCCGATCGGCCCGGTCTCGCCGGTCCAGCGCCGCGCCGCCTCCACCGCGTCGGCGGCCGTGGGCGGACCCAGCGCCTCGACCCGGACGGACCAGCCGCGCTCGGCCAGCAGCCGCGCGACCACGTAGCCGTCGCCGCCGTTGTTTCCCGGGCCGCACAGCACCACCGCCGGTCGAGGCGTGAACCGGCGGGCGATCGCCTCGACGACCGCCGCCCCGGCGCGCTCCATCAGCACGATCCCCGGCGTGCCGGCCGCCACCGCCGCGGCGTCGGCGGTGCGGATTTCTTCGACGGTGAGGATTTCGCGTCCGTGCGTCATCGGTGATCTTAGGCTACACGCCGCTTCGTCCGTGGTCGAACGCTGCTCAGGCGCCGGAGGGCTTGCATTTTGCTGCACTGCAATGTCCCCTCCCGATCC
>DASPKD010000063.1:0-5195 GCA_035628275.1 Caulobacteraceae bacterium | reverse complement strand
CGACGGCACCACCAACTTCATCCACGGCATGCCGCACTTCGCCATCACCGTGGGGCTGGAGCGCGAGGGCCAGATCGTCGCCGGGGTGACCTACAACCCGATCCTGGAAGAGCTGTTCTGGGCCGAGAAGGGCAAGGGCGCCTTCCTGAACGACAAGCGCATCCGCGTGGCCCAGCGCAAGCGGCTGGACGACTGCCTGCTGGCGACCGGCATCCCGTTCGCGGGGCGGCCCGGGCACGGGCAGTTCTTCAAGGAGCTGCACCAGATCACCCAGCGGGTGGCGGGCGTCCGGCGGCTGGGGTCGTCGGCCCTGGACTTCGCCTGGGTCGCGGCCGGACGCTACGACGGCTACTGGGAGCGCAACCTGAAGCCCTGGGACGTGGCGGCGGGGATCATCCTGGTGCAGGAGGCCGGCGGCTTCGTCGGCACGATCGAGGGCGACGGCGACCCCAAGACCGGCGCCTCGATCTGCGCGTCCAACCTGGACCTGCACCCCGAGTTCCTGGACCGGCTGCGCGCGGCGGGGACGCCCGCGGCCTAGACGTTCGCCTTCAGGAACGTCGTCACGTCGTCGAGCACCGGCGCCTTGCCCCGGAACAGGCGCGACAGGGCCAGCACGATCTCGACGTGGTCGAGCCCGGGATAGACCTTCAGCTCGGCCTCGGCGCCCAGCGCCTGCTGCTTCGCCGCCAGCCGCTGCGAGTGGTAGGGCGCGACTGTGGTGTCCTTGTCGCCAGTGGCCAGGAACAGGGGCGGAGCGTCGGCGCGGGCGAAGTTGATCGGCTGGGTGACGCGCGGGTCCGGCGCCTGCCCGAAGGCCGCGATCGAGGACGGCACGTCGAACGGATAGAAGTCGTAAGGCCCGGCCAGGCCCGCCGCCGCCCGAACCGCTTTCGGGTCGAGCCCGGCCCGGCGCAGGTAAGCGTCGGCCAGCGCCAGGAACACGGCGATGTAGGCCCCGGCCGAGTGGCCGACCAGCACGATCCGGTCCGGATCGCCGCCGAACCGCGGAGCGATCTCGCGCGCCTTCGCCGTCGCCGCCGCCGCGTCCTCGACGAAACCCGGAAACACCACCTCCGGGACCAGCCGGTAGTCGGGCACCACGGTGACGAACCCCCGCGCCGCGAACGCCTGGCCGACCCAGGCGTAGTCCTGGCGCCGACCGCTGTCCCAGCTTCCGCCGTAGAAGAACACCAGCACCGGCGCCGGCGTCTCGGGGTGCAGGCGGGGGCTGTAGACGTCCAGCCGCTGCCGCGGATGGTCGCCGTACGCCAGGCCGCTCGCCTGCCGCCGCGCGGGATCCTTCGGCGACAGCCGGTTGAACGCCGCCAGCGGCGAGCAGGCCGCTGCCAGCGGCGCGAGGGCGGCGGAGAGAAGAGCGCGACGGTCCATCGACTCCATACCTAGGGCGTCGAACGGCCGTCGGGAACAGGGTCAGCGATGCGAGTGCTCGTCGAGCCGGCGCCTCAGGGGCGGGAGCGATCCGGCAGCAGGCAGACGACGCGTTTCAAGGCCTCGAAGACGGCGGGGTCGATCGCGGCGCCGACGGAGCGTTCCATGATCAGGAAGGCTTCGGCCGTGCTCAGCGCCTTGCGGTAGGGGCGGTCGGCGGTGAGGGCGTCGAAGAAGTCGGCGGCGGTGACGATGCGGGTCTCCAGCGTGATCTCGTCCCCCTTCAGGCCCAGCGGATAGCCGGCGCCGTCCAGCCTCTCGTGATGGGCGGCGGAGACGCGGGCCAGTTCGTCGAAGGCGGAGATGCGCGACAGGATGGCGTGGGTGTGGGCGGCGTGGGCCTGGACCGCCTCCCACTCGTCGGCGTCGAGACGGCCGGGCTTGTCCAGCACCGCGTTGCTGACGCCGAGCTTGCCCACGTCGTGCAGCAGGGCGGCGCGGCGCAGCCAGCGGCGGCGTTCCTCGGTCAGGCCGGTCTCGGCCCCGATCAGGTCGGCGTAGAGCGCCACGCGCGCGCTGTGCCCGCCGGTGTAAGGGCTCTTGGCGTCCACCACCTGGCCGAACGCCTCGGCGATGTCGTCCAGATAGTCGTCGTCCAGCGCCACCGCGTAGCGGGCGGGCTCCAGGGCGAACAGGCGGCGCTGCAGGTCGGGGTCGCTCAGGCCCGCCCAGAACAGCCGGTTTCCGGCGACCTTCTGGAAAGCCGCGGCGGCGGCGGGATCGAACCAGCCGCCGGTCCGGCGGGCGACCTCTCGGCGCGCGGCTTCGGGGCCGGAGGCGGTGTGGAACACGTCGACCACCTGGGCCAGCAGGGCGATGCGGGCGTGGACCGGGATGTCCTCGCCCTTCAGTCCCGCAGGACGGCCGCGGCCGTCCCAGTGCTCGTCCAGGTGCCGCACGCCCAGCGCCACCGCCTCGGGGAAGCGCAGCTTGCGGGCGATGTCGGCGCCGCGCTGGCAGCGGGTCTCGATCAGTTCCTGGGCGATTTCGCCGCCTTCGCGCAGGATGCGCGCGACGGCCTTGAACCGCGCCGCCAGCCCGGCCTTGAGCCCGGTGTGGCCGAGCACGAAACCCAGCACCTGGGGCAGGCCGCCGTCGACCAGCTTGAAGTCGCGTTTGAAGGTCAGGTCGTCGGTCAGGTACAGCTCGCAGATGCGCGCGGCGTTGCTGCTGCACCCCAGATCCTTGAGCAGCAGGGTGTAATAGAGCTCCCACAGGGTCTGCTCGGGCAGCTTCATCGCCCGGCCGACGTGCATCCCGATCCAGCAGGCCCGCACGCAGTGCCCGGCCGGCTGGCCCTCGGTGATGTCGAGCGCGTGGCTGAGCGCGCTCATCAGCTCCGACAGCTTCAGGCCGGCGGCGGGCGCGGCGGAGGGGGCGAGAAGGGCCAGGGCCATGCGGGCGTCTCCGGGTTCGGAGCGCGAGCATGGGGCGGTCTAGGTTAACAGGGTTCTGTCAGCCGAAGCGGGCCTTGACCGCGGCCTCCACGGCCGGGGAGACGAACTTGGAGATGTCGCCGTCCAGCCGGGCGATTTCCTTGACCAGCTTCGACGCGATGGCCTGGTGACGGGGGTCGGCCATCAGGAAGACGGTCTCGATCTGGCGATTGAGCTGCTGGTTCATCGCTGTCATTTGGAACTCGTATTCGAAGTCGGCGACCGCGCGCAGGCCGCGCACGATGATGCCGGCCCCGACCTCCTCGGCGAAGTGCATCAGCAGCGAGGAGAACGGCCGCACCACCACCTGACCGTCGGTCAGCGGCTTCACCGCCTGCTCGATCATCGCCACCCGCTCCTCGACCGAGAACATCGGGCCTTTGTCCTGGTTCATGGCCACGCCGATGACCAGCCGGTCGACCAGCTTCACCGCCCGGCCGATGATGTCCAGGTGGCCGTTGGTGATCGGGTCGAAGGTGCCCGGATAGAGACCTATGCGCATCGCCCCTCTCCCCGTTCTCTCGGGCGACCTCAGGCCGCCGGGTCCTCGCCTGCGCCCAGGGGCGCGTCGCCGCCCTCGGCCCCGTTCTCGTCGCCCGGCTCGGCCAGGTGCTCGACCGACACCACCTTCTCGCCGTCGCCGGTGCGGAAGACGATCACGCCGGAGGTGTTGCGCCCGGCGATGCGGATGTTGGACACCGGCGTGCGGATCAGCTGGCCGCCGTCGGTGACCAGCAGGATCTGATCGCCGTTCTCGACCGGGAAACTGGCCACCAGCTTGCCGCCGCGGCGCGACAGGTCGTGGGCGATCAGGCCCGAGCCGCCGCGTCCGGTGCGCCGGTACTCGTAGGCCGAGGTGCGCTTGCCGAGCCCCGAGTCGGTGACGGTCAGGATGAATTGCTCGGCGGCCTGCAGCTCGATGATCCGGTCGTGGCCGAGCTGGACCTCGCCGGCCGCGCCGGCGGCATCCTCCTCGTCCTCAGCCGACGCCGCGCCTTCGACCGCTTCGCCGGTCTGGGCCTCGATCAGCTTGGATTCGTAGCGCAGATAAGCCTGGCGCTCGGCCGGGGTCGCCTCCACCCGGCGCAGCACGGCCATGGAGATCACGTGGTCGCCCGTGCCCAGGCGCACGCCGCGCACGCCGGTGGACTCCCGGCCCTTGAACACCCGCACCTCGTCCACCGCGAACCGGATGCAGCGGCCCAGCGCGGTCGTCAGCAGGATGTCCTCCTGCTCGGTGCACAGCGCCACGCCGACCATGTGGTCGCCTTCCTCCAGCCGCATGGCGATCTTGCCGTTGCGGTTGACGTTGACGAAGTCGCTGAGCTTGTTGCGGCGGACGTCGCCGGACCGGGTGGCGAACATCACGTCCAGCTTGTCCCACTGCGCCTCGTCCTCGGGCAGGGGCAGGACGTTCATGATCGTCTCGCCCGGCTCGATCGGCAGCAGGTTGACGAAGGCCTTGCCCTTGGAGGTCGGCCCGCCGACCGGCAGGCGCCAGACCTTCATCTTGTAGGCCTTGCCGTTGGAGGCGAAGAACAGCACCGGCGCGTGGGTCGAGGCAGAGAAGACGCCGACGATCGCGTCCTCGTCCTTCATCGCCATGCCCGAGCGGCCTTTGCCGCCGCGGTGCTGGGTCCGGTAGAGCGACAGCGGGGTGCGCTTGACGTAGCCGGAGTGGGTGACGGTGACGACCATCTCCTCGCGGGGGATCAGGTCCTCGTCCTCCAGCTCGCCGTCGGATTCGCCGATGGCGGTGCGGCGGGGCACGGCGAACTGGTCGCGGACCTCGGTCAGTTCGTCACGAACGATGCCCAGGATGCGCTCGCGCGAGCCCAGGATTTCGAGGAAGCCCTGGATCGCCTGGGCGAGCGCGCGGGCCTCGGCGAAGATCTCGTCGCGGCCGAGACCGGTCAGGCGCGACAGGGTCAGCGCCAGTATGGCGCGGGCCTGCTCGTCGGTCAGGCGGACCGAGCCGCCCTCCAGCACGATGGAGCGCGGGTCGGCGATCAGCTCGATCAGGGGCGACATGTCGCCCGCCGGCCAGTCGCGCGACTGCAGCCGCTCGCGCGCCTCGGTCGGGTCGGCCGAGGAGCGGATGATGTGGATCACCTCGTCGATGTTGACCACTGCGATGGCCAGGCCGACCAGCACGTGGCCGCGGTCGCGGGCCTTGGCCAGGTCGAACTTGGTGCGGCGGACGACGACCTCTTCGCGGAACTCCAGGAAGGCGTCGATCAGCGGGCGCAGGCCCATCTGCTCGGGCCGCCCGCGGTTCAGCGCCAGCATGTTGACGCCGAACGAGGA
>DASPKD010000062.1:0-9351 GCA_035628275.1 Caulobacteraceae bacterium | reverse complement strand
CGATGCCGTCCAGCGTCACGTCGCCCATGCCCTCCAGCGAGGCCTTCAGCGACCGGGTCGAGCGCAGGGTCACGTCGCCCATGCCCTCCAGGTCGATCACCGCCTCGCCGGCCGAGCCGCCGTGGAAGTCGCCGAAACCCTCCAGCTCGAGGTTCAGCCGCCCGGCCACGTCGCCGATCCGCCAGGCGCCGCAGCGGCGCTGGGTCAGGTTCAGCGACCGCGAGGCGCCCACCTCCCCCACCACCGCGCCGTCGGCCACCACGGTCACGTCCATCGGCACGCGTACGGTGACCACCGGCAGGTCCTCGACCCGGACGTTCTTGCGCTTGGACAGCTTGACCACGCCCTTGGCCGGATCGTTCCCGCTCTTGGAGCAGCTGCGCAGGTTCTCCTCGGTCAGGTCGCCGGACACGATCATGTCGGCGCCGGCGGTGCGCAGCACCGGCTTGGCGACCTCGCCCTTGCCGGCCCGGACCTCGGCGGTGATGTTGGCCCGGTTCTCCGGGATCACCACCACGCGCGCGGCCAGCTTCTCCAGGCGCAGGGTCGCGGCTTGCGCCCCCGCGGCCGGAAGCGCGACGGCGAGCATGCTCGCCGCCAACAGCATCTTGCGGTTCATCGCGCTCTCCTCAGCGACCGACGACCACGTCGCCGGAACCCATGACGGACTTCTTCACCTCGCCGGTGACGCTGCGCGCGCGCACGTCGCCCGAGCCGATCACGGAGGCCTTCAGTGTGCCCGCGGTGCCGCCGAAGTTCACATCGCCGGACCCGGCGATGGAGGCGTTCACCCGTTCGGACCGGCCGTCGTCCACCCGCACGTCGCCGGAGCCGGCGATGGAGGCCTCGATCGGCCCGTCCACCCGCGCCACGCGCACGTCGCCGGAGCCGGCGATGGAGGCGTCCAGACTGCGTACCGACCCGACATGCACGTCGCCCGAACCGGCGATTCCCACGGTCAGGGTCGAGGCCGTGCCGGCGCGCAGGTCGCCCGAACCGGCGATGGAGACCTTCAGGGGTCCGTTCACGTTGGCGACGGTCCAGTCGCCGCAGCCGGCGTTGGCCAGTTCGACCGAGGTCGAGCGGCCGATGGCGCCGAACACCGCGCCGCCCGCTTCGATCCTCACGTCCATCGGCGTGCGGATGGTGATCAGGGCGGCGTCCGCCACCTTGACGTCCCCGTGGTCGGCGACCCGGACGGTCAGGTTGGACGGCGGGTTCATCGGATCGACGTGATCGTTCATGACCAGGCCGGTCAGGGTGCAGCCCTTGATCTTGCGTTTCAGGTCGCCGTCGATGTTCACGTTACCCGACCCGGTGCGGGTGACCTGCAGCGCCGGCAGGCCGGCGGAGCCCTGGGCGACGGTCACGGCGATGTCGGCGCGGTTTTCGGGAATGACCACCACACGGGCGACCGCGTCCTTGATCTCGACCTCGACGGCCTGGGCCGCTCCGGCGGCGGTGGTCAGTACGGCGGCGGCGGCCGCGGCGAACAGTTGAGCTTTCATTTCGCCCTCCTCAGCGAATTGCGTGAGCGAAGGCTACGCGCAAGGCGCGGGAAGTCACTTTAATTCGCGGTCATTACATCGGCGTCATGTCAACCGCTTGCGCAGGACCGCGATCGGCTCACCCGGATGGGCGTCCAGCGTGGCGGTGTCGATCCGCTCGAACCCGGCGCGCACGAACAGAGCCTCGGCCGTCGCGGTGGCCGCGTGAAGGTCGCCCATGCCCAGCCGCTTCGCGTGGTCGCAGGCGGCCTCGACCAGCGCCGCGCCGATCCCCTGCCCTCGCCGCTCCGGCGTGACCCACAGCCCGCCGATCCAGTTCGTCAGGTGCGCGTGGGTGGCGATCGACGCCTGGACCAGCGACGCCGCCCCGACCAGTCGCGCGCCGTCGACGGCGACCAGGGTCATGGGCAAGGCGTCGGTCCGCGCCCGGCGGCTGAACTCGAACAGGGTGTCGGTAAAGTCTTCGCGCCCGTACCAGTCCGCCCATTCCCGCCGCAGCGCCTCGGTCACCCCCGGGATCAGCTCCGGCCGCTCGGCCAGGGCGACGACCACGACATCACCTTGTCTCTCCACCGTCCCGCTCCGTCTTGTCGTGTCGTCGTCGAGGTCGTGGTTTGTCACCCGCCCACGAAAAACCCCGCCGGATCGCTCCGGCGGGGTCGTTCAGGTTCAGCTTGGGATCGATCGCTTAGGCGATGATCTTGGCCACCACGCCGGCGCCGACGGTGCGGCCGCCTTCGCGGATGGCGAAGCGGAGCTTCTCTTCCATCGCGATCGGGGTGATCAGCTCGACTTCCAGCTCGGCGTTGTCGCCCGGCATGATCATCTCCACGCCTTCCTTCAGCCGGATGATCCCGGTCACGTCGGTGGTGCGGAAGTAGAACTGCGGACGGTAGTTGGTGAAGAACGGCGTGTGGCGGCCGCCCTCCTCCTTGGTCAGGATGTAGGCCTCGGCGATGAACTTGGTGTGCGGGGTGATCGAGCCCGGCTTGCACAGCACCTGGCCGCGCTCCACGTCCTCGCGCTTGGTGCCGCGCAGCAGCACGCCCACGTTGTCGCCCGCCTGGCCCTGGTCGAGCAGCTTGCGGAACATCTCCACGCCCGTGCAGGTGGTCTTCTGCACGTCGCGGATGCCCACGATCTCGATTTCGTCGCCCACCTTGACGATGCCGCGCTCGATGCGGCCGGTCACCACCGTGCCGCGGCCGGAGATGGAGAACACGTCTTCCACCGGCATCAGGAACGGCATGTCCACC
Source organism: Caulobacteraceae bacterium (assembly GCA_035628275.1). Taxonomy (GTDB): domain Bacteria; phylum Pseudomonadota; class Alphaproteobacteria; order Caulobacterales; family Caulobacteraceae; genus DASPKD01. The sequence continues at coordinate 6,587 of DASPKD010000062.1, read as the reverse complement.
GGACGGTCGGGCTGCGGGATGTAGCGGTCGACCTCGGCCATCAGCTCCAGGATCTTCTCCTCGCCGATGTTCGCGTCACGGCCTTCCACCGCCGCCAGGGCCGAGCCCTTGACGATCGGAATGTCGTCGCCCGGGAACTGGTAGCTGGAGAGCAGCTCGCGCACCTCCATCTCGACCAGTTCCAGCAGCTCCTCGTCGTCGACCATGTCGACTTTATTCATGAACACCACCAGCGCCGGCACGCCCACCTGACGCGCCAGCAGGATGTGCTCGCGGGTCTGGGGCATCGGGCCGTCGGCGGCCGAGACCACCAGGATCGCGCCGTCCATCTGAGCGGCGCCGGTGATCATGTTCTTCACGTAGTCGGCGTGGCCCGGGCAGTCCACGTGCGCATAGTGACGGTTGACCGTCTCGTACTCGACGTGGGCGGTGTTGATGGTGATCCCGCGCGCCTTCTCCTCCGGCGCCGCGTCGATCTCGTCGTAGCGCTTCGCCGTCGCGCCGCCCGACTTCGCCAGCGTCATCGTGATCGCCGCCGTCAGCGTCGTCTTGCCGTGGTCGACGTGGCCGATCGTGCCGATGTTGCAGTGCGGCTTGTTACGGTTGAACTTTTCCTTGGCCATTCGCCTAGCTCCGAGATCGCCGTTGCGGCGAAGATTCCTGTCCGTCGAGATTTGGAGCGGGTAGCCGGGATCGAACCGGCATCCTCAGCTTGGAAGGCTGCTGCACTACCATTGTGCTATACCCGCGCAACGCGAGGTCGCGTGTCTCCTACCAATGCCGGGACACCGTCGATCTCGAAGCTCGGACACCGCGTGGTGGGGGAAGCAGGACTCGAACCTGCGAAGCATTACGCAGCGGATTTACAGTCCGCCCCCTTTGCCGCTCGGGACATTCCCCCGCGCGCGTGTTCCGAAGCCTCAAGCCGTCCGCTGATCGCCCGGTTCCCCGCGCGATCCGCGAACAAAAGCCTCCGATCCCGCCGAAGCCCTCTGTATAGAAGGCGCCGGTCATGACCGGAGGCCCGAAGGCCCCAAATCGGAGCGCGTCTTATAGTGTCGTCATTTCGCGAACGCAACGACCGCAAGCCCCGTCCCGAACAGGGCGGAAAACCCCGTGCGGACAAGCCTTTCGGCAAAGCTCGCGCCCGCTTCGCCGGCAAGCGCGAGGACGCGGAGGGCTGGATCTGGGGCTGGCACGCGGTGGAGGCCGCCCTGGCCAATCCCGATCGCGAGGGACCGTTCCGCCTCCTCGCCACGGCCGACCGCGCCGCGGCGCTGGAGCCGAAGCTGAAAGGCCGGCGCGAACTGAAGGTGGAGGTGCTCGAGGGCGCCGACATCGGCCGCCTGCTGCCCCAGGGGGCGGTGCACCAGGGGATCGCCTACCGCACCGCGCCGCTGGAAGGCGTGGCGCTGGAGGATCTGGCGGAGGGACAATCGGGCGTGATCGTCATGCTGGACCAGGTGACCGATCCGCAGAACGTGGGGGCCATCTTCCGCTCGGCCGCCGCGTTCGGCGCCCGGGGGATCGTACTGCAGGACCGCAACGCGCCGCAGCTGTCGGGCGCCCTGGCCAAGGCGGCGGCCGGGGCGGTCGACAAGCTGCCGTGCGCGCGGGTGGTGAACCTGTCGCGCGCGCTGGAGCGGCTGGCGGACCTCGGCTGGCGCGCGGTCGGGCTGGACGGCGGCGCCTCCGAGACACTGGACCAAGCGCTGGACTCCCGGCCCACGGTGATCGTGATGGGCTCCGAGGGAGAGGGCGTGCGCCGGCTGGTGGCCGAACATTGCGACGCCATGGCGCGAATCGATATGCCGGGCGGATTCGAGAGCCTGAACGTCTCCAACGCCGCCGCCATCGCCCTGTACGAAGCCTCTCGCAAGACCAGAGGCGCATGAAAACAGCGACTTGGGGCTAAGCCGCGCAAGCCGCTTGATCTGGCCGAACAGCGGTCGTTCACTGGCGGGCGCAGCATCGCTGGCGGAGGCGTCCATGGGTCGGTCGTATCGTCGCGTAACCGGTTTGCTTCTCACCCTGGTCCTGGCCGGCGCCTGCGTGCGCCGCGACCACTCGCCCCCCGAGCCGACAGCCTCGGCCGAATCGCCGCCTGCGGCTGAGTCGGTCGAACTGCTGGGCGGGCCGGACGAGGCCAGGAGCGTGCCGGTCGACGCGCTCGCCGTCGCCGCCCAGGCCCGCGCCGACGCTTCCGCCGCGCCTGCGCCCGCCGTGATCGTCACCGTCTCGAACCGGCCGATCGCCAACCCGGGCGACCCGGCGGTGGAAGGCCCGGCGATCGTGCGCACCACGCGCCTGGTCGGGGAGCCAGCACCCCTGCTGCTGGGCGCCGCGCCCGCTCCTGCGCCGGCGGTGATTCGCACCGCCGCCCGCGTGGACCCGCTTCCGCCCAAGCCCGTCCGCCGCATCGGCGCCATGGCGTCCGCCGCTCCGGTCCCGTCCACGACAGAGGCGCCGACGCCGACCGCCCCGGCTGCGCCCGCCGTTTCCGCTCCGGCTCCGACTCCGGCTCCCGTCGCGGCCCTGCCCCCGCCGGTCGAGCCGCTGACCCCTCCGGCCCCGCGCCGGGTGGAGCCGGTGCTCGCCGACGGCCGCGAGCCTGCGCCGTCCGAACCGACCGAACGGCCCGCCTTCGCCCAGGCGCTCGCCGACTTCAGCGGCGGGATGGTCATGACGCCGACGCTTTGGGCGGTCGGATGGCTGGCGCTGCTGCTGGTGGTGGTCGCGCTCGGCTGGGCGGGGCGGCGGCGGCGCAAGACGCGCCGGGCCAGCCCCTCGTTCGCCTGAGCCCAAGGAACCGCGCGCCCGCTCTTGCGCGTTCGGTCGTCCTCTCCGTAAGGAAGGCCGATGTTCGACACACTCCTCTCCGGCGACCTCGGCGGCCAGCTCTCGGCCTTCTTCCAGGTCCTGATGATCGACCTGGTGCTGGCCGGCGACAACGCGGTCGCGGTGGGTCTCGCCGCGGCCGGCCTGCCGCACGACCAGCGCAAGAAGGTGATCCTCTGGGGACTGGGCGCGGCCGTCCTCCTGCGCATCGGTTTCGCCCTGATCACCACCCAGCTGCTGGCCATCGTCGGCCTGCTGATCGCCGGCGGCGTGCTGCTGCTGTGGGTCTGCTGGAAGATGTGGCGCGACCTGCATCACCAGAACGACCACGGGGAAGCCGCGCTGGAGGACGCTACCGGCGTGGACGTCGACGGCTCCCAGGCGATGCCCGGCACGCCGCCGCGCAAGACCTTCCGCCAAGCCTTCACCCAGATCTTCATCGCCGACGTGTCGATGAGCCTGGACAACGTGTTGGCGGTGGCCGGGGCGGCGCGCGAGCACCCCTACATCCTGGTGTTCGGGCTGATCCTGTCGATCGTGCTGATGGGCGTGGCCGCGACCTGGATCGCCAAGCTGCTGCACAAGCACCGCTGGATCGGCTACGTGGGCCTGATCATCGTGCTGTACGTGGCCCTGCACATGATCTGGGAGGGCTATCGCTCGACCGTCGTGCGGCTGGACTACACCGCCCAGCACAACAGCTACACGCCGGGCTTCCTCGACATCTCGCCGGAAGAGGCGAAGAAGCATCGCGAGCACGGCGGCGACCACGGCGAGGAGAAGCCCGAGCTGGAGAAGGATCCGGCCCTGCCGGCGGGGGCGGAGAAGAAGGCGGGCTGATCACCCCTCTCCGTCCGCGCCTCCGAATCGCTCCGTCCACTCCGCCACCTGGGCGTCGTCGATCTTCCTGAACAGCACCTCGGGCACGGTGACCGGGGCGCCGGGAGCGAGGCGGGTCAGTTCCGCCTCACCGTCCGCCCCCGGCCACGGCAGGGGCTGAGACAGGCCGACCGAGCGGGCGATCGTCTCGGCCGCGAACGGGATCACCGGCGCAGAGACTGCGGCGAACAGCCCGACCAGGTTCAGCCCCGTGCGCACGATCACCGCCGCGCGCTCCGGGTCGGTCTTCAGCGCGGTCCAGGGCGCGGCTTCGGTCAGGTATTCGTTGCCGAGCACCCACAGACGTCGAACGGCCTGGGCGGCCTTGCGGTACTCCATCGCCTCGAACTGCTCGGTCGCCTCGGCGATTCCCGCGCCGATGTCGGCGTAGAGGCGTCGCTCCAGCTCGCCCGGCTCCCCGCCTTCCGGCACGAGGCCGTCGAACCGGGTCTCGGTGAACTTCAGGATGCGGTTGACGAAGTTGCCCAGCACGTCGGCCAGGTCCTTGTTCACCGTGGTCTGAAACTGCTCCCAGGTGAAGGCGGTGTCGGAGCCCTCCGGCGCGTTGGCGGTCAGCCACCAGCGCCAGTAGTCCGGGCCGACCAGATCCAGCGCCTGGTCCATGAACACCCCGCGCGACTGCGAGGTGGAGAACTTACCGCCGTACCAGTTCAGCCAGTTGAAGGCCTTGAGCACGTCGACCGTCTTCCACGGCTCCTCCGAGCCCAGCAGGGTCGCGGGGAAGCTGACGGTGTGGAAGGCGACGTTGTCCTTGCCCATCACCTGGACGTAGCGGACGTCGCCCGCGCCCTCGTCCAGCCGCCACCAGCGCTTCCAGTCGTTCCCGGTCGCCTCGGCCCATTCGACCGTGGCGCCGATGTATTCGATCGGGGCGTCGAACCAGACGTAGAACACCTTGTTTTCGAAGCCCGGACGCGCCACCCCGTCCTTAGCCACCGGGATGCCCCAGGCCAGGTCGCGGGTGATGCCGCGGTCGATCAGCCCCTCGTCCAGGTGCTTGAAGCCGATCGAGCGGGCCAGCGGCGGGAAGTCGGTCTTGGACTCCAGCCAGGCGCGGATACGCCCCTCGATCTTCGTCTGCAGCAGGTAGAGGTGGCGCGTGTCGCGCACTTCGATCTCGCGCGAGCCAGAGACCGCCGAGTAAGGGTCCTTAAGGTCCACCGGGTCCAGCAGCCGCCCGCAGTTGTCGCACTGGTCGCCGCGCGCCTTGGGATAGGCGCAGTGCGGGCAGGTCCCCTCGACGTAGCGGTCGGGCAGGAAGCGGCGGTCGGCGACCGAATAGACCATCCGGTCGGTCCGCTCCTCGATCAGTCCCTTCTGCTCCAGCACGGCGGCGAAGTGCTGGGTCAGGCGGTGGTTGGGGGCGTTGGACGAGCGGCCGAACCAGTCGAACGACAGGCCGAAGGCCTCGCCCGCCTGCTTCTGGATCACGTGCTGCTCGTCGCAGTAGGTCCGCACGTCCTGTCCGGCCGCCGCGGCCGCCAGCTCGGCCGGGGTGCCGTGCTCGTCGGTGGCGCAGACGAACAGCACCTCGCGCCCCCGCGCCCGATGGAACCGCGCGCACACGTCGGCCGGCAGCATCGACCCGGCCAAGTTGCCGAGGTGCTTGATGCCGTTGATGTACGGCAGGGCCGAGGTGATCAGGACGCGCTGCATCGGGACTCCGAGGTGGGAAGCGGCCCGATATAGAAGGCGCGCGTCGGTAGAGGAAGCGTGCGCCCTTCACCGCTTACGCAGGAGCTGCGTCCGGCGCCTGCGCAGGGTCAGGGCCCGGCAGGAAGACCTCGCCCGCTAAAGCCTGGTCCACGCCCCGCGAAACCCGGCGCCGTCCCACCAGACGGTCAGTTCCGCCGCGTCGTAGGTGAACAGGGCCAGGCCGGCCCGCTTCAGCACCACCTCTCCCCCGCAGCTCGCCGACAGGCACACCGGGGCGTACCGGCCGGCGGCGGCGGGGCGCAGGGCGATGCGGCCGAGTTCGTACAGCGGGCCTTTGGCCGCGAACGCGCGGACCGGGCCTGCCCGGGTGGCGAAGGACACCACCACCGCGTACTCGGACAGGGTCGGATTGACGTACAGCCCCGCCTCGTCCGGTCGACCGTCGCCGTCGAAGTCGGCCTGCGCCTTCAGATCGGCGGCCGGGCTGGCCCGGCGGCGGTCGTAATCGGGGGTGTCGAGGTAGTCGGAGAGTTCGGCCGGGCGCCAGCCGGCCAGCAGGTGGTCCTGGCCGAACACCGGCGGCGGCGCGGGCCGCGCGGGCGCCGGATCGGCCTCGGCCTGCCCCAGCGTCAAGGCGACGAGAACGGCCGCGAGCGCCACCCGATGTTCCTCCTGCGACGGATCAGGCCAAGTTACCTTGCGGCCACGCCGGCGCAAAGTCGAACACGTCGCGTTGACTTGACGCGGATCGCCCGTATGTTCCGCCGCGAAAAGCCGGGCTCTTTTCGCGCGTTCTCGCGTTTACAGGCCGACAGTATTCCCGGCTTCCGGCCGCGAACGATCACCGGATGACCAAGTTTTCTGAACTGGGGCTCAGCCCCGAAACCCTCCGCGCCGTGGCCGAGACCGGCTACGACACCGCCACGCCTATTCAGGAGCAGGCGATTCCCGTCGCGCTCCAGGCCCGCGACGTGCTGGGCATCGCCCAGACCGGCACCGGCAAGACCGCCGCCTTCACCCTGCCGATGATCGATCGCCTGGCGGCGGGTCGGTCCAAGGCGCGCATGCCGCGCTCGCTGGTGATCGCGCCGACCCGCGAACTGGCCGATCAGGTCGCCGCCTCGTTCGAGAAGTACGCCAAGTACCACAAGCTGTCCTGGGCCCTGCTGATCGGCGGCGTGTCGATGGGCGAC
>DASPKD010000061.1:0-35327 GCA_035628275.1 Caulobacteraceae bacterium | reverse complement strand
GATCAACGGGTCGAAGACCTTCATCACCAACGGCCAGCTGGCGAACCTGATCTGCGTGGTGGCCAAGACCGACCCCTCGCAGGGCGCCAAGGGCACCTCGCTGATCTTCGTCGAGACCGACGGGGCGGAAGGGTTCGAGCGCGGCCGCAACCTGCACAAGATCGGTTCGGAGGGGAACGACACCTCCGAACTGTTCTTCAACGACGTGCGCGTGCCGGCCGAGAACCTGCTGGGCGAAGGCGAGGGCATGGGCTTCGTGCAGCTGATGCAGCAGCTGCCGCAGGAGCGGCTGAACATCGCCGTCCAGGCGGTCGCCGCCGCCGAACGCGGCCTCGCCGCCACCCTCGACTACGTCAAGAGTCGTCAGGCCTTCGGCAAGAAGATCATCGATTTCCAGAACACCCAGTTCAAGCTGGCCGAGTGCAAGACCAAGCTGACCTTGGGCCGGGTGTTCGTCGACCACTGCATCGGCCTGCTGCTGCAAGGCAAGCTCGACCCGGCGACCGCGTCAATGGCCAAGTACTGGTGCACCGACATGCAGGGCGAGGTGCTGGACGAGTGCCTGCAGCTGCACGGCGGCTACGGCTACATGAACGAGTACCCGATCGCCCAGCTCTACAAGGATGCCCGCGTCCAGCGCATCTACGGCGGCACCAACGAGATCATGAAGCTGCTGATCTCGCGCACGCTCTGAGCCGCTGACGTCGTCGCGCTCGCCCCGGCGCGGTGAATCCGGTTAAGCTGGCGGTCTCGTCGGGGGAGCGTCGCATGAGAGCCTGGACCTTGTTCGCCTGCCTCGCGGCGGCCGTGCTGCTGGCGTGGGTCACGGCACGGCCGTCGGCGTTCACGCCTTCGCAGCCGGCGAGCCCTTCCGCCGCCGGCTTTAACGCCGAGCTCGCCATGGCCGACGTCGAGGCGATCTCGCGCGCGCCGCACCCGACCGGCTCGGCGGAGAACGCGCGGGCGCGCGACCATCTGGTCGGGCGACTGCGGGCGCTCGGCCTGTCTGTGGAGGTTCAGCGAGCCGACACCGTCACCCAGGCCGAGTGGATGCGGGGCGGGGCCGCGGGCGCGACGGTGGAGAACGTCATTGGCGTCCTGCCCGGGCGCGACCGATCGCTGCCGGCCCTGACGCTGATGAGCCACTACGACAGCGTGCCCAATTCGCCCGGGGCGGCGGACGACGCCGCCGGCGTCGCAGCCTCGATCGAGGTCGCGCGCGCCCTGATCGCTTCGGGACCGCGCGAACGTGACGTGATCCTGCTGGTCACCGACGGGGAGGAGGCGGGCCTGCACGGCGCACGCGCCTTCTTCGACGCCCATCCCCTGGCCGCGCGGGTGGGCGCGGTGGTGAACCTGGAGGCGCGGGGCAGCTCGGGCCCGGCGATGATGTTCGAGACCGGCGGCGAGAACGGCGGCTGGATCGCGCTGTTCGACCGCTCGACCGGGCGGGTCTCGTCCAACTCGCTGATGGCCTGGATCTACGACCAGATGCCCAACGGCACCGACTTCACCGTGCCTAAGGACAAGGGCGTCCCCGGGCTGAACCTGGCCTTCATCGGCCGCCCGTTCGACTATCACTCCGCCACCGCCACGCCCGCCAAGCTCGACCGCGACAGCCTGCAGCATCTGGGCGATCAGGCGCTGGGGATCGCGCGCGCCGCGGCGAACGCGCGCGCCCTGCCGAAGGCCGAGCCGAACGCCGTCTACGCCGACGTGTTCGGCCGCTGGTTCGTCCGCTACCCGGCCTGGGGCGGCTGGGTGGTGCTGGGCCTCGCGGCCGCGCTGGCCGGGGTCGCCGTGGCGGGCGCAGCGAGGCGCGGCTGGGTGGTTCCGCTGGACGCCCTGCGCGGCGCGGGGCTCGGCCTGTTCGTCATGACCGCGGCGCTGCTGGCGCTGCGCGCGGCAGGCGGCTTCAGCGGCGGGCTCGACAGCTTCGCCGGCAGCCGCAACCTGCTGGCCCAACTGCCGCTGTATCTGGCCGGCTGCGCGGGGATCACCACAGGCGTGGGCCTGCTGTCGCTGGTCGCGGTCCGCCGCCCGGTCAAGCGCCTGTGGCCGGTGCTGGCGGTGCTCGCCCTAGGCCTGCTGGCGACGCTCGGGGCGGGAAAGATCGACCCCGTCTCCGCCGGGGCGACCGCGGTCGGCGCGGTGCTGGCCGCGCTGGTGTTCGGGCGCGCGGCGGGCGCCTGGTGCCTGTGGACGGGCCTGCTGGCCCCGCAGCTGCTGCTCGCGGTCGTGGTGCAGGCGCTGGCGCCGGAGGCCGCCTTCCTGTTCGCCTGGCCGCTGCTGGCGGCGAGCCTCTCGGCGGCCGCGGTCATGACGCTGGCCGGCGGCGAGTTTCCCCGCGCGGCGGCCTTGGCGATCGGCGGGGCGCTGGCGATCGTGACGGTCGGCTGGCTGGCGGGGGTCGCGGGCTTCATGTTCACCGCGGTGGGCGCGGACTGGCCCGAGACCCTGGCGGTGTTCGCCCTGCTGGCCCTGGCGCCGCTTTGGCCGCTGGCCGCCGTCTGGACCCGGGCGAAGGGCGCCGGCGCGGCCTCGGCCGCGTTGCTGCTGGGCGGCGTCGCGGCGGTGGCCGTGGTCGCCTGCTGTCCGCGTCCCTCGCCGCGCCACCCCCAGGCGGTGCAGGCCTTCCACTTGGCCGAGCCGTCCGCCGGCCGCTACTGGCGCGCCTCGGCGCTCGACGCGCTCGATCCGTGGTCGGCGCGGGCGCTGGCGGCAGGCGGCGGAAAGACGGCGCGAACGGACCTGCCCGCCGCGTTCGTCGAGGACGGCTGGCGGGCCCCCGTCCGACCATTCTCGGCCCAGGCCGGGCAGGCCCGCCTCGTCCGCGAGGGCGAGCGGGTGGCGGTCACGGTGCTTCCCGCCGCCGGGCGCGAGCTGCGGCTGTCGATCCGGACCGACGTTCCGGTGCGCGCTGTCGCCGTGCAAGGCCGCCCGTTGAAGCTGCTGGGCGAGCCGGGCGAGTGGTCGAAGGTCCGCTGGCAGGCGCCGGCCGGCGGCGTGACCGTCGCCTTCACCCCGGAACGCGCCGGAACCGTCGAGCTCCGCTGGGCCGAGGTCCGCGACGGCTCGCCCCCCGACGCGCCGCCGCTCCCGCCCCGAGCCCCGCACCTGGCGCCTTGGGGCCTGTCGGACACCACCGTCGTGGTCGGCGAGGCGCGTCTGGCCTGGTGAGGCTCAGAACAGCACCCCCGGGTTCATGATCCGCTTGGGGTCCCAAGCGTCGCGGATCGCGCGCATCGCCGCCGCCTCGACGGGGCTCTTGTAGAGCAGGGCCTCGGCCGACTTCAGACGGCCCAGTCCGTGCTCGGCCGAGATCGAGCCCTCGTACTTCGCCACCACGTCGTGGACCAGGCGCGAGCCCTGGTCGCGCAGCGCCGTGAAGGCGGCGGGATCGGCCCCGACCGGCTGCAGCACGTCGTAGTGCACGTTGCCGTCGCCGACGTGGCCGAAGGTGGTGACCCGCACGCCGGGATGGAAGCGCTCCACCGCCGCGGTCGCCTCTTCGATGAAGGCGGCGATCTTGGAAACCGGCACCGACACGTCGTGCTTCCAGCCCGCGCCCTCCGGCTTCTGGCCCGCCGACTGCTCCTCGCGCACCCGCCACCACGCCTTGGCTTGCGCTTGGTTCTGGGCCACGGCGGCGTCTTCGATCAGCTCGTCCTCCAAGGCGCGGGCCAGCACCCGCTCCATCGCCGCCTCCGCCGCGCCCGGCTCGCCGGCGGCGAAGTCGGTCAGCACGTACCAGGGATGGGGGGAGGGCAGGGGCTCGCGGGTGTCGGGGATGTGCTTCAGCACGAACTCGATCCCCCGGCGCCCCATCAGCTCGAAGGCGTCCACCCCGCCGCCGGTCTCGGCCTTGGCCCGCTCCAGCAGGCGCACGGCGTGCTCCGGGCTCGCCAGGCCGATCATGGCGGTGGCGCGCGAGGCCATGCGCGGGAACAGCTTCAGGCTGGCGGCGGTGACCACCCCCAGCGTCCCCTCCGCCCCGATCAGCAGCTGCTTCAGGTCGTAGCCGGTGTTGTCCTTCCGCAGGCGCTTGAGACCGTGGAACACCTCCCCGTTCGGCAGCACCGCCTCCAGCCCCAGCACCAGGTCGCGCATGACGCCGTAGCGCAGCACCGCCACTCCGCCGGCGTTGGTGGAGATCGCCCCGCCGATGGTCGCGGTGCCTTCCGCCGCCAGGCTCAGGGGAAACAGCCGGTCCTCGGCCTCGGCCGCCCGGCGGGTCTCAAGCAGGGTCACGCCCGCCTCGACTACGATCGCGTCGTCCAGCGGCGCGACTTCGCGGATTGCCCGCAGCCGCTCGGTCGACAGCAGGATCTCGCCCAGCGGTATCTGCCCGCCGACCAGGCCGGTATTGCCGCCCTGGGGCGTGATCGCCACCCCCGCCTCGGCGCAGATGGCGACGACGGCGGCGACCTCCCGCGTCGAGCGAGGCAGGGCGAGCAGCGGCGTCTCGCCCGCCCAGCGTCCCCGCCATTCCCTCAGCTTGGGCGCCAGGCGCGCCGGATCGTCGCTCCACCCGTCGGGGCCGAGCAGGTCTTTCAGCCGGGCCAGGGCGTCGGCGGGGACGGAGGCGGTCATGGGGCCAGCATAGCGACCCGCGCCCCGCCCGTAATCAGGCGCGCGCCAGCCGCTCGCACATCCAGGCAGGCACGCGCATCGGCCGGCCGCTGGCGGAGTCGACCAGCACCCACTCGGTGCGTCCCTGGGCGCAGACCTCGCCCCGGCCGTTTTCGATCAGCACGTAGCGGTCGAAGCGCGCGCCCTGCACGTCGCCGACCCAGGTGCGGGCGCGTGCGGTGTCGCCGGGCAGCAGCGGGCGGAAATAGTCGATCTCGTGCCGCACCCCGTACCAGGAGCGGTTCTCGCGATCCTCCGGAGGGAAGCGGGCGACCCAGTGGGCGGTGCCGGCCTCCTGCAGCCACTGGACGTAGACCACGTTGTTGACGTGGCCGTTCTCGTCGATGTGCTCGGGCCGGACGTCCAGCGGCAGGACGAACAGGTCGCGGTCCGCGCGCGGTTCGAACGGCCGCCGGCTCACGCCTCGGCCACGCCCTTTTCAGTCAGGAAGGTCTTCAGCTCGCCGGTGGTGAACATCTCGCGCACGATGTCGGAGCCGCCGACGAACTCGCCCTTGACGTACAGCTGCGGGATGGTCGGCCAGTCGCTGTAGCTCTTGATCCCCTGGCGCAGGTCCTCATCCTGCAGCACGTCCACGCCGATGAACTCGACGCCGGTGTGGTCCAGGATCTGGACGACGATGGAGGAGAAGCCGCAGCGCGGCTGGTCCGGCGTGCCCTTCATGAACAGCACCACGTCGTTCTGCGCCACGGTGTCGGCGATGAAGGCTTGGACGGGGTCGGCGGCGGCGGTCGCGTCGGTCACGGCGGAAGTCCTTGAGAAACTCGAGCCTCAGCTAAGGACGGCTGCGACGGCGGTCAAGCGACGCGCGCCGCGGCTTCCCCGCGCGGGGCCGGATCGCTAAGCCGGGCCCGGCGAGATCGATCGGGAGGCGCGGGTGAGCGACTGGGTGCTGGGGGTGCTGGGCGGCTCGGGCCTGTATGAGATCGAGGGACTGCGGAACGCCGAGTGGCGGCGGATCGGTACGCCCTGGGGCGATCCGTCGGATGAGCTGCTGTCCGGCGAGCTTCACGGGGTGCGGCTGGTGTTCCTGCCCCGCCACGGCCGCGGGCACCGGCTGCCGCCGAGTCATGTGAACTACCGCGCGAACATCGACGCCCTGAAGCGTGCCGGCTGCACCGACCTGCTGTCGCTGTCGGCGGTGGGCTCGCTGCGCGAGAACCTGCCGCCCGGAACCTTCGTCGCCGTCGACCAGTACGTCGACCGCACCTTCGCGCGCGAGAAGAGCTTCTTCGGCCCCGGCCTGGTCGCCCACGTGTCGATGGCCCGCCCGACCTGCCCGCGCCTGTCTGCGCTCGCCGCCGAAGCCGCCCGCGCCGCCGGGGCGCCGGTGGTCGAGGGCGGGACCTACCTGGCGATGGAGGGGCCGCAGTTCTCCACCCGCGCCGAGAGCGAGCTGTACCGCGCCTGGAACTGCACGGTGATCGGCATGACCAACATGCCCGAGGCCAAGCTGGCCCGCGAGGCGGAGCTGCCCTACGCCTCAATCGGCATGGTCACCGATTGGGACTGCTGGCGCGACGACGAACAGGCCGTCGAGGTCGCTCAGGTGATCGCCACCCTGACCGCCAACGCCGCGAAGGCCCGCGCCCTGCTCGCCGGCCTGGCGGAAACCCTGTCGCGGACGCCGCGGGAGCCCTCGCCGATCGACACCGTGCTGGACTCCGCGATCATCACCCCGCCCGCCGCCCGCGACCCGACGCTGGCGGCCAGGCTTGATGCCGTGGCGGGGAGGGCGCTGCGCAGCCGTTAGAGCGCCCGCTCCAGCATTCGCCCGGCGCACAGACCCAGCGCCAGGACGTAGACCGGCGTCATCGCCGCAGGCACGCGCACCGCCCAGCGCTCCGGAATCCACCAGACGTCCCGCGCCCAGCCATCCTCGATCCCGCGCAGCCGTCGCGCCCAGGTCTGCAGCACGCATTGCGCCCGGTTCAGCCGCCGCCCCAGTTCGATCAGCGCCGGAAAAGCCAGCGCCGCCCACAGCAGCCCGTCGCCCGCCAGATCGCCGCCGACCAGGCCGCGCGCCAGCGCATAGAGCACCGCCGCCACGGCGAGCGCGAACACCGCCGTATGCACGGTCATCAACCAGAACAGGCGCGCCTCGGTGCTCATGCGGCCAAGCTGGCCGCGTCGCCCCGACCGATCAAGCCCGCTCAGCGCTTAAGCGAGCGGTCCAGCATCGCCCTGACCGCGTCGCCGGTCGGCGCGCGGGTGAGGGTCAGCAGGAAACAGACGCCGTCGGGCTCGGCCGAGGGGGCGGGTTTCAGGCGGGGGCTGAAGGCGACCGCGCCGGGGCCGTGGCGACCGGCGGCGTCGCGCCAGGCGCCGCTCAGCACCAGCACCACCTCGCGGCCGGCGTGATCAAGGGGCGGGGCGGAGGCGCCCGGCTCGAACCGCCACAGGGTCAGCCGCGTGTCCTCGTGAGCCGGCAGCGCCAGCCTGCGGACGTCCGGGCGGGCGGTCTCCCAGTCGCCGGTCTCCAGCGCCGCCAAGGCCGCGTCGCGCACCGGCGGCGGCAGGTCGAGGATTTCGGTCAGCTCGCGCGCGGCGGCGTGGATCGCCCGCAGGCGGGTCTCCTGAGCCGCTTCGGCGTCGATCCGCGCCATCGTCCGCTCGAAGGCTCCGGGCTCGGGCGCCGCTGGCGCTTCGGTTTCAAGAAAGGCGCCGCCGACCGTCTCGCGCTCGGACCAGGCGCGGCGGGCGTCGTCGCGCAGCCAGGCGGCGGCGTCCAGGAACAGGGCCAGCGCCGGGTCGCGCCAGGGCGCGGCGCGCTCTTCCGAGATCAGCTGGTCCAGAACCGCGGTGTCCATGGGGGGGGGATATGAACCGGCGCCGGGTCAGGTCAAGCGCGCGGGGTGCGTCATAGCTCCCCCTCGGCCAACTGCCCGCGCAGCTTGGCGAACGCCAGCCTCAGTCGCGACTTCACCGTCCCCAGCGGCACGCCCGTCAGCTCGGCGATTTCGGAATGCGTCAGGTCCTCGTAGAAGTGCCGGCGCACCAGCTCGCACTGCTCCGACGGCAGGGTCAGCAGCGCCTCGCGGATGCGGGTCTCGCGGTCCACCGCCATGACCGCCTCGTCCGGAGCCTGGGGCGCGGGGGGCGACAGTTCGGGCTCGTCCGGGTCGAGCTCCGCGCGCCGCTCGCGGCGATAGGCGTCGATGCGGCGATTGCGGGCGATGCGGAACAGCCAGGTCGAGACCGACGCCTGCGTCCGGTCGAAGGTCGACGCCTTGCGCCAGACCGCCACCATCACCTCCTGGGTCAGCTCCTCCGCCGCCGAGGGCTCCGAGCCGAGGCGGATCAGATAGGCCTTCACCCGGGGCGCGTACCAGGCGAACAGCGCCTGGAACGCCGCGCGGTCCTGGTGCGCGGCGATCCGCTCCACCAGGTCGGCGAAGGCGTCCCGGTCGGGGCCGGGCTCGGGTCGGGCGTCCGTCGGGACCAAGCGGGCCTCGGGGGAGGAGGGGCCGAAAGCGGCGAATGTGATCCAGGTCATATCGAGGATACGTACGCGCGCGGCAATAGACGCAACCGATCCGCTCCGCGCCGGCCTTAAATCGGCGCGCGGGGGCTGCTATATGCGCGGGCCGGCTTTTCAGGATCCCTTCGTGAGCGTCACCCTCGACCTGTCCCGCGCCGCCCAGGCGCGCCCCGCCGTTCCCGTGAACATCGCGGGGCTGACGCGCGAGGCGCTGCGCGCGGCCCTAGTCGAGGCCGGGATCGCCGACGAGCGCAAGGCCAAGATGCGCGCGGGCCAGATCTGGCGCTGGGTGCACCACTACGGCGTCACCGACTTCGAGCGGATGACCGACGTGGCCAAGGAAACCCGCGCGGTGCTGGCCGAGAAGTTCGTGATCGCCCGCGCGGAGGTGGTCGAGCGGCAGGTGTCGAAGGACGGCACCCGCAAGTGGCTGATCCGCTTCGCGCCCGGCGTGGAGGCGGAGACCGTCTACATTCCGGACGTCGGCCGGGCCGGCGCCCTTTGTGTTTCCAGCCAGGTCGGCTGCACCCTGAACTGCAGCTTCTGCCACACCGGCACCCAGAAGCTGGTCCGCAACCTGACCGCCGCCGAAATCGTGGCCCAGGTACAGGTGGCCCGCGACGACCTCGGCGAGTGGCCCTCGCCCAAGGAGGACCGCCGCCTGTCGAACATCGTGTTTATGGGCATGGGCGAGCCGCTGTACAATCTGGACTCCGTCGCCGACGCCATCGACGTGATCAGCGACAACGAGGGCATAGCCATTTCGCGGCGGCGGATCACCGTCTCGACCTCGGGCGTAGTCCCGCAGATGCAGGCGCTGGGCGAACGCACCGCCGCCATGCTGGCGATCAGCCTGCACGCGACCAACGATCCGCTGCGCGACAAGCTGGTGCCGCTGAACAAGAAGTACCCGATCGAGGCGCTGATGGCGGCGATCCGGGCCTATCCGGGCCTGTCCAACGCCCGCCGCGTGACCTTCGAGTACGTGATGCTGAAGGGCGTCAACGACACGCCCGCCGACGCACGCGCCATGGTCAAGCTGGTGCAGGGCATTCCCGCGAAGATCAACCTGATCCCGTTCAATCCCTGGCCGGGGACCGAGTACGAGTGCTCCGACTGGGCGACCATCGAACGCTTCGCCGCGATCCTGAACCGCTCCGGCTACGCCTCGCCGATCCGCACGCCGCGCGGCCGGGACATCCTGGCCGCCTGCGGCCAGCTGAAGTCCGAGAGCGAGAAGGTCCGCGCCAGCGCGCTCAGGGCCATGGTCGCGGTGGACTGAGCCCCGGGCTTCAGATCGCGTCCAGGTTCCGCCCCTTGGTCTCGGGCAGGAACAGCAGGCTGACGACGATCGCCGACACCGTGAACACCACCGGGTACCAGAGGCCGAAATAGATGTCGCCGCTGGCCGCCATCAGAGCGAAGGCCCCGGCGGGCAGGAAGCCGCCCACCCACCCGGTGCCGATGTTGTAGGGCACGCCCATGCCGGTGTAGCGCACCCGCGTCGGGAACAGCTCGACCAGGGCCGCGGCCTGGGGGCCGTACAGGGCGGTGGCGGCGACCACGAACACCATCAGGATGGCGAACAGGGCGCCCATGTCGACCTCGGCCGGGTCGGCCTTCTCGGGATAGCCCGCGGCCAGCAGGGCGCTCTTGATCTCGCCCTCCACGCCCGCGCGCAGGGTCTTCAGCTCGGCGGCCGGCAGGCCGGTTCCGTCGCGCGGCGCCACCACCCGGTCGCCGATCCGCACCAGGGTCGCCTGGCCCGGCGGGGCCTTCAGGTTGGAGTAGGACACCCCCGCGTTGGTCAGCGCGCCCTTGGCGATGTCGCAGGCGGTGGCGAACTGCGCCTTGCCGACGGGATCGAACTGCAGCGAGCAGGTCGCGGGGTCGGCCGACACCACCACCGGCGCGCTCGCCTGGGCGGCGGCGAGGTCGGGGTTGGCGGCCTTGGTCATGTGGTGGAAGGCGCTGGTCCCGAACGCCGGGAAGAAGGCGATCACCGCCAGGATCATGCCGAACAGCATCACCGGCTTGCGCCCCACGCGGTCCGACAGCCAGCCGAAGAAGACGTACAGCACCGCGCTGGCCAGCGTCGCGGCCGCCATCAGGATGTTCACGGTCGCGTCCTCGACCTTGAGGATCCGCTGCATGAAGAACTGGGTGTAGAAGAAGCTGCAGTACCAGACCGCCCCCTGCGCGGTCATGACCCCGAACAGCACCAGCAGGACGTAGCGCAGGTTCTTCCAGCGCAGGAAGGTCTCGCTGAACGGCGCGCGACGCTCGGCGCCTTCCTCCTCCATCCGCTTGAAGGCGGGGCTCTCGTTCAGCTTCAGCCGGATCCACAGCGAGATCAGCAAAAGGCCCATCGACAGCAGGAAGGGTATGCGCCAGCCCCAGGCCTCGAACGCCTCGGTCCCGAGCGCGGTGCGGGTGGCCAGGATGACGCCCAGCGCGCCCACCAAGCCGATGGCGGCCGAGGTCTGGATCCAGCCGGTCAGGCCGCCGCGCTTCGCGTCCGGCGAGTGCTCGGCCACGTAGATCGCGGCCCCGCCGTACTCGCCGCCGAGCGCGAAGCCCTGCAGCACCCGCAGCAGGATCAAGAGCAGCGGCGCGGCCATCCCGATCTGCTCGTAGGTCGGCAACAGGCCGATGGCGAAGGTCGCCAGGCCCATGATGGTGATGGTCACCAGGAAGGCGCCCTTGCGCCCCTTCTGGTCGCCCAGCATGCCGAACACCAGCGCGCCTAGCGGCCGCACGAAGAAGCCGACCGCGAAGGTGGCGAGCGCGAAGATGAAGCCGGTGGCCTCGCTGACACCTGCGTAGAAGTTTTTGGCGATCACCGTCGCCAGGGCGCCGAAGATGAAGAAGTCGTACCACTCGAATGCGGTGCCCGCCGCCGAGGCCGACACCACCGTGAACAGACCCGGTTCGCGCGACTTCGCCTGATCCTGAGCGCTCATGTTTCCCCCGCTTTTTGCGAGCTTTACCATGAGCCGCCGCCGCCGCAACGGCGGAGCTTCAGCGCTTTCCGCCCACCATCGCCAGCACGCTCTTCCAGTCCAGCTTGGCGGTGGACAAGGCGCCGGCGCGGAACGCCTTGGACGCCAGCCACACCATGATCCAGGCCGTCACCGCCATGGCCGCCAGCGTGCCTATGATCTCCACGAGCGGCGGTTCGGTCGGCGCGCGGGCGGTCATCAGGAAGGGCGTGAAGAACGGCACCCACGACAGGATCTTCAAGATCGGCATGTCGGGCGTTCGGATGGCGACGTTCATCACCACGATCGGGATGGCCAGCACGATCATCACCGGCCCGAGCAGGGTCTGGGCCTCGCGCGGGGTCTCGCAGAAGGCGCCGATGGCGGCGAACAGCACCGCGTACATCAGGTAGCCGCCGATCAGGTACAGGCCGAGGTAGAAGGCCAAGCCGTTCTCGGTCAGCACCGACACCAGGTCGTGGGCGATGCCGGGGAAGGCGTTGTAGAGCAGGAAGGCGCCGAGGCCTCCCCAGGCGCCGAGCACGGTCAGGGTGATCCCCGCCACCCCCAGCACCTTGCCGGCCAGGATCTCGGTGGTGGAGGCCGACGAGAGCAGCACCTCCAGCACGCGGTTCGACTTCTCCTCGATCACGCTGTTCATCAGGATCGAGGCGCCCGAGACGATCGAGGACCACAGCAGCATGCCGAGCGCAAAGCCCATGATGCCGGGCAGGCGGTCGCGGAAGCCGACCTCGCCGCCGGACGCGGCCTTGGGCGAATAGACCTCGATCTGCGGCCGCACCTGTTCCAGCGCCTCCACCGCCTCGGGGCTGACCCCTGCGGCGATAAGGCGGTCGCGGCGGACGGTCTCCTCCAGCGCCTCGCGCACCGCGTCCTGCACGCCCTCGTCGGACACGCTCTGCGACCACACGCGGGTCTTCAGTTCGCCGCCCTGCATCCACAGCACCACCGCGGCGTCCAGCTTGCGCCCGCCGGTCAGGGTCTTGTCGCCGGCGACGTAGGGTGACAGCAGCCGCCCGGCAGCGTCGGGGTCGCGCGCGCCCGCCAATTCCGGCGGCGGCTCGACCACCAGCAAGTTGCGTTTCGGCGGCTTGTAGGCGCGCGCGGCGCCCGGCGCGAGGCGGCCCAGCGCCTCCTGCCCGGCCTCGGGCCCGGCCTTCTCGGCCGCGTCGCGCACCGCGTCGCCCCCGTTCGGCCCGGCCTCGGCGAGGGCCGCGGAGCGCAAGGCCCGCACCTGTTCGCGCCGCCAGCGGCCGTCCAGCGCCGCCTTCAGCCCGGCGGCCTTGTCCTGGCCGGTCAGGTCGACGAAGGCGATCGTGCGCACCGGGGCGGCGCGGTCCATCATGGTCGGGATCATGGCCCCGATGGCCATGAAGGCCGGCAGCACCAGCAGCGACAGCCAGAAGCCCACGGTCTTGGCGTAGGCGAAGTACTCGCGGCGCGCGATCAGCAGCAGGCGTCTCATCGCTCGCCTCCGGTCAGGACGATGAAGGCGTCGTGCAGGGTCGGTTCCTTGACCTCGAACCGGCGCAGGTCCAGCCCGCGCGCGAAGGCGGTCTTCAGCGCCTCCTGCGGCTGGGCGTTCAGGCCGAGCGAGGCCTGGTGCAGCATCACGCCGGGCTCCAGCCCCTCGCGGGCGATCGACTCCACCCCGACCACGCCGGGCAGGCCGGCCACGTCCTCCGGCGTCAGCGCGCCCTCCAGCTCCAGGAAGCGGGGGGCGGCCCCGCGCGCGGCCTGGATCGAGCCCTCGAAAACCTTCTTGCCGTTGGCCAGCAGCACCACCTGGCGGCACAGCCGCTCGGCGTGCTGCATCACGTGGGTGGAGAACAGCACCGTGGCGCCGCGGTTCGCCAGGTCGCGGATCACCTGTTCCAGCCCCTGCTGGTTGACGGGATCCAGTCCCGAGAACGGTTCGTCCAGGATCACCAGCTCCGGCTCGTGGGCGATCGCGGCCATCAGCTGGACCTTTTGGGCCATGCCCTTGGACAGGGCCTTCATCGGCTTCTTCATCGAGGCGCCGAGGCCCTGCGACTCCAACAGCTTCTTCGCCCGGCGGCGGCCCTCGCCCAGCGGCACGCCCTTCAGCCCGGCGAAGAAGGCCACCGTGTCGACCGGGGTCATCTTGCGATAGAGGCCGCGTTCCTCGGGCAGGAAGCCGATGCGGTCGCGAACCATGCGCCCGTCCGGCGCGCCCAGCACGCTGATCCGGCCCTCGGTGGGCTCGGTCAGGCCGAGGATCATGCGGAGCGTGGAGGTCTTGCCCGCCCCGTTGGGGCCCAGGAAACCGCAAATGGTCCCCGGCTGGACGGCGAAGCTCAGGCCCTTCACGGCCTCGAACCGGCCGTAGCGCTTGACCACGCCTTCCAGCTGCAATGCGGCGCTCATCGTCCCCCTCGAACCACGCCGGACCTTCTTAGCAGGGTTCGGCGCGTCCGCGACGCGTCACTTCGACGAGTCGAGCGCGACCAGCACGGGGACCTTGGCGAACCGCACCGTTCGGGCGGTCGGATGCTTGGCGACGTCCATCACCGGAGACCCCTCCACCACCGGCAGGGCCGCCTTGCGGCCGTCGGCGTAGACCACCTCGGCCCCGGTCGCGCCCTTGAACACGACGCGGTCGAAGGTCGGCACCACCATGCCGACTAGGCCTGCGGCCTTCTTGGCGCCCTTGGTCGCCTGGGCGGCGGCGGCGCGCAGCTCGGCCGCGTCCATCTCGGCGGCGGGACGGGCCACCGGCTCCATGGTCAGGTTCACGTCCAGCTTGGCGCCCTTGGGCGCGTCGACGTCCAGCCGGGCCTTGCTCTTCAGCTGGGCCAGCGTCGGGGTGCGGGTCACGCGCCCGTCGGCGGCGACGGGAATCAGGCTGCGGCTCTGGCCCTCCACGACCGCCAGCTTCAGCGCCTCCTGCGGCGCGCCCGACAGCTTGTAGCGATAGACCATCACGAACTTGCTGCGCTCTGCCGCCGGCAGCTTCAGGTAGTTCTCCAGGTACGGAAAACCCTTCTTCAGCTCGAAGGTCTTCTCCGCCGCCGCGGCGAAGCCGGCGATGGCGGCGAAGGTCAGGGCGAGGGCCACGATCAGGCCGCGCTTGGCGTATTTCTGCATGTCAGCCTCCCGCGGACGAACCATGGACTAGCTTAGCCGTTGGCGGGGGTCAAAACCCCGCGCACGCGGCCTGGAGTCGCGCCCTCGACCGCGCGCACGCCCGAGGCGACCACGGCCGAGGCCGGATGGTCGTGGCGCAGGGTGTGCAGGGCCGTGAACTCCTTGCCCAGGAACTTCACCGGATTCAGCTGCCGGCCTTCCTTGCGGATCTCGAAATGCAGGTGCGGACCGGTGGAGCGGCCGGTGGAGCCGACGAAGCCCAGCACCTCGCCGCCGTCGATCTCTTCGCCCGGGCGGGCGTTCGCGGCGGTGCGGCTCAGGTGGGCGTAGAAGGAGGTGACGCCGTTGGGGTGCTCGACCTCGACGTAGCGGCCGTAGGTCGGGCTGGTGCCCGCGCGCAGCACCTCGCCCTCGGCCGCGGCGAGAACCGGCTGGCCGGCCGGAGCGGCGTAGTCCACGCCCTCGTGCGGACGCGGCTTGGGCTCCTTGGGCAGCTTGCGCAGGCCGAAGAAGGAATTGATCGGGAAACCGCGCACCGGCGAGCCGAACAGCACCTTGCGCGGGGCCGGAGCGGCGACGGCCGCGGCCTGCGGCGCGGCGGGTTGGACGGCGGCGGGAGCCTGCTCCAGCGCCTTGGCGGCCTTCGACAACTCCTCCAGCGGCCCGGCGTCGGCCCGCGCCGCGTCGATCAGGCCGGCCGCCGCCAGCATGGTCGCCGCCGCCAGTCCGGCCAGACGGCCCGCGTTGTCACGGAAGAAGTCGATGGGGATCGCACGCGCACGCGCCATAGGTCGCTCTCTCTCGGTCGTCTTGTGGAAGCCGGAGAAGGGCCGCCGACCGGAAGGTCGCGATGGGCCGCTTCAGCCGCCCATGGCCAGGCGGCGAGGAGGGTTATCGCCGATCTTGTTCGACGAGCGAAGGCGGCAGGTTGTCTCAGCGAACGTCGGTGTGGGGAGAGGGCGGCTCAGCCGAACACGTCGGCCCTGATCTCCCCGTCGGCGGTCAGCACTGCGCGCTTCATGCCTTCGGAGTTGTAGGGGACGGCCAGGTTCCCCTGTCGGTCCACCGCGATCAGGCCGCCGTCGCCGCCCAGCCGCGCGATCTGGTCCAGCACCGCGCCCGTCGCGCTCTCCACGGACTCGCCCGCCGCCACGCGCCAGGCGACCTGGGCGGCGGCGGCGGTGCGGATGAAGAATTCGCCGAGGCCCGTGCCCGAGACCGCCGCAGTGTCGTCGGCCCAGGTGCCCGCGGCGATGATCGGGGTGTCGCCGACCCGGCCCGGCAGCTTGCCGAAGACCCCGCCGGTCGAGGTCGCCGCCGCCATCCGGCCTTCGCCGTCCAACACCACGCAGCCGACCGTGCCGTGCGCCAGCTTGCCCTGCGGCAGGGTGTTGCCGTCGCCCTGGCCGGCGTGGGTGAACCAGGCCTGCGGGTCGTCGATGGTCTCAAGCCCCTGTTCGGCGGCGAAGGCGGCGGCGCCTTCGCCGGCCAGCATCACGTGCGGGGTGGCGTCCATCACCCGGCGAGCGACCGCGATCGGGCTCTTGAAGCCCTGCAGGGCGGCGACCGCTCCGGCCTTCAGCGTCGCCCCGTCCATCAGGCTGGCGTCCAGCTCGTACTTCCCGCCGGTGTTGGGCGAGGCGCCGCGGCCGGCGACGTACAGGCCCGAGGCCTCCAGCGCCGCCACCGTCTCCACCGCCACGTCCAGCGCCGAGGCGCCCGAGCGCAGGCGGTCGCGCGCCGCCTCGACCAGGCCGCGCATGTGGGGGACCTCGCGGCTGTAGTCCTTGCCCTTCTGGGCGCCGGCGCCGCCGTGCAGGGCGAGGGCGAACTTGGCCATGGGCGGGTCCTTCTCTAAGACGGGGCGGCCCGGATAGCCTCCGGGCGAGGACGGCGGCAAGGGGAGAACGCGCGGGTGAGAGCTTTGTTGAGCACGGCGTCGGGCGGCCCCGAGACCCTGTCGATCGGCGAATTGCCCGATCCCGCCCCCTCGCGCGGCGAGGTGCTGGTCGATATCCGCGCGGTCGGCGTCAACTACCCCGACGTGCTGATCATTGAGGACAAGTATCAGTTCCGCCCCGAGCGCCCCTTCGCGCCGGGCGGCGAATTCTCCGGGGTGATCGCGGCCGTAGGCGAAGGCGTGACCCGGCTTAAGGCGGGGGACCGGGTGTTCGGCCTGGCGGGCTGGGGCGCGATGGCCGAGCGGATCGCCGTCCACCAGGATCGCTGCGTGCCCATGCCTGACGCCATGGGTTTCGAGGACGCCGCCGCCCTGCTGATGACCTACGCCACCTCGCACTACGCACTGAAGGACCGGGCGAAGCTGCGGGCGGGCGAAACCCTGCTGGTGCTGGGCGCCGCGGGCGGGGTCGGCTTGGCCGCGGTCGAGCTCGGCAAGGCCATGGGCGCGCGGGTGGTCGCCGCCGTCTCCTCGCCGGAGAAGGCCGATCTGGCCCGCGCCAAGGGCGCCGACGAGACGGTGATCTATGCGCGGGGTCCCTTCGACAAGGCCGCGGCCAAGTCGCTGTCGGAGCAGTTCAAGGCCGCCTGCGGTCCGGACGGAGCGAACGTGGTCTATGACGCCGTCGGCGGCGACTACACCGAGGCGGCGCTGCGCGCGATCGCCTGGGAGGGACGGCTGCTGGTGGTGGGCTTCCCGTCGGGAATCCCCTCGATCCCGCTGAACCTGACCCTGCTGAAGTCCTGCCAGATCGTAGGCGTGTTCTGGGGCGCCTTCACCGCCCGCGAGCCGGCCAGGAACGCAGAGTACGTGGCCGAGCTGCTGGGTCTGTGGGCGTCGGGTCGGATCCGTCCGCACGTGTCGGCGACCTACCCGCTGGAACGTGGCGGCGAGGCGATCGCCGCCCTGGCCGAGCGGCGTGCGACGGGCAAGATCGTGGTGACGGTGGGCGCGGGATGAAGGGCTCTCCGTTCCAACCGATAATCGACCCGGCGCACGATCCTCGCCGCTACGCGCCGGTGTTCGCCAGGACGGGCCGGCTGCACATTCCCGGCTTCTTGACCGCGGCGTCCGCGACCGAGCTTCAGCGGGCCGCGGCCCGAGCGCCCTTCATCAAATCCTGGTTCATGGAGGGGCGCAGCTTCGAGAGCGACCTCGAACGTCTGCGCACCGCAGCTCCCACCGAACGCGCCGAACTGGAGCGCAGCGTGCACGCCGCCGCTCGCGAGGGTTTCGCCTATGCTTTCGACACCTACCGCCTATCCGACACGGTCGAGGCGGGAGGAGCCGTTCCGGCCGTCCTTCGCACCCTCCACGTCTTTCTCAACGGCCCAGCGTTCCAGGGGTTCGTCCGCGCGCTCACCGGGGACGTCCGGGGCGTCTACTGCGACTCCCAGGTCACCCGTTATCGCTCCGGCGACTTCCTGACCGCCCATCACGACGACAAGCCGGGCCAGAACCGGCTCTACGCCTACGTGCTGAACCTGACGCCTCGCTGGCGGACGGACTGGGGCGGGCTGCTGGCGTTTCACGATCCGGACGGTCACGTGGCGGAGGCCTACACGCCGACGTTCAACGCCCTGAACATCTTTCGCGTGCCTCAGGACCACGCGGTCACCGTCGTCGCCCCCTTCTCCGGCGGCGACCGGCTGTCGGTGACCGGCTGGATCCGCTCGCGCGGACCCTAGTCCCGCCCCAGCCCCTCCAGCGTCTCGCGCGCCGCCTGGCGGTGGCGGGGCTTCAGCGTCGCGCCGAGCGTCGACAGCAGCGCCGCGATCACCGCCGCGTCGTCGGTGAAGCCGATCCCGGCGAACACGTCGGGAATGGCGTCGGTCGGCAGCACGAAATAGGCCAGCGCCCCCAGCATGATCCCCTTGGCCGGGGCCGGCGTCTCCGGGTCGCGGGCGCAGAAATAGACCGCCACCACGTCGCGCGCGAACGGCACGCGCGAAGCCACGCGCCGGATCTTCGGCCAGAAGCCGCGCTTTACCCTGACCTCGTTGACCCGCTGCACCTGCGGGACCAGGGCGCGGGAGGGATCGATGGGGGCCGCGGCGTCGAACGCGTCCGCTTCAGCCGGTTTTGATTTCTTGGCCACGCCCGCTAAACCTCGCCGCGCCGCGGCCCGACACTTCCGCGGCCGCTCGTCCCATATGGGGGCTCTCAGGAGAAAACGTCTAATGAAACTCGACGGTTCGATCTCGGCCGTGGTCACCGGCGCCGCCTCGGGCCTGGGCGAAGCCACCGCCCGCGCGCTCGCCGCCCAAGGCGTCAAGGTCGCCGTCTTCGACATGAACGAGGCCCAAGGCCAGGCCGTCGCGCAATCCATCGGCGGGGTGTTCTGCCGCGTGAACGTGACCTCCGACGCCGAGGTCGAGGCCGGCTTCGCCCAGGCCCGCGCCGCCCACGGCCAGGAGCGCATCCTGGTCAACTGCGCCGGGATCGCCGTAGGCCAGAAGACCGTAGGCCGCGACAAGCAGACCGGCGAGATCCGCGCCCACGACATGGCCGCCTTCGAGCGCACCATCCAGATCAACCTGATCGGCAGCTTCCGCTGCCTGTCTAAGAGCGCCGCGGGCATGCTGACGCTGGAGCCGCTTCAGGACGGCGAGCGGGGCCTAATCGTCAACACCGCTTCCGTCGCCGCCCAGGACGGCCAGATCGGTCAGGCGGCCTATTCGGCGTCCAAGGGCGGGGTCTACGCCATGACCCTGCCGGTCGCGCGCGACCTGATGAACGACGGGGTGCGGGTCAACACCGTCCTGCCCGGCATCATGATGACGCCGATGATGGCAGGCATGCCCCAGAACGTGCAGGACGCCCTGGCGGCCTCCATCCCGTTCCCCAAGCGCCTGGGCCGGCCCGAGGAGTACGCCTCGCTGGTGCTCGAGATGGCTCGCAACACCTATCTGAACGGGGAATGCGTGCGACTGGACGGCGCCATCCGCATGGCCCCGCGATAAGCTCTTGCGAAGCCGTTGGGCGGCGGTTACAAGGCCCGCCTCTCGACGAGAGCCGCGGCCTTCACCCAGGGTCGTGAGACGGAGCGCGGGCGTAGCTCAGGGGTAGAGCATCACCTTGCCAAGGTGAGGGTCGGGCGTTCGAATCGCCTCGCCCGCTCCAATTTTCTCTTCTGCACGAGTACGGTGGAGGCGGACCCGCCGCGCCCGGTCCTCTTGGTCCGGCGCAGCCCTGCGGACGCCCTCGCTTCAGGCGCGCCAGTCGCCCAGCGCCGCCTGCCACAGGGTCAGGGCGGCGATGGCGGCGGTGTCGGCGCGCAGGATGCGGGGGCCGAGCGTGACCGGGGTGACGAACGGCTCCTCGCGCAGGCGCGCGCGTTCGACCGGGTCGAAGCCGCCTTCGGGGCCGATCAGCACCGCCCAGGGCGCGCCAGGGGCGCCCGTCAGGCCGTCGAGCGCCGCGCGGGCGTCGCCGCCCTCGTCGCAGAACATCAACCGCCGGCCGGCGTCCCAGCCGTCCAGCATGCGCTCAAGCTTTTCCGGCGCGATCACCCGAGGCACGTCCAGTCGGCCGGTCTGCTCCGCGGCCTCGACGGCGATGGCCTGGAGGCGGGCGACGTTGGTGTGGTCGGCGTTGGTGCGCCGGGTGATCGCCAGCCGCACGCGCGCGGCGCCCAGTTCGGCCGCCTTCTCGACGATGGTCTCCAGCCGGGTCCGCTTGACCAGGGCCACCACCAGGTCGAGATCGGGCCCGCCCGCCTGGTGGCGGACGCGCTCCTGCACCGCAAGGGTGCAGCCGCGCTTGCCGACCTCGGCCAAGGCCGCGCGCCACTCGCCGTCGCGGCCGTTGAACAGCAGCAGGGCGTCGCCCGCCGACAGGCGCATCACGCCGGTCAGGTAGCGGGCCTGATCGGGGGAGGGGGAAACGGTCGCGCCGGGCGCGAGCGCGTCGGGGACGAACAGCCGGATCATGGCCCCGGTTTAGGCCGCACCGGCCCGGTCCGCCAGCACGGGGAGCACATGATCCTTCTCCCGTTGCAAGGGAAGGATCAAGAAGGGTCCGCGCTTTGAGATTGCGATTGACTCGCAAGTTAGCTTGCGGCTAAGCCGCACGCACAAGATTGCAAATCATTCGCAACTAGGTGCTCCATGCGTCGCGCTCTCCTCGCCTCCTCCGCCCTGCTGTCCCTGGCCTTCGCCGCGCCCGTCCTGGCGCAGGAGGCCGAGACCGAGGTTCTCGCCGAGGCCAGCGCCGAGATCGTGGTCGTCGGCCGGGACCGGCTGGACGAGATCGCCGGGGCGGCCACGGTGCTGCGCGACGAGGACTACGAGCGCTCCCAGCCGTTCAGCGTCGACGACGTGCTGCGCCGGGTGCCGGGGCTGTATCCTCGCGGGGAAGAAGGCCTGGCGCTGCGGCCCAACATCGGCTTCCGCGGCCTGAACCCGACCCGCTCCACCGAGGTGCTGCTGCTCGAGGACGGGGTGCCGCTGGCCTACGCGCCGTACGGCGACAACGCCAGCTACTACCACCCGCCTTTCGAGCGGTTCTCGGGCGTGGAGGTTCTGAAGGGCGCGGGCCAGATCGCCTTCGGCCCGCACACGGTGGGCGGAGTGGTCAACTACCTGACGCCGGCCCCGCCGGAGGACTTCGGCGGACGGCTGATCCTGCGCGCGGGCGAGCGCGGCAACCGCGAGCTGGTGCTGCAGGCCGGCGACACGATCGGCGGCACGGGCCTGTTCGGCAGCTTCGCCGCGCGCGACAGCGACGGGAACCGCGCCAACCACTCCCTGTCCTACCGCGACCTGTTCGTTAAGGCCGTGCGGCCGGTGGGCGACTCGCACGAGCTGACCTTCAAGGCCTCGGCCTGGCACGAGGACAGCCAGGTCTCCTACAGCGGCCTGACCGCCGCCGAGTTCGCCGCCGACCCCTACGGCAACCCGTTCCCGAACGACCGGTTCGAGACCCTCCACTACGCCCTGTCGGCCTCGCACGGCTGGCTGATCGGCGACGACCTGAAGCTGACCACGGTGCTGTACGGCGCCAGCTTCGACCGCAACTGGTGGCGGCAGGCCTCCAACTCGTCCCAGCGCCCGAACGACGCGTCCGACCCGGCCTGCGGCGGCATGGCCAACCTGTCGACGACCTGCGGCAACGAAGGGCGGATGCGCCAGTACTACAGCTTCGGCGTCGACAGCCGAGCGGAGTGGGACTGGGAGGCGGGCGCCTGGGCCGGGCGGCTGTCGGGCGGCGTGCGCGCCCACCATGAAAACCAGGAGCGGCTGCAGTTCAACGGCGACACCCCCTGGGCCCGCAGCGCCGGGACCGGCGTCAACGGCGGGGTCAAGGAACGCAACGTGCGCCAGGCTACGGCGGTGTCGGGCTTCGTCCAGCACGCCCTGATGTTCGGCGACTTCACCCTGACCACCGGGGCGCGGGTGGAGAGCATGGAGTTCGAGCGGTCGAACAAGCTGGCCGGCGGCGGCCGGGGCCAGGAGCGGGTGGAGGCCTTCATCCCCGGCGTCGGCCTGGCCTGGTCGCCGGACGACCGGCTTACCCTGTTCGCCGGCGCCTTCGAGGGCTTCTCGCCGCCGCGGGTCGAGGACGTGATCACCAACGCGGGCGGGACCATCGACCTGGAGGCGGAAGAGAGCCTGAACCTGGAGGCCGGCGTGCGCGCCCGGCCGCGGGACGGCTTCACCTTCGAGGCCACCGCGTTCCGCATGGACTTCGACAACCAGATCGTGCCCGGAACCACCGCCGGCGGCGTGCTGACCAACGCCGGCCCGACCCTGAACCAGGGGATCGAGGGCGCGGCGCGGTTCTCGTCCAAGGAGGCGTTCGACACCGCGATCGACTGGTACGCCGACGCCACCCTGACCTGGGTGGGCACGGCCGAGTACAAGGCCGACCGCGGCACGGCCCTGATCAACGGCAACCGCCTGCCCTACGCGCCGGAGTGGTTCGGCCGCGCCTCGGTCGGCTTCGAGGCGGCGGGCGGATGGCAGGCCGAGGTCGAGGCGGTGCACACCGGCGAAATGTTCGCCGACGACCTGAACACGGTCGTCCAGACCGCCAACGGCCAGAAGGGGATCATCCCGTCCGTGACGGTGTTCAACCTGGCCGCCTCCTGGCGCGTGCCGAACACCGGGGTGAAGCTGACCGCCGCAGTCCGCAATATCGAGGACGAGGTCTACATCGTCGACCGCGCGCGCGGCATCCTGCCGGGCGAGCCGCGCACGGCGCTGGTCGGGGTCGAGCTGGCGTTCTGATCGGACGCGGCGGCCTCAGCCGCCCGCCGTCAGGCTCCACGCCTCGCGCGCTTCGTCGATGCGGGCGAGCTTGGCTTGGAACGGCGCCCAGTCGTCGCGTTCGGCTATGGCGGCCCAGATCGCTTCGATCTCGTCATAGAGCAACTCCTCGGGCTCGGGCCGGCTGAAGAAGGGATGTGTCAGCCGCTCGGGCCGGTCGGGCTCGTAGGCGGCCAGCCGCGCGTGGAAAGCGTCGAAGGCTTCGCCTCCGTAGGCTTCGCGGCGAGCGCCGGACAGGGCGCGGTTCTCGGAGGCCGCGCCGCCGAACCAGTCGAAGAACAGCGGCTCCCAACGCACCGCCCGCCCGGCCTGATGCAGGAAGGCCAGGGCGGCGGTGACCAGCTGCGCGTCCTCTTCCGCGTCGCGAGGCTTAAGGCCCAGGCGGGCCAGGAAGGCGGCGCGCAGTTCGGCCTGGTACAGCTCGCCGAAGCCGTTCAGCGCCTCCACCAGCGGGTCCGTCTCGCTGACCAGGGTGAGGCAGCCGGCCAGCTGGCCCAGGTTCCAGAACACCGCCTCCGGCTGGCGACCGAAGGCGTACAGCCCCGCGTGGTCGAAATAGGCGGCGGTGAACAGCGGGTCGTACAGCGGCAGGAAGCGATAGGGGCCGTAGTCGAAGCTCTCGCCGGTGACGTTCATGTTGTCGGTGTTCAGCACCCCGTGGACGAAACCGGCCGCGATCCAGCGCGCGGTCAGACGCGCGGCGCGCCGGACCACCGCCTCCAGCAAAGCCGCGGGCCGGGCGGCGGTGTCGAGCCCGGAAAGCTCCGGATAATAGGTCTCGACCACGTGGTCGATCAGGGCCGCGATCAGGTCGGCGCGGTCGTGATAGGCGTGCCGCTGGAAGGTCCCGAAACGGACGTGGCTCCACGACAGCCGGGTCAGCACCGCCGAGCGGGCGGGGGAGGGCTCGTCGTGACGCTCCAGCTCTTCGCCGGTCTCGATCAGGGAGAAGGAGCGGGAGGTGGGCACGCCCAGCGCCTCCAGCATTCCGGTCGCCAGCACCTCGCGCACCGCGCCCTTCAGCGTCAGCCGGCCGTCCGCCCCCCGCGACCACGGCGTCTTGCCCGAGCCCTTGGTGCCGAGATCCAGCAGCCGCCCGCGATCGTCCCTGAGCTGGGCGAACAGGAACCCGCGCCCGTCGCCGAGATCAGGGTTGTAATGGCGAAACTGGTGGCCGTGGTAGCGCATGGCCAGCGGCTCAGGCTGGTTGTCCGGCAGGGGCTCGAACCGGCCGAAGGCGGCGATCCATTCGCCGTCGGTCAAACCCTCCAGCCCGACCTCGGCGGCGGCGCGGTCGTTGCGGAAGCGCAGGACGGTCTGTGGGAAATCGGCGGGACGCACGGGGTCGGCGAAGTCGGCGCCGAGGGCGGGGAAGCGCGGGTCGGGCTTGTAGGCGGAGGAGACAGGCATCGCGGGAAGATCGTTGCTCCCGGTTTGTTTACCAAGCGGAGCCGTGCGGTCGTGGTTCCGGCCGGGGACGCGTGATAACGGCGTCGTCCGAACCGCCGGAGGCACGATGACCCGCAAGCTGACGCTCGACTTCCTCAGGACCGAGGCCGCCTCGGGCGCGATCCTGGCGCTGGCCGCGCTGACGGCGCTGCTGGCCGCCAACTCGCCGCTGCGCGACGCCTACTTCGGCCTGCTGAAGACCGAGATCCCGATTCAGATCGGCGGCTGGCGCGAGGTCGAGACCTTCGCCGAGTGGGTCAAGGAAGGCCTGATGGCGATCTTCTTTTTCGTCGTCGGTCTGGAGATCAAGTACGAGGTGCTGAGGGGCGAGCTGTCCAATCCGCGGCGGCTGGCCATGCCGGTGTTGGCGGCGGTGGGCGGCATGGTGGTCCCGGCGCTGGTCTATGTCGCGCTGAATGCGAACGGCGGCGACCTGCGCGGCTGGTCAGTGCCGGTGGCCACCGACATCGCCTTCGCCCTGGCGGCGCTGGCGGTGGTCGGGCGGATGCTGCCGCCGTCTTTGCGCATCTTCCTGCTGACGCTGGCGATCGCCGACGATCTGGGGGCGGTGGCGATCATCGCCCTGGTCTACAGCCGCGACCTGCACCTGGACGCCTTGGCCGCGGCGGTCGGGGCGCTGGGACTGATGTGGCTGCTCGGGCGGCTGCGCCGGCCGCCGGCGGTGTTCTATGTCGCTGCCTTCCTGCTGGTCTGGGCATTTACCCTGGAGTCGGGGATCAGCACCTCCCTGGCCGGCGTGTTCGCGGCCATGACCGTGCCGATCGCCGCGCGCGTGCAGGGCGCGGAGGGGCCCCTGAAGAACTTCATGGAGACCCTGCACCCGTGGGTCGCCTATCTGATCCTGCCGCTGTTCGCCTTCTGCGCATCGGGGTTCTCGTTCGCAGGATTGGGGCTGGACGGGCTCACCGCGCCGGTGACGCTGGGGATCGCGCTGGGCCTGTTCTTCGGCAAGCAGATCGGGGTGTTCGGCGCGGCGGCGCTGGCGGTGGCCTCCGGCCTGGCGCGCAAGCCGAGCGGAGCGACGTGGCTGGAGGTGTACGGCGTGGCGGCCCTGTGCGGGATCGGCTTCACCATGAGCCTGTTCCTGGGCGCCCTGGCGTTCCCGGCGGGCGACGAGGCGCTGGCGTCCGAGGTGAAGCTGGGCGTGATCGGCGGGTCGCTGCTGTCGGCGCTGGCGGGGGTGGCGGTGCTCTCCCGTGCGGCGGCGGCGAGGCGCGCGCGCATGCTCGCCGACCAGGAAATTGACGCTACGGCAAGCGGTTAAGCTCTGTCGCATTTGCGACACAGAGGTGACGGCAGCATGTCGCGCGTAAGGCGACGCCGCTTGTGGCGGCCTTCACCTTGGATTACTCGGAATCTGCTGGATTCCGCTCGGCTTGGCGGCCGAACGGGTTCGTCGAAATCATAAACGGCGCGACCGCAAGAGGCGCGCTCAACGTCGGGGTAGGAAATGCGCTTCACCCATCTGCTTCGCGGCTCGGCTTCGCTCGTCGTGCTGGCCGCCTTCGCCGCCGGTTCCGCCTACGCCCAGGACGAGGGCGAGGTCGACAACGGCAACGAGATCGTCGTCACCGCCCAGAAGCGCGAGCAGAATCTGCAGGACGTGCCGATCGTGGTCACGACGCTCTCGCAAGAGAGCCTCGAGAACGCCGGCGTGCGCGACATCAAGGACATGCAGATCCTGACGCCCGGCCTGACCGTCACCTCGACCTCCAACGAGGCGGTGACCACCGCCCGCATCCGCGGCATCGGTACCGTCGGCGACAACCCCGGCCTGGAGTCTTCGGTCGGCGTGGTGATCGACGGCGTCTACCGGCCCCGCAACGGCGTCGGCTTCGGCGACCTGGGGCAGATGCAGCGCATCGAAATCCTGAAAGGGCCGCAAGGCACCCTGTTCGGCAAGAACACGTCGGCGGGCGTGATCAACATCATCACCGAGGCGCCGTCGTTCGAGGCCGGCTTCGAGGGCGAGCTGACGTTCGGCAACTACGGCGCCAAGGGCGCGGCCGCGTCGATCACGGGTCCCCTGTGGGGCGACAAGCTGGCCGGGCGCCTGTACGCCGCCGGTCGCGTCCGCGACGGCTTCTACGATGTCGACACCGGCGACGGCCCGCGCGTCGACACCGACGACGCCAACCAGAACTTCAAGACGTTCCGCGGCCAGCTGCTGTTCGTGCCGACCGACGCCATGGAGTGGCGGTTGATCGCCGACTTCACCGAGCGCAGCGAGCGTTGCTGCGCGGCGGTTCAGACCCGCACCGGCCCGACCGCGGCCATCGTCGACGCCTTCGCCCTCGGCACCGGCGTGCTGAACCCGGCTGATCCGGACCGCCGCCTGGCCTTCGCCAACCGTCCGACCGACCAGAACATCGAAGATTCCGGCATCTCGCTGGAAGGCAACATCGACCTGGACGGCCTGGGTGCGACGCTGACCACCATCACCGGCCTGCGCAACTGGCAGCTGAACTACGCCCAGGACAGCGACTTCTCCGGCGCCGACATCTGGTACCGTCCGAACAACGGCAACAACACCGCCGAGTTCGACACGCTCAGCCAGGAAGTCCGGCTGGCCGGCGAAGCCGGTCGGCTGAACTGGCTGGTCGGCGGCTTCTACGCCGACGAAGAACTGGGCCGCCGCGACAGCATCCTGTACGGCGCCGACTACGAGCTCTACTGGTCGACGGCGATCATCAACTACGTCGCGACCATGGCGACCCGCCTCGGCTTCACCGCGCCTTCCACCGCCAACGGCTTCAACTTCATCAACGAAGCCAACGGCGCCGCGCAGGGCCTGGGCCAGGCCTTCGTGCCCGGTCAAGGCTACGTCGACACCTACAACCAGGACTCCACCACCCTCGCCTTCTTCACCAACAACACCTTCGCCGTCACCGAGCAGCTGGAGCTGACGCTCGGCCTGCGCTGGACCAAGGACGAGAAGTCGGTGGTGTCGAAGTTCACCAACTCCGACAGCGGCGCCGGCTGCGGCGCCCTGCTGGCGAACTCGGCCCAGGTGGGTGCGGCGCTGGCCGGCCGCGGCGCCGGTCCGGCTCCGGCTCTGACCAGCCTGGCCGGCACGGCGATCGCGCTCGCCTGCCTTCCCAGCTCGAACCCGAACTTCAACAACCTGACCACCAACCAGAGCCACGAGGAAGACGCCTGGACCGGCACGGCCAAGGTGCAATACCGGTTCAACGAAGACTTCATGGCCTATGCATCCTACGCGCGCGGCTACAAGGGCTTCGGCTACAACCTGGATCGCACCCAGCGCGCGACGGCCCTGGTGCCGCTGCCGGTGGTGCCGGAAAGCTCGACCTTCTTCCCGGCCGAGACGGTGAACAGCTACGAGGTGGGCGCCAAGACCGACTGGCTGAACGGCTCGCTGCTGCTGAACGCCACGGTGTTCCACCAGGTCTACGAAGACTTCCAGCTGAACACCTTCCTGGGCACCACCTTCGTGGTGGAGTCGATCCCGGAAGTGACCTCGACCGGTGTCGACGCCGACGTGTTCTGGTTCTCTCCGGTCGAAGGCCTGTCGTTCCAGGGCGGCCTGACCTACGCCAAGACCGAGTACGGGAACTTCACCGCGGCTGACTTCTCCGATCCCAGCCGGTTCAACCCGCTGAGCCTGCTGCCCGGCAGCACCATG
The DNA here is from genome assembly GCA_035628275.1 of Caulobacteraceae bacterium. Classification (GTDB taxonomy): domain Bacteria; phylum Pseudomonadota; class Alphaproteobacteria; order Caulobacterales; family Caulobacteraceae; genus DASPKD01. The sequence goes on along the minus strand of DASPKD010000061.1, from coordinate 7,738 downwards.
TCGTTCGCGCCGGAATGGTCGGTGACGGGCGCGCTGAACTACGACCGCGACTACGGCGCGTTCCGCTTCCTCGGCAACCTGTCGGCCAAGTACACCTCCGAGTACAACACCAAGTCGGACCTGCTGGCGGAAGGCGAACAGGGCGCGATGACCCTGCTCAACGGCCGGATCGGTTTCGGCGCGGCGGACGAGTCGTGGACGCTGGAGCTGTGGGGCCAGAACCTGACCGACGAGACCTACAAGCAGGTGGTGTTCAACGCCCCGCTGCAGGGCTCGGCCTTCTACCCCTACGCTCCGGGTTACAACCCGACGTTCGACACCAACACCTACAACGCCTTCCTGGGCGCGCCGCGCACCTACGGGGCGACGCTCCGCGTCCAGTTCTGACGCACGTACCGTTAAGCGGGGGCTGGAGCCGGCCGGGGGAAACCCCGGCCGGCTTTTCTTTACTGACGGGCGTCCTTGGGGCGCGACACGAACTTGTTGAACCGGCTGTCGCCGTCCGGCTGGATCAGCAGGGCCAGGTCGTTGTCCTCGAAGATCTCGAAGAACTCTTCCCAGCTGATCTCGTCGAGCTTGTCGTCCTTCTCGGCGAAGTCGAGCCGCAGGATGCCGCCCTCTCCGCCGGTATCGACCTTGGCGGGACGTCCGCCGTGCTGTTCGGCCCAGCGGCGGATTTGGTCGTGATCGGTCACGGGTTCGGCGGAGGACATGGTTCGGCTTTCCTTCAGCGGCTGGTCCAGCCGCTGAAGAACCGCAAGGCCGCCGATTCGGTTTCGCCGGACCGCCTAGAGCTTGATCTGACCCGTCGCGATCTTCTTGAAGAGGGTGGGCGTCAGCTTGACGAAGCCCTTCTCCGGGTCGCGGAAGTACAGCTTGTCGGTGGTGCGGCCGGGGTCGAAGCCGTCGGCGACCAGATCCATCTTGCGGTACTTGAAGGTGCCGGTGGTCTCGATGTCCGACTGGATGCGCACGAACAGCGGGCGGGCGTAGCGCGGCAGGTCGTGATCGACGTGCTCGGCCAGCCGGTCCAGGCTGAAGCCCTTCTCGACCACCAGCGATGCCATGCCGGCCTTGCCGTCCGCCCCGTCCACCGGCACGCCGTAGACGGTCACCTCCAGCACGCCGGGCGCGCCGGCGACGCGTTCGGCGACCTCGGTGGTGGAGACGTTCTCGCCCTTCCAGCGGAAGGTGTCGCCGATCCGGTCGACGAAGTAGAAATAGCCCTCGGAGTCCTGGCGCATCAGGTCGCCGGTGCGGAACCAGGCGTCGCCGCGGGCGAACACGTCGCGCAGGATCTTCTTCTCCGACGCGGCCTTGTCGGCGTAGCCGGTGAAGGCGAAGCGGTGGTCGTTCGGGTCGATCATGCCCAGCGCCTCGCCGATTTCGCCCGGCCGGCACTCGATGCAGAAGCCGTTGGCGCCGCGCGCGGGCTCCTCGCTGTCGAAATCGAACTGCGCCAGCTTCACGTTGAAGCGCTTGCGCAGGTAGGGCGGAATGCGCCCGATCGACCCCGGTTTGCCGTCGAAGTTGAACACCGAGACGTTGCCCTCGGTGGAGCCGTAGAACTCCAGGATCTCCGGGATGCCGAAGCGGGTCTGGAAGGTGGTCCAGACCTCGGGCCGGATGCCGTTGCCGAACGCCAGCCGCAGCTTGTGCCCCCGCTCCAGCTCGTGCTCCGGCTGGTTGACCAGATAACGGCACAGCTCGCCGATGTAGACGAACATGGTGCAGCGCTTCTCGACCACGTCGGGCCAGAAATGCGAGGCGGAGAACTTCTTGCGCAGCACCAGGGTCGCGCCCGACAGCAGCGCCGCGCCCACCCCGCACAGCCCGCCCGTCGAGTGGTAGAGCGGCAGCACGCAGTAGATGCGATCGCCGGGCTTGGCGGCGGTCGCCCCGGCGAAGGCGCGCATGAACCGCTGCGCCCGAGCGTGGGTGATCTTGGCGGCCTTGGGCAGGCCGGTGGTGCCCGAGGTGTAGATGTACAGCGCCGTGTCGCCGGCGGTGATGTCCAGCCGCGCCGACTTGTCCGGGCGCACGCCGCTGGCGCCCTTGACCGCGGTGTCCAGCCCGCGCCGGTCGCTGGTCTCGTCGCTGCTGCGCAGGCCAAGCACCCACAGCGACATGCTTTTCGGCAGCTGGTGGCGGACGTCCTCGACCGCCTCGAAGGTCTCGAAGTCGGTCAGCACGTGGTGTGCGCCGGAGATGGCGATGCAGTGCGCCAGCGCCGCGCCGGTCAGGTTGTTGTTGATCAGGGCGGTGACGATGCCGACCTTGGACAGACCCAGCCAGATCGCCAGGTACTCGACCCGGTTCGGCATCATCAGGGCGACCTTCTCGCCGCGCCCGATCCGCCGGCCCTTGGCCCAGTGGGCGTAGCGGTTGGCCATGGCGTCGAGCTCGCGATAGGTGACCTCGCGGTCCTCGAACACGATCGCGACCTTGTCGGCGTGGGCGTCGACCGCGGCCTCGAAGTCGTCGCTGACCAGCACGGGCGAGTTCGCCGCGATCGTCTTCAGCGGCTTGAGCGTGCGCGATAGCCCCTTGCCGAAGCGCATCTCACGCCCGATCCGCCGCCAAAGGCCCATCCGCTCGTTCCCTCTCGTCACAGGCGAAATCCTTAGTCGCAAACGCGCGTCGCCGGAGCAAGCGCGAGCGACCACCGGCTTGTCGAGGAACTCGCCTTTTCAGCCGGTGAACGGACGCGAAAAACCCCGCCGGGGGGAGCCGGCGGGGTTTCCGTGGTTCTTGCTTCGACGGCCGAAGGGCCGCCTCGGCTGCTTACTTGGCGTCGTTGGCGGTGTCTTCCACGGCGTTGCCGGCAGCCTCAACGTCACGGCCCATGCCGGCGATGGTGTTGCAGGCGGCGGTCGTGAGAGCGGCCGCGGCGGCCAAGAGAACGAACAATTTCCGCATGGAGATCACTCCTGTTTCGCGCCGGGGAGAACGGCTCATGCGGCGGCCTGGTTCCCCCCGTTCTCGGGCGAGGTCGGAGAAACCGGCGGGGTGAGCGGCGCGGGCCAGGCGGGCTCGGCCGCCTCGGGGGTCGGAAACACCAGCCGGGCCAGGGTTCCGCCCGCCGGCGCCTCCACGATTTCGGCCGATCCCCGCAGCTGCCGGGCGAAGGCGGTCATCAGGGTGCGGCCGACCCCCTGTGCGCCCGCGGCGCCCGCGCCGGGGCCGTCGTCCTCGACCTCCAGCCGGCTTTCCGCGCCCGCGACCTTGAAGCGGACCCGCAGGGTTCCGCCTCGGCTCTCGAAGGCGTGCTTCTGGGCGTTGGTGATCGCCTCCACCGCCCATAGCGCCAACGGCGCCAGCTTGTCGGGGTCGATCACCAGGGTGTCGGCGTCCAGCTCGGTGCGCACCAGCGGGCCTCGGCCGGAGTCGCCGGCCACCAGCTGCTGGATCAGCTCCTCCAGGAAGGCGCGCACGTCGACGCGCTTCAGGTCGGGGCTCTGGTAGAGCGCGCGGTAGATCAGCGACAGGGCGGTGATCCGCTGGCGCGTGTCGCTCATCGCCGCGCGGGCGGCCGGATCGGTCAGCGAACGCTGCTGCATGTTAAGAAGGGACGAGATCACCTGCAGGTTGTTCTTCACCCGGTGGTGAATCTCGCGCATCAGCGCGTCCTTGTAGGCGATGTTTTCCCGCAGCGACGCGTCGCGCGCGTCGATGGCGTCGGCCATCTGGTCCAGGGTCTGGGCCAGGTTGCGGATCTCCAGCGGCGCGTTGCGCGCCTGCACCGGGCGCACGGTGAAGCGACCCTTGGCGTAGATCGAGGCGATACGCTCCAGATAGCCCAGCCAGCGGATCACCACGCGCTCCGACACGATCAGCACCGCCGCCACCGCCGTCAGCCAGGCCAGCAGCGGCAGAACGAAGGTGGCGAACGGGTTGACCCGCGCCCAGGAGAACAGCCCCCGTGACGGGGCCGACAGCAGCACATAGACGTCCTGGCCGGTCAGCGGCGCGCCGGCGTAGACGCGCCGGTCGCCGTCAGCGTCGCGGGCGTAGAAGATCGACGACCCCTGCCGACGGGCCCGCGCGGTCCAGTCCTGGGCGGTTTCGGCGAAGGCGGCGCGCCGGGTGGCGGTCAGCACCCGCCCCTGCGCGTCGGTCAGGGCAACCTCGGCGCCCTGGGGCAGGGCGCGGTCGGTCAGCGAAGGGCGCAGCGCCGAGAGCGGGATGACCGCGACGAAGGCGCCGTCGTAGTCCCCGAGCGGCCGCTCGGCGCGCACCGCGGCGAGCAGGGCGGCTTCGCGGGCGTGGACCCCGGGCGGGCTGCGCGACAGCACCGTGTCCTCGCCCGCACGCAGGCGCGAGAACCAGTCCGACGAGGCGCCCAGCGCCTGATAGGGCGTGGTGCCGCTGGCGCACACCACCCGCCCCTCGGCGTTGTAGCGGATCAGCGCCTCGTAGCCGGGCACGCGCTGAACCAGGTCGCGAAGGCGCGGCACGCAGTAGAGGCCGACCGACTCCGGCCGCAGGGTCTGGAGCATGACCACCGCGCTCTCCAGCCGCGCCTGGGCGGTGGCGGCGCTGCGTTCGGCGCTGAGCAGAAGATCGGTGCGCTGGTGCTCCAGCTCGCGCCGATAGGAGTTCGACGACTGGATCAGGCTGAGCACGAGCACGGGCAGCAGGGCGAGCGCCATGGCGGTCGCCAGCCGAAAGCGGATGGTGGCGAACCGACCGCTCCGGGAACTGCTTCTGAACGGGCTCACCCGCCCCCCTTATCTGGCTCCGCTCAGACGCTCGGCGTCGGCCAGGATCGCGCCCATGGCGTCGCCGGCCGGGGCGCCGTCGCGGTCGTAGCGACCGGTTTCCAGCGCCGCCTGCAGGGCCCGCCGCGCGCGGCTGACCCGGCTCTTCACCGTGCCGACCGCGCAGCCGCAGATGTCGGCGGCCTCTTCGTAGGCGAATCCGCCGGCGCCGACCAGAACCAGGGCTTCGCGCTGCTCGGCAGGCAGGCTGGCCAGAGCCAGGCGCAGTTCGTCGAGCGCCACCGGCGCTTCCGGATCGTCGGCGGCCACCAGGGTGCGTTCGGCGGCCTCCTGGTCCAGCTGAGACTGGCGCCAGGACCGGCGCTTCTCGGAATAGAACTGGTTGCGCAGGATCATGAAGGTCCAGGCCTTCATGTTGGTGCCCATCTGAAAGCTGGCGCGGGCGTCCCACGCCTTCAGCATCGCGTCCTGGGCCAGGTCGTCGGCCGCGGCCGGATCGCCGCACAGCGTGCGGGCGAAGGCGCGGAGGTGGGGGATAAGGGTGACGAGTTCGCGTTTGAAAGCTGCGTCGTCAGCCGAGTCGGCGCGAGCAGCCCTCATCAGTTACGCCCTCCGGCGGTGCGCTCGTCGGCGCGGCGGAGAATGTCCAGGAACTCGTCGGGGACGGGCTCGCCGACCACCTGGTCGAACATCTGGCGCAGCTTCACCCCGATCGCCTGCTGGCGCAGGCGGGCTTCGTCCAGCGAACCGTCCTCGTCTGCGCCCATGGGCCGGCTCACCGTCTCGTTTTGATCGATCATGCTTCCACTCGCGAGCGGGCTTGCCGCACGCGCCCGACTTGGAACCCGTGTTTCGTCCAAACGCGAACCCCTTCCATCGGTTCCCTCGGCGAACAATAATATGGCGAAGCTTGCGCATTTAGGCGAGGAACCTTCGCCGCCGAGCCGCGTTTTCGGTCGGTAGCGGCGGGGTTCGCCCTTTGGGAGCGCCCGTCCGCGCGTCGTCATCAGTCGTCACCGTCGGGGTACAATCACATGGGTCTTCTCGCCAGACTGGCGCCGCACCTGCCTTACGTGCGCCGTTACGCCCGCGCTCTCACCGGCGATCAGGCGACCGGCGACAACTACGTCCGCGTGGCGCTGGAAGCGCTGGCCGCGGGCGAGCGCGTGCTCGAGGCGCACATGACGCCGCGAGTGGCGCTCTATCACGTGTTCCACGCCATCTGGGTCTCCACCGGCGCCCAGCTCGAGAGCGAAGACACCATCGCCCACGCCGGCGACGACGCCGCGCGACGGCTGCTGCGCATCCCGCCCCGCTCGCGCCAGGCGTTCCTGCTGACCGCGCTGGAGGGCTTCACCCCCTCCGAAGCCGCCCAGATCCTCGACACCGACGTGGACGAGGTCGAGCGGCTGATCTCCATGGCCCAGACCGAGATCGACGCGGAGCTGGCCACCGACGTGCTGATCATCGAGGACGAGCCGGTTATCGCCGCCGACATCGAGGCGCTGGTGCGCGAGCTCGGCCACCAGGTGGTCGACATCGCCGCCACCCACAACGAGGCGGTGGACGCTGTCGCCCGCAAGCAGCCGGGACTGGTGCTGGCCGACATCCAGCTGGCGGACGGCTCCTCGGGCATCGACGCGGTGAAGGACATCCTCCAGCGCATCGACGTGCCGGTGATCTTCATCACCGCCTTCCCCGAGCGCCTGCTGACCGGCGAGCGGCCGGAGCCGACCTTCCTGATCACCAAGCCGTTCCAGCCCGAGACGGTGAAGGCCGCCATCGGCCAGGCGCTGTTCTTCCACCCCGCCCGGGCGAAGGAAGCGGCGTAAGCCAGCATCGTCATCCCGGATGGCGGCTCCGCCGCTTCCGGGATGACAGCTGACGCTGAGATCACGTCCCCGGCGCGCGATTGTCGCCGTAGCTGTCCGCAGTCGAGCCGCGCGAGGCGGCGGAGGGGTCCTGCGACGGCGACTGCTTCACCGTCGGCTCGTCCTGCGAGAAGGTGCGCGCGTCGGACACCTGGCGGCCGATGTTGGGGTCGGCCGAGGCCAGATCGTCGGATTTCATCGCCCAGAAGCCGAAGGTGGCCAGCGCCGCCAGGATCAGGCCGATCGCCAGCACCCAGACGATCCGCCCGCCGCCGCGCCCCTGCTTGGCGTATTGGGCTTCGACCGGACGGCCTTCGTGCACCGCGTTCGCGGCTTCGTCGTGGGGGCTGGTGTGGTCGGTGTGGGTCATGGTCGTTCCTCTCACCCGTGGTCGAGCACGGCGCGCAGCGGGTGCGGCGGCAGCGGCGCCTCACCGGGGTCGCGCGCGTTCTCGGCGACGTGGACGTGGTTCCTCAGAAGGTCGTGGGCGGCGTAGACGGCCGTGATCGCCGTCACCGCCAGCAGGGCCGCCAGCCGCCGCTTGAACCGGCGGGGCCTGGCCGCCTGCGGCGGATACAGGGCGTTGCCGGCGAGGGCCTCGCGGGCGGGATGCATGGTCGTCTCCGCTGCTGTCGGAGAGTCGAACGCGCCGCTCTCGACCGCCGTTCCGGAAGACGACTGTCGTCCCGGCGAAGAAAAATGAAAAAAGTGCGGGAGCGTCGGAACCGATCCGTCGAAACGCACGTTGTCGGATTGCGGAGGCGGCGACGCCCCCCCCGACTTGAGACCGGCGCCCTGCCGGTCTGCCGTCTCCGCGCCTTATTCTCGATGATGCGACTGGGGCGGACCTCCCGAGGTCCGCCCCTTTCTTTTGCGCTCGGTCCCAAGGCCCGCTTGCGAATTCCGAAACCCGATGTGACGGGAACGAGGGGTTGACTTGACAGTTTACGGGCGCGACACGCGCGGCGTTCCACACGCCGCGCGACACTTCCGCGCAAGCCCGACCTGACAGGACTGAACAGCCCATGACCCTTCGCGTCGCCATCAACGGATTCGGCCGCATCGGCCGCCTGGTTCTGCGTTCCATCGCCGAGCACGGCCGCCGGGACATCCAGGTGGTGGCGATCAACGACCTGGGCCCGGTGG